>CAYQLG010000119.1:0-12029 GCA_964418235.1 uncultured Planctomycetales bacterium
CCAGGCGGCGCGGGCGCCGTCACCATCGGCACGATCTCCGCCGGAAGGCCCGGCTCGGTCTGGGCGATCACGCCGTATGGCGGGCAGCGCGCGGTGGACGTACTCGTGGGTGATCCGCTGCCGCGTATTTGCTGAGGGCCGCATGTCCGCTGAGTCGATAGCCTGGCGCATCCACATTCGCGGCCTGGTGCAAGGCGTGGGTTTTCGCCCGTTTGTCTATCACGTGGCGCAGGCGCTCGGCGTGCGCGGCTGGGTCCGCAATGACGCGGATGGCGTCTGGATTCATGCCGAGGCGCGGGCCGCGGTGTTGCAGGACTTCGTTGTTCGGCTGCGTGCGGAGGCGCCGCCCGCCGCCGACATTCGGATGATCGACGCGGCGCCGGCGGATTTCACGCACGCGCAGGAATTTCGCATCATCGCGAGCGTGGCGGCGGCCGCGCCGACCGCCGAAATCGCGGCGGATCTGGCCATCTGCGCCGATTGTTTGCGTGAGCTGTTCACGCCGGGAGATGCGCGCTGCGGCTATGCGTACATCAACTGCACCCACTGCGGCCCGCGCTATTCGATCATTCGGCGGCTGCCCTATGACCGCGCGCATACAACCATGGCCGAGTGGCCGCTTTGCCCGGCTTGTCGAGCGCAATATGAGGATCCGCGCGAGCGGCGCTTTCATGCCCAGCCGGTCGCGTGCCCGGCGTGCGGGCCAGACTACACGCTTGGCATTTTGGGCGCGGTCGGCTCAAGCGCGGTGGGGGTGGGTGCGACCAGCGCGAGCGCGGCGCCATTTACCGCCATTGCCAACGGCGCAGATGCGATTGCGCAGACCGCCGCACGCCTTCGCGCCGGGCAGATCATCGGCATCAAGGGCATCGGCGGATATCACGTCGCGTGTGACGCCCGCAACACCGTCGCCATCGCGGCGCTGCGCGCTCGGAAATTCCGCAAAGAGAAGCCTTTCGCGCTCCTGGTTGGTTCACTGGCGCAGGCGCATGAGCTGGTCATGCTCGATCCGGCAGCGGAGGCGCTGCTGACCAGCGTCGCGCGGCCGATCGTGCTGGCCCCGGTCCGCGGCGCGCCGCCGATCGCCATGCCGACAGCGACCAGCAGCGTCACCGACATCGCCGGCGACGCCAACTGTGCCGCCGCAGCCAACTCCCCCTATTCGATCGATCTCGCCGGCATCGCGCCGGGGCGCAGCGAGCTGGGCGTGATGCTGCCTTATACGCCGCTGCATCACTTGTTGATCGCGGCGGGCGTGCCGCTGCCGCTGGTGCTGACCAGCGCCAATCGCTCGGATCAGCCGATCGCCTATGAAGATGACGACGCCCGCCGGCGGCTGGCGGGCATCTGCGATGCGCTGCTCATCGGCCAGCGCGGCATCGCCCGGCGCGTGGACGACTCGGTCGTGACGACGCGGCGCGGGCGGCCATTCATGATCCGCCGGGCGCGTGGATATGCGCCGCGGCCGGTGGCGCAAATTCCCTCTGAGCAGCCGATTCTCGCGGTGGGCGGCGATTTGAAGAACGCGCTGGCGCTCGTCGTGCACGGCACGGCCTATGTCAGTCAGCACCTGGGCGATCTCGACGATGATGCGACCCGCCGATCATTTCGTGAGACGATCACCGATCTGCTTGCAATGTACGCCGTGTCGTCCGATGAGCTAATCATCGCGCACGACGCCCATCCGCAATATGCCGCGACGCGCTGCGCGCAGGAGCTGCCCTGCGCGCGGCGCGTCGCGGTGCAGCATCACGCGGCCCACATCGCCGCGACCCTGGCCGAAGCCGGTCAGTTCGAGCGGCGCGTCGTCGGGTTGGCGCTCGACGGCACGGGCTATGGCGACGACGGCGCGATCTGGGGCGGCGAAGTCCTGATCGGTTCGATGGCGACCGGCTTCGAGCGCCGGGCGCATCTGCCCTATGTCGCGCTGCCGGGCGGCGATGCGGCGGCGCGCTGGCCAGTGCAGGCCGCCGCGGCCTATCTCGCGGAAGATGCCGAGCGACTGCGGCTCGCGGCGCCGCTGTTCGCATTCCCGGCCCGTTTCGAACAAGCGGTGGCGCTGGTGCGCAGCGGCGTGCGCTGTCACCCGAGCAGTTCCGCGGGACGGCTCTTCGACGCGGCGGCGGCAGTGCTTGGGTTTACGCGCGAGATCACGTACGAAGGTCAAGCGGCGATCTGGCTGGAGCAACTCGCGCAAGCAGCGTCCGCGGCGCCGCCCTATGCCTCCGCCTTCGTCATTCCAGAAAATGAGCATCTGCCGCTTTCGCCGCGTGAATTGCTGCTCCAAATGATCTCAGAGCGCCGCGCAGGCCGGCCCGCGGAGGAAATCGCGCGGCGATTTCACGCGACCTTGGCGGAGGGCTTCGCGCGGGCCGCGCGCGAGGTGCTGGCGCGCGAGGCGCTCGACGCCGTGGTGCTCAGTGGCGGCGTATGTCAAAATCGGCTGTTGCTTGATGCGGTGGCAGACGCGCTCGAACCACACGCGGAAGTGCTCATCAGTCAGGCCGTCCCAGTCAATGACGGCGGCATCTGCCTGGGCCAGGCTGCGATCGCCGCCCGGTGCGCGGCGACATGATCGAACCGAACCGTGACCGTGCGGGAGCGATTGGAGTCGAGCCGGGCGCGGCGGGCTTGAACCGAACCGCGACCGTGCGGGAGCGATTGGAGTCGAGCCGGGCGCGGCGGGCTTGAACCGAACCGCGACCGTGCGGGAGCGATTGGGATCGAGCCGGGCGCGGCGGGCTTGAACCGAACCGCGACCGTGCGGGAGCGATTGGAGTCGAGCCGGGCGCGGCGGGTGTGATGGCCGATCAGATGCCCAAGCCATGCGGTCGCACTTGCGCCGCCGAGGATGAGCCGGCTGCGCGGTGGCGGCGGTGATGTCGGCAGCTGGAGCTGGCAGTACCGGCATTTGGCGATGGGAGCTCGATCAGGCGCCGTCGGAATCGAATCGCTTCCTTACGGGCGCGGTTCGGTTTACGGGCGCGGTTCGGTTTGCGGGCGGGGCTGTTCGCGCGGTCGGTTCGCGGCTACTCTGCTGGCGAGCGCGCGACACGCCCCTGGACGCAAACCTTGTGCGGCGAGACCGGCGGCGGCGGGCGCGAGCCGAGCGACCCATGGGCAGGGTTGCGGCGATGGGAATGCTTCGATGGCGTATACCGTACTCGCACGCAAGTACCGTTCGCGCACATTCACGGAGATCGTCGGCCAGGAGCCGATCGCGACCACCCTCGTCAATGCGATCAAGGCCGGGCGCATCCATCACGGCTATCTCTTCACCGGCACGCGCGGCACCGGCAAGACCAGCACCGCCCGCATTCTGGCGAAAGCCCTGAATTGTCTGAAGTCCGAAGCCCCGACCGCCACGCCCTGCCTGAGCTGCGACGCCTGCACCAACATCGCCGAGGGCAACGATCTCGATGTGCTCGAGATCGACGCGGCCAGCAACACCGGCGTCGACAACATCCGCGAGCTGCGCAGCAACGCCGCTTTCCGCCCGGCGCGCAGCCGCTTCCGCATCTACATCATCGATGAGGTGCACATGCTCAGCACGGGCGCCTTCAACGCCCTGCTCAAGACGCTCGAAGAGCCGCCCGAGCACGTCAAATTCATCCTCGCAACGACCGAAATCCAGAAGGTGCCCGCGACCATCCAGAGCCGTTGTCAGCGCTTCAACTTTCGCAACATCAACGCCGACGACATCGCGGCGGCGCTGGCCCGCATCGTCACGCAGGAGGGCGCGACCGCCGAAGAGCGCGTTCTGCAGCGCGTGGCGCGGCTGGCCAATGGCTCGATGCGCGACGCGCTCAGCCTGCTCGATCAACTGCTCTCGGTCGCCTCTGACAAGGTGACCGCGGCGGTGCTCGACGAGGTGCTGCCGCCGGCTCAGGATGAGTTGACTCTGGCGCTGCTCAAGCAGGCTGCGGCCGGCGACGTGGCCGGCGTGCTGAAGACGATCGACCAGATTCTCTCGGCGGGCCGTGGGCTGGAGGTCTTCTGCAACGATCTGATCGACGTGCTGCGCACGTTGCTGGTCATGCGGGCTTGCGGGGCGGATGCGACGCTGATTGAGGTTCCGGCGAGCGCCGTCGAGGAATACTCGGCCCTGGCCCGCGCGTTTGAGGCGTCGCACTATGTCCAGATGATCGCGATGGTCGAAGAGCTGCGCCGCAATGTGCGCTTCAGCGGGGCCGGCCGCGCGCTGACTGACGCGCTGATGGTGCGCTTCGCGAAGATGCGCGAGTGGGGCGCGATCGAGCAACTGCTCGCCGCCCTGCCGGCCGGGGGCGACCCCGGCGAAAAAAAAAAAGAGTCTGACCGGCGGCGCTGAGGCCGCGCACCCTCCGCCGGCCCGTGAAGCGGCGCGCGCGACCGTCGCGCCGGCAAATGATCGCGCGGCTGCGCCCTCCGAGCGGCGGCCCATCGCGTCGAGCAGCACAGCCCGTGGCACACCGGCGACGACGGCCCCGCCCGCGAGCGAGCGACGCCCCGTGCAAACCCCGCGCCCGGTCATCGAGCCACCAGACGATATCGATTTCGTCGAAGAGCCGCATGAGCCGGTGGACCCCTGCGAACCACCCGTTCGCCAGGATCACCCTGAGCAGACGACTGGCCGGCGTCCGATTGCAGGCGGTGTTTCCACCGAGCAGCTCGCGCGGGCGCGGCAAGATCCGCTGGTAGAGCAGGTCGTCGAGCTATTTTCCGCCACGGTTATGAATGTCCAGCCACGCCGCGCCGCCCCTGCTGAGCCGGAATAATCACTTTCCGATGCTGCGCCGGCGGTCCGCATATCTGCGTCATGTCCAAAATCGCTGAATGAGCGTCGCGTGCGGTTACGAGACCTGCGCGCGTTATCCGCCGACCGATGACGCCATTCGCTGCGCACATGCGGTGGTTCTGCCGTGCACCGGTCAGCGCGAATCAGCCTCACTATCATCGTGAGAGCAGTTTCGATTGAACCGCAGCGTCGGCTTTGATTGACCTGTAGCGTCGGCCCTCCGTGGCCGACGGCGAATCTGCTGCGATCCACCGCCGGGCAGAGGATCCCGTCGCTACAGGAAGATATAGTCGCTCGAGCCGCTGGTGTGTCGTTGCGAAGGCCGGATGGAAGCTGAGCCGGGTAACTCGCCAAGCCGGCGATAAGCGGAGGAGCTGCATGCCAAAGAGCCGTATCGAAAATGTCCCGCCGACTTCCAGGCCGCTTGAGGCGGAAGGTCGCAGTCGGAGCGCGAGGCCGTGGCGAGGCGGATTGAGCGTGGCGGTGCTGCTGGCCGCTGGCGCGGCGCCCGAGTTGATGGCGACGCCGATGATGACCGTAGCGCCGGGCTTTGGGCAGGTGCAGGTCACGCGTCTGCCGATTCAGGGTGCGATGCCGCCGGGCGGAACCACCGGCGTCGCCGTTTTGCCGCAGGAGCGCGTCTACAACAACCAGCGCCTGCCCGCGGGCACGGTGCTGACCATGCTCGGGCCGGTGGTCGGGGGCGATCCATTCCGGATTTACGCGGTCAATCCTGACACTGGCGCGCTGATTCCGAGTCTGGCTGTTTCTTACGGGCCGGCGTCGCTGAATGGCTTCCCCGATGCGGGGTTGCTACTGCTCGAAAACGACATGTATCTCGCGATGGAGTATGCCCCGATGGGGGTCGTCCTCGGGCGCTTCCAGCGCGACGGCCCCGGCGAAGCGCTCAGTGAGGTCTTCCTGCCGGTGGATGATTTTCCCAACGGCGGCGGCATCGGGCTGCTTGATCAAGACACGCTTTACATCACGAGCTATGAGCGGCGCACGCTCTGGACGGCGGATTTTCGCATCGTCGAAGATCAATTACAGCTCGATCCGCCGGTGCTCCTCAATGCTGATCTGGGCGGCCCCGGACCGGACGGCATCGCGATCATTCCGCCCAATGCCGCCGGTGAACTGGCTGACTATGCGGGGAATTTGATTTTGGCGCGCTTCGGCGGTCGCGGTGAGGGCTATGTCGACGTGGTCGATCGGGAGGGGCGTTTTCTGCGGCGTCTGGCAACGTTTGACCCGGGCGGTTCGCGCGACTTCATCGGCCCGGACGGCGTGACGTTTGGGCCGGATGGCACGCTGTGGGTCAGCGACTTTGACCGAGCGCTCTACAAGTTCACGGAAATTCCCGAGCCGCTCTCGATGATCCTGCTGATGTTGCTGGGGCTGGGGATTCTGCGACGCAGCTAGACGCGGTCGTCCCTACCGGACACGGTCTTCGCGGCGAACTGTACCGTCGGCGCTGCGTACCCGACGCCATATCGGTATCACGTGATGTGCCGGCAGCATACGCCGTCGGCCACGGAGGGCCGACGCTACAGCGCACAGGCCGTCGGCGACGGTGGGACCGCGCGATGGTGAAAGAGTGATTTCTGCCGTGAATCGTGAAGAACGAAGTAAAGCGCCGCGGTCAATGGCCCGACACGGCATAGCGCATGCGCGTCGTAATCATGCCCTCGTTGCCGGTCACGGCTAGAAGCACGAGCAATACAGCCAAGAGCACCGCCAACGCCGAGACCGGCGTGGCGATGCCTCTCATCGATGCGTTGGGACGGACAGCCAGCATCCAGCCGCTGACAATCGCGGCTGTAATCGACACCGTCCAGAAGATAAAGCGGTCAGTCATGTATCACCCGTTTCGGACGCGGGCCTACGCCGGGATGCTGCCGTCGATAATCTCGTACAGGTCGTACATCTTGCGGCCGACACTGCCGATCGCCGCGAATGAGACGAGCACGATCAGCGCCAGCATGACGGCATATTCAACGGCGCTGGGGCCATCTTCGTCGCGTGCGAAGCGTCTCGAGCGTTGCAGCCAGATTGCCAGGTTTCGCATCGGACGGCTCCCAAACTCCCCGTGCCTTGCCGCTTCATCGGTTCATCCAGGTCAAGACTACAAAACGCCGTGCATCGAAGCCAACTCCGTCGGCACATTTCGCTTTCTGCGGTGGTTATCGGCGGCGGCTTGATGACAAATAACCGCCCTGGCCGCTGTGTGAGAAAAGTGGCATTGAATCGTGCCCGCGCGTGAGCTATCTTGGCGCAGGTTCAGACGGAGGAGCGGAAGGGCGCGTTTTTGAGGCCGCCGATCGGGCGGGCGGGCGGATTCTCCCCCCGGCATCCTCCAGCGGTTGAGGGCGAACCGGCGCGGTTCGCATGTCAGGCTTTTGTCGGCGGCAGGCGTCGCCGTTTCGATAGGTGCACCGTCAGGGAGTCGTGCGTATGAACAGCATCTGGAACTGGCTGATGAGCGCGGATGCGGGGCCGCCGCTGGAGATGTCCGCAGAGCAATGGCGTGAGCGGCAGCTTTCCCGGCGCCGCTTGCTGCAAGGCGGCGGGCTGCTCTCGGCGTTAGGCGCGGCCGCGGGCGCATCCGCTGCAAGCCCCATTACGCCCAATGCGCTGCGCTTTCTGGTGAACCGGCTCAATTTCGGCTTTACGCTGGCGGAGTTTCAGCGGGCCCAGCAACTGGGCTACCAGGGCTATCTCGAATATCAGCTTAATCCGACGGCGATACCCGACGAGACCTACGAAGCGCGGCTGGCGCAGTATCCGATGTTGCAGTGGCAATTGCCGCAGTTTTACTCGCTGTGGGAATCGATGAGCTTCGCAGGGGCAATGGTGACGCAGCAAGATCAGTACATATTCGGCGCGGCGCTAAGCAATCGCCAGCTTTTCGAGCGCATGGTGGAATTGTGGAGCGATCACTTCAACATCCACCTGAAGGAGACCGAGCTGGCCTACATGCGGCTCGTCGATCAGCGCGAGGTGATCCGCCGGCACGCGCTGGGCACATTCCCTCAAATGCTGCACGCCAGCGCCCATAGCGCGGCGATGATGCTTTATCTCGACAACTACATCAACACGGTCACGACGCCGAACGAGAATTACGCGCGCGAGATCATGGAGCTGCACACGCTAGGCGTGGACGGCGGCTACACCCAGCAGGATGTCGTCGAAGTGGCGCGGGCCTTCACCGGCTGGTCCTACTGGCGGCCCGAGATTTCGCCGCAATACGCCTTCGAGTTCGTGTTTTTCCAGCAGGACCATGACTATGGTTCGAAGCGCATCCTTGGGTACGATTTTCCCGCCGGCCGCGGATATGAAGAGGGGCTGGATGTGCTCGACATCCTGTCGAACCACCCCAGCACGGCCCGCTTTGTTGCGCTCAAGCTCTGCCGCTATTTCCACAGTTACGACCCGCCGGCCAGCCTGGTGCAGAGCGTCGCCGACACGTATCGCGCCACGCGCGGCGACATCAAGGCGATGATCCGCACACTGTTTGCGAGCATCGACCCGGACGCTGCGCCGATGAAGCTGAAACGGCCGTATCACATGTTCATCAGTGCGATTCGCGGCATCGTCACCAACTTTGGCGGCACCGGCGCCGTCCGTACTGAGTTGGGCAAAGCGCGCCATCTCCCGTTCGACTGGGGTCCGCCGGACGGCTACCCCGATCGGCTCGATGCCTGGCAGAGCATTTTGCTGCCGCGCTGGAATTTCGCGTTCCTGCTCGCCAACAACGGGCTGATCGGCGCCTTCGTCAACCCCGATGTCTTCTTTGGATCAACCTCATCGCCCTATCCAATGAGCCTCTTGATTGACGACAAGCTCTTTGGCGGAACATTGACGGCCGACGAACACGACACGATCCGTCAGTACCTCCTGCCCGATCCGCAAGGCCTCCGGCGCGATGCGCTCGCGCTGGCGCTGGCCTCGCCGACGTTCCAGTGGTACTAGGCCTGTGATCCGACCGGCCCGGCGCCACGGTCGCCGGCCTGAATGCGACTTGCGCGTTTGAATATCAGCCTGAATTGCAGGAGCTTGAATATGTCGAAGCATGATTGCCACGCCTGCCACGAATATAACGAGTTGTCCCGGCGCGATTTTCTGCGGGTGAGCGGCGGAACGCTGCTGGCGGCGTCGGCCCCGGCCTGGCTGCCGCGCGTGACCCTCGCCGCCGAGCCTTCGCCGCAGCGCGACATTGCGGTGGTTGTTTACCTCCGCGGCGGCGTCGACGGCCTGTCGATGTGCATCCCTTACAACGAGGCCGTCTATTACAACACGCGGCCGACGATCGCGATCCCGGCGCCGGACAGCACCGCCCCGCAGCGCGCGATCGCGCTGACCGACTATTTCGCGATACCGCCGAATTTCGCGGCGCTTTTGCCGGCGTATCAGGCCGGGCACTTGCTCTTTGTGCACGCCTGCGGCCTGAATATCGTTGAACGCTCTCACTTTGCGGCGCAGCTCTATATGGAGGCGGCCCGCTCCGTCGCCTCCGACACGTATACCACCGGCTGGCTGGGCCGGCACCTCGCGTCGATCCCGCCCTTGCGGCCCGACGCCATCTTGCGCGCCATCGGCACCGGCCGCGACATCCGCGGCCTGCATCGCAGTCTCGACGGCGGACCGCTCACATTGCCCATTGCCGATCTCGATGACTTCGGCCTGACCACCGTCGGCGGGTCTAGCTCTCTCCGCGCTTCCGCCGTTCAATCCATGTATGCGCGCACCGGCGACCCGCTGCGCACGTCGGCCCAGACCACGCAACAGACGATCGACCTGCTTAATCTGGTTGATTTCGCGTCATATCGACCGGCCGGCGGCGCCGCCTATCCAGGCAGCAATTTCGGCTACGCCCTCAAGAGCAGCGCGGCCCTGATCAAGGCCCAACTCGGCGTCGAAGCCATCGCGATCGACATCGATGGCTGGGATACCCACGCTTTCCAGGGGGATCACACCGGCTACCTCGGGTCGCTGTTCTCCAATCTGGCCAATTCGCTGGCGGCCTTCCACGCCGATATGTTCAGCGGCGTCGCCCCCAACGTCACGCTGATTGTGATGACCGAGTTCGGCCGCAACGTCGCCGAAAATGGCAGCTATGGCACTGATCACGGCCGCGGCGGCGCGATGATGCTGATGGGACGCCACATCGCCGGCGGGCGCGTCCTTACGGATTGGCCGGGCATTCACCCCGATCAATGGGAAGGCGGTCGCGATCTGCGCGCCACGATCGACTATCGCGACATTCTTTCTGAGGTCGTCCAACGCCGACTCGGCAATGCCAACCTGACGGCGGTATTCCCCGGCTACACGCCGCGCTTCCGCGGCGTCACGACCACGCCGATCGGAACCGGCGATGTGAACTGCGACGGCGTGGTGAACTTCGACGACATCGACCCATTCGTACTGGCGCTCACCGGGCGCGCCCCGTACGAGACGGCATATCCGGATTGCGACTATCAACGGGCCGACACCAGCGGCGATGGCGCCGTGAACTTCGACGATATCGACCCGTTTGTCTCGCGCCTGGCCGGCGGCAGCTGATTGGCGCCGACGTATGGCTGTGATAACCGCAGCCATGCTAGACTTTGATAATCTGATCAGGTGATTACGGCGCGGGCAATCCCACTTGCCCGCGCCGCTTCACCTTTCTACTCGGTACTGACCGCCGCTCATTTCCCTCAGCTGTGCCGGCCAGCATGCCGGGATGTTCTCGCTGACTTGTCCCACCGCCGGGTGATATCACCTTAGCTTGCTACGGGCCCGGGCCGCTGACTACTATCACTCTGCGCTGGGATCGGTTTGTTCCTTCGCGAACATCCGCGCATTGAGCCACTCGTTTCGGAGAGTCGTACATGAAGGTCTTCGGCTACGCCGCCACATCTGGGATTGTCTCTCAGCTACTGTTGCACTCACTCGTTTCGCCCGCATCCGGCGGGTTGACCGATGGGCTGCGGCAGCGGCTGAATCTGCATGATTTTTCGATCGCGGCGCTGACGGCGCCGGCCGATTTGCCGGCAGAGTTCATCGTCAGCGTCCCGCTCGACGGCGTCGAGCGCGTCCTCGTCGTCGAAAAGCGTTCGCTGCGGGCGATGGATTATCAGGCCTGGGAGGTCGGACCGGACGGGCGCAAGCCCATCGCCGCTCCGCCGGTCGCGACCTATCGCGGCTTCGTCGCGGACGAGCCGGAGTCGGTGGTCGCGCTCAATGTTCGTCCCGAGGGGATCGAGGCGCTGGTCCTCAGCAATGCCGGGCCGGATTGGTACATCCAGCCGCTCGCCCCGCTTGATGCCGCGGCCGATCCGACGTTGCACGTGGTCTATCGCGCGACGGATATCGCGCTGACCGACGCGAACTGCGGCACGAGCATCCCGAACGACTACGCCGAGCGCTATGACGTATCGACCGCTGATCTGAGCGATCCGTCGCTGCTCGACGGCAGTTGTCAGCGGCAGTTCCGCATTGCGCTCGACGCCGACGTGGAATATTTCAACCTCAACGGCTCATCCACGGCCGCCACCATTACCGACATGGAAGCCGTGATGAACGGCGTCGAGGCGATCTATGCCCGCGACGTGCGCATGGTCATTCAGATCGGCGACACGTTTGTCCGCACCGCCGAGCCGGATGCGTTTCAATCGACCGCCGGCTCGGAACTGCTCGAAGAATTGAAGAACTTCTGGAACACGGAATACTCGACGCTGAACCGTGGCATGGTGCAGCTCTTCACCGGGCGCGACATTGCCGGCAGCACGATCGGCATCGCCTATCTGGCAACAGCCTGCAATCGCACCAACGGCTACAGCGCGGTGCAGTCGCGCTGGTCGAGTAATTTCGCGCTGCGCGTGTCGGTCTCGGCGCACGAGATCGGTCACATCTGGAGCGCCGGACACTGCAACGGACAGCCCGATTGCTCGATCATGTGCGCCTCGGTGGGCGGCTGCGGCGCGGGTTTTTCTGATTTTGGCCAAATCGACAGTCGCCAGATCCTGTTCTATTCCGAGTCGGCCTCGTGCCTGACGCTGGAGCCGCCTTTTCCCACGCCATTGCCGCCGCGGGCGATCTTCGATGCGGCGGTCGTCACGCTGGCCGGGCCGATTCTCGTGGACGTTCTGGCCAACGACATCGACGGCAACTGCAACGCGCTGACCATCAGCGCGTTCGACGCGAGCACGCCGGCGGGCGCGACCGTGGCCCGCGTCGCCGGGGGCGGCCCCGGCGGGCGCGACGTGCT
>CAYQLG010000120.1:0-12025 GCA_964418235.1 uncultured Planctomycetales bacterium
TGGCAGGCGCGCGGCGGATCGCGCCCTGCCCGCTCTCGCCGTCGCTGAACGGGCCGCGCCGCGCGTGCGCGCCGGCGTCCGTCGCCGCATAGCGCCAACAGCGTTGCGCATCGACGCCCTGCTTGCTCAAGATGTCGAGTAGGTCCGGCGCGTCCTCGAGGATGGCATGATCGCGGGCCGCGTCTTGAAAGCGGAGGATGTTGAGCTTCGCCACGGCGTATTCATCGAACGTGCCGTGCCAGTCGAGGTGGTTGGGCGTGATCCGCGCGAGGACGGCGACGTGCGGGCTCCACCCGATCGACGCCGCGCGATGCAACTGGAAGCTCGATAGCTCCAGTACGATCAGATCTTGCGGTCCGATCTCGCTCAGCCGCGTGAGCAGCGAGCGCCCGATGTTTCCACCGACCCAGATGCGCCGCTGAGGCAAGGCGCGTTCGAGGACGTGGCCGGTCATGGCGGTGATCGTGCTTTTACCGACGCTGCCGGTGATGCCGATGATCTTGCCGCGGCAGCGTTCGACGAACAGGTTGATCTCGGTGGTGACGGGCACGCCCGCGTCGCGCGCCGCCGTCAGATAGGGCGAGCTGTCCGGCACAGCCGGGTTGACCACGACGGCGTCGGCGTCGCGGAAGTCGCTTTCGCGATGCTCGCCGAGGCGCAACGTCGCGCCGCAATCGGTGATGGCGGCGAGGGATTCGGTCAGGCGCTCGGCCGGCTCGCGATCGGTGACGAGCAGTCGCGCGCCCTGCTCGGCCAGCCAGCGCACCACGCCCACGCCGCCGCCGAAACGCCCCAGCCCCATGACGGTGACGCGGCGGCCGCGCCAGTTCTGAATCGAATTCGTTGGCTCTGCATGCATAGCGCCGCCGAGTATAGCGGCCCGAGCCGGAACGGAGCCGCGACCGCAAACCGAACCGCGACCGTGAGGGAGCGATTCGATTCTGCAATGGCCAGGAATAGCAACGGAGCGACCGAGCGACGAAGGGGAAGACCAAAGCCGCGATGATCGACTGGGCCAGCAATGATTTGATGCCCAAAGTCGATCGAAACCACTCGGGATCGCGCAGGTTTCGAGTCGATTCGATCGGGTTGATCCGGCGTGTATCGACCCGAATCGCTTCCTGACGGGCGCGGTTCGGTTCAACACAGATTCGCAAAATCGGGTGTCAACGGGGATAAGATAAGGGCATGACGCCTTCCAACCGATCCGCCGAGGCGCTGGCCTACTTGCAGCAGGAACTTGGCCCGCGCGCCCCGCAGCAGGTCGAGCGCGCCGGCGCGTTTGACGAAGCGATTCTCGCGGGCGAAGGGGCCGTGACGATCTTCGCATTTGAGCTTGCCCCCGAGGGCGGCGCGAAGCTGTGCGGCGCGGGCTACGATCCGCGGCACTACGTTGTCGTCGGGGATACGACTCCCAATTACTTTCCGGCTTTCGGGCTGGATGCAGACGACGCCTATTCACTGCATTTGGGCACGCGCTTCATGCTGGAAATGCAGATTTCACGCGCCGAGGCCGCCGACGAGCCGCCGGCCCTCCGCGAGGAAATGCGCAGTTTCGCCCAAGGTTGCAACCCGCTCGCGCGGCTCGCTGCGCTCGAACTGGCCGGACTTTTCCGCTGCGAAGATCAGCTCTATTCCGTGTATCGGCTGAATCTCGACGGCGTCGATGTCTACGGCGTCGGGGGTGATCTGCCGCCGGGCTTTTACCAACTTGCGCAGCATCCGCCACAGGTCGCGCTGCGTCTGCATCTGGGCAAGCTGCTGCGGACGGAGGCGGCGGAAGCCGCCCGACAATCGTGGCGAAATTCAGATCGTCCGTCCAAGCCAGGCACGGCGCCGCGTCCGTAGGTGCGGGCGCGTTTTTCGCGCCTGCGGCGTTGCGGCGCTACGCGAGCCAAGCAAATCCAACCCCCATTTTCAGCGTCGCGGCACTCAGCGTCGTGGATGCTCCGAGAAGAAATCCCAAATCACGCGCGTGGCATCGAGTACGTCGCGGCGCGGGCCGACCATCCGCCGCGCTATCCCAGAGCGCCGCCCGCCGGGCCACTCATGCCCATGCCCCTCGATGATCAGCGCCCGAAACACGGCCGGGCCGCGGCAGGCGGGATACTCGATCAGCTTCACGCCGTCATCGTTCGTGGCTACCGTCCGCGGCCCGCCGCAAGCCAGCGCCCGCGCCCACTTTTCGAGCGTATCGTCGACCGGCGGCGTCGTGCGCGACCCGCCCCAAGGCAATTGGGCCGTGCCGCCGGCAAAGGGTACGAGCGGATCTTCCATCCCATAGATGGCCAGCGTTGGCAGGGCGTAGTCGAGGCGTGGATCTTCCTGCCAGCAGAAACTCATGACGGGCGCGATGGCCGCGAGCCGGTGGTTCATCTCCTGGGCCAGCCGATAGGTCATGCCGGCCCCGTTGGAATGGCCAGTCATGAAGATGCGCCGCTCGTCAATTGCGACGCGCCGCCGCACCTCCGTGATCAGCGCCTCGATAAACGGCGCGTCGGCGATCGCCGTGCGCGGGTTATTAGGATCGAGCTGCCCGGTATTCCACAGCCGCGGGTTATCGACAAAGCGTGCCGCACGATTCAACCGCGGCGGCAACCCGTCGGGCGCAACCACAACAAAGCCCGCCTCATCGGCCAGCGCGCGCCAGCCATTGCGCTCCAGAAAATCAGCCCCATTTCCACCGGCGCCGTGCAGGCCGATGACCAGCGCGCGCGGCGCCGCGGGGGCGAGCGTGCCCGGAATGTGCAGCCTGGCGGTGCGCTCCTGCCCGTCGATCATCATGGTCAGCGCTTGTGTTTCTCGGGCCGCGGCTGGCTCGGCGCCGTCGGCGGTGAGAGCGGCCCCCGTGGTGGTGTCATCCGGCGCGGCGCTCGGCGAAACGCCGGCAGGGGCGGAGTGTGTCGCCTCGGCGGCGCCGTCATTGCCCTCGTCGCCGATAGGCTGGTCGCCGGCGTGAGTCTGCTCTGCCGGTGTCGCCGGTGTCAGCCCGTTGCGCGAACAGCCCGCGACGCCCCAAAAGCAGGCGGCGACAAGCAGCCCCGTTGATACCGTGAGCAGCGCGGTCGATCGCGGCAACCCCACACGCTGGCATAGTCCGTTCATCGACGACTCCGAATGATTGCGGCGACCCAAGCGCCGGATTTCCTCGCTAGCTCAACGCGACACGACCGAAAAAATTGCCGGGGTGCGCCGCAACCGCTCTATACGCCCGTTACCTACGGGTGGCGTCGTTACGACGAGCCGCCGGTGTCGCTATGTCTGCAGCGCGCGCCGCAGCTCCAGCGCGTCGGCCAGCGCGCCGGGATCATGCGTGCGGAGCGCATCCACACCCTGCTCTGCCGCGAAAAGTTCGACCGCCAACGTGCCGGCGGCGCGCGCGGCCGGCGGCCGCGGGGCGCCCTTTTCGAGCAGCCGGCCGATGAACGACTTCCGCGACACCGACAGCAAGACGGGCAAGCCGAAGGCGCTGCGCAGGCGGGCCACGTCGCGCACAACAGTCAAGCTCCAATGCGGCGCTTCGCCCAGAAAAAGCCCCATGCCCGGATCGAGCAGAATGCGATCCGGTGCGATGCCCGCCTGCGCCAAAGCTCGCAGCCGCTCTTCAAAAAAACGCTCGATCTCATCCCACAAGGCGGCGGCGGACGCGGGCGGCGCAGTGCCAAACGGCCGTCGATGCATCACGATCAGCCGAACCCGCTCCGGCGCGACCAGCTCCAACGCGCCCGGCGCACGGAAGCCGTCGATGTCATTGACGAAGGCGACACTGTCGGTGTTCACGCCGGTCAACAGTGCGCGCAGCACCTCCGGCTTGTTCGTGTCGAGCGAAACGGGCACGCCCCGGCAGCCAAGCTCCGCCACGATCGGCGTGAGCCGCTCAAGCTCCTCCGCGGGGCTGACCACCGCGGCATGCGGGTTGCTCGCGGCGGCGCCGACATCGATGACGTCCGCGCCGGCGGCGTGCATGCGCAGCGCGTGCTGGAGTGCCCGCGCCGGATCAAGAAATTTCCCGCCGTCGGAGAATGAATCCGAGGTCAGGTTGAGAATCCCAAAGAGCGTCGGCCGCCGCATAGGATGAGTGTAGTGGATTGACGACGTGGGAGCAGGAAGTGCGCAAGATGGAGCGTGAAGTGGAGAGTATGTCGTGGAGAGGGCCGGCTGCGTCTGCCTCGAACGGTCGAGCGTGCGGATGCTGCGACGATCGTCTGCCTCTTCGTCGCTCCGTCGCTATTCTCAGGCTGTTGCAGGCTCAAATCGCGCCCTCACGGCCGCGGCTCGGCTGTGTGTGGTGGATCCTGCTTCGGTTTGATTGCGGACGCACGGGCCGGAGGCCCATGCTACCCGCGCGATTCGGGATGGAGCGATGTGAATCGTCTGCCCCTGCGTCGCCTTGTCGCTGCGTCGCTACGTCGCTTCGTCGCTATTCTCAGGCTGTTGCAGGCTCAAACCGCGCCCTCGCGGCCGCGGCTCTGCTTGCGGTCGTGGCGCTGGAATTGACGAGCTATCCACCACGGCAGATAGAGCAAAGCGAGAATGCTCGAGCCGACCGCAATCAACCCCAGCACCGCGAACGGATATGGCCCGAGCCAATCGATCAGCGAGGGCCGCTCTGGGCGGCGGCGCAGGTACATGTAATTTCCGTCGGTAATCCAGTTCAGCCCGTAGACTATCGCCATCAGCGCCATCGTCGTCCACCAGGCGCGCCGCAGCGCGCCGGCGCCGGCGCAAGGCCCAGACCAAACGTCAGCACCAGCACGCCCACCACGATGCCCGCATGCGCCGCAAAAAACCGGACGCACTCGGGCGCGGGAAAATCATGCTGCACGTCGGGGGTGAGCAGCGCCTGCAGCGTCCCGCCCAGCCCCCAGAAATAGGCCAGTTCGCCGCAACGATGGGACCAGGTCACCTGTGCCGCTGCACCGGTCGCAGCGTTCCCGAACGGGGCCGATTCGGCCGCCGCGGCCGGTCGGCTCCAGGCCGTCAACAACAGCGCCGCAACCGTGACCGCCAGGCCCAAATCACACAAATGTAGCGGCAACGATTCGGCCGGCGACCACGATCCGCCGCTCCATTCGGACCATTGCTCCGCGCCGAATGCGCCCAGCAGCCAAGCGCTCAGCAAGAGCGCAACGCCGCGCCGCACGACGCCGCTCATACGGCTACAGCGGGTGACGCGGATCAGCGCACATAGTGCAGCCGACATGCCCAGCGTCAGCAGCCAGACGGCGCCGTGCGACGTGCCTCCGTGGATGAACGCCGGCCGCATGGCGTCAATCGGGGGCGCCGCCGGCGGGGCGCGGCCCACGTCGTCGCCGGCGGCGTCCTGGAGCGCTTCGGCCAGCGCTCCGTCCGCCGTGGCCTGGCACATGACGATGCCAAGCAGCATCGTCAACAAGGGCTGAGCCGATCTCCACGCACGGCCGCGCGGCCGTTGCGCAGCGCGCCGCAGGAGTTGCGCCGCCGCGCAAGCGCCGCGTGCGAGGGCTGTCCCGAATGTGTCGAGCGCTCGCGCGATCATGCCGATACTCCCAACATGTCGTACGGTCCGAAGAGTTCGCAGGAATATCTGAAATCCGCCGTCATGACGGCCAGCCCGGAGCAACTCCAGCTGATGCTGATCGACGGCGCGATCCGCTTTGCCACGCGCGGCCGCGAGGCGATCGAGCGCGGCGACCGCGAAGCGTCATTCAACGCCTTTGACCGCGCCCAGAAGATCGTAGCGGAGTTGGCCGACGGTCTGCGGCCCGAGGTCAATCCCCAATTGGTCGAGCAAATCGCCGGGCTGTACAACTTCATTTACCGCCGGCTGATTCAGGCCAATACCGAGCTAGACGCGCGGGCCGCCGAGGATGCTCTGAAGATTCTGCGGGACCACCGTGAGACCTGGCAATTGCTGGTGGCGCGCATCCGTCAGGCGCAACCCAAGCCGGCCGCCGCCGCCCCGCCGCCCGTCGCCCAAACCGGGTCGCTCAGCAGTTCATTCGTCGCCGAGGGTTAGCCGCGCGTCACAGCCAGAATTTCGCATGAGAGCATTTTCAGAATTGCGCTGTTGCATGTCAGCGCCACGACCGCCGCTCGGCAGCGCCAAGTCCGCCGCTTCGCAGCGCCAAGACCGTCGTCGGCAGCGCCAAGACCGCCGCTCGGCAGCGCCACGACCGTGAGGGAGTGGTTAGATTTTCCCTGAATCTCCGCTTCCTTACGGTCGCGGCTCCGCTCCGGGCGACGGACCCCATTTCAATACGCTGTAGTCGTTCGCCAAACTCCATTTTTCGGGTTCGAATCGAGGGTAGCATGGGCCTCCGGCCCGTGCGTCCAACAATCAACCGCAGCGCAGATTCACGGATTGACGCCGAGACTACGTTCCACGAATCCCAAAAATCAAAGCTTGACGACGAACTAGATCCCGCCCTCAAGCTCAGACACGCACGCCATGAACGCTTGGATCTCGGCGGCGTCGGATCTTGCGCCGATCGCCGGCAGCGCCGCCGCAAGCCGATCGCGAATCATTGAAAGCTCTTGCGTCCCCAGCACGGCCGCCAATCGCAACGCGGTCAAGCAGGGTTCGGCGGTCGCGGCCATCAGCGCCTCCGGCCCCGCCGGAGCGCACTCACCCGGGCAGCAGACGTTGCAATCCGGCGGGAGCTCCGTGCAATCCTCGGGCCGGATCGGGTAACAGGGCAGCGTTAGCGCCGCAACAAACGCATCCAGATCATCGAAGTTAACGCTCCCATCGCCATTCATATCCATGAAGGGACAATTCGGATCGGCGCAGGGCGGGGTTGGCCCGCATGAGAGGCACGTGACGAACCCGTCCAGATCGGTAAATTTGACTCGCTCATCGCCGGTATAGTCGCCGCGCAGGCGCATGTCGATCTTGTACGCATAGAGCGATTGGTCGCTGGGCAGGTACGGCGGCGTCGTGGAGCGGCGATTCTCCATGCACATGGCAAAGAAGCCGGACTGGCCCGGCCGCGGGTCGGCGCAAATCTGGCTGTAGTCGGCAACGTCGCTGATACCGGTGCTTGTCATCGAATGAGGCTCGCCGATGTGCTGGTTGGGCGGCGGCAACGTCAGCGTCGGATGCGGGGCGGTGATGCGGAGCGGCTTGCACCAGGTTTCTCCGCCGTCGCTGCTCATGCTGAAGAGCAGATCATACTTCACCCGAACATCGGAATCGGTCGTCGGAAAATCCACGTCATAGCGCGTGTCGTACCAGGCTACGCCGACATTGCCCCAGCCATCCACGCCGAGCCACGGCATCACTTGCAGCGAGGGTCGATAGGGGTGTGCGGAGGTAATCAGTCCGCCACAGGTGGGATCCGTCGTGCAATCCATGCATTGCGGCTCATCCGCGCAGTTGTTGAATGGACTTACCAGCACCGGAGGTATGATCGCACCGAATTGATCACGAAGCTGCTCGACGTGGCCGTCAACCCCGCTGGTCGAACACTGAACGAGTGGGACATTCGGCCTCAAGCGCGCAACCTTGATCCGTGTCGCGGCCGGCAAGCTGCGAATCGACGACGGACTGATGCAGGGCGGACTGGGCCGGCGCGGATCGACCACCTCGACATAGGCCACGTAGATTCGTCCCGAGAACGGACCACAGGTGTTGTCAACCGCCAGCGAAGTTCCACCATTGGATAGTCCGCCATAATCGTAGCCGCGGTTCCGCGCGCCGTTGAACGTCTCTCCTGGACCCGGTATCTGTGCCGGCGATGGAGGCCAGCACAAGCCGCCGCTGCTGTTAACCGTAACGCGCGTGACGAGCACTTGATCCGGTGATGTGCATGGACTGCAATCAGTGGTTGAACAGTTAACCACAATGGAGCTTACATCCGTTTTCCACCAGGCTAGATATAAGGCGCGATCCGGTCCAACCGCTCCCGATGGCGCCTCGACTCCATATGGACTCACCGTCTCAGTGTGAACGACATCGATTGGATAACTCGATGTACCGCACGTCCGCACTGGGAATGACACGCCGCCATCAGGTGAATAGACCAATCTCAAGTCATTCGCGATGCGATGAAAGATGAATAGGCGTTGCTCGCCAGCACCAGGCCCAGGTTTAGGATCGGCCGCAATCAGGCATCGGTCCGGGATAGGGTTCCCGCTGGCACAAATTGTCCGCAGCCGCGATCCATCCGGCCAGCCGAATATGCCAGTTGAAGGTTGATACCGTGTAAGCAAGAGCATTTGTTGAAAGGAAGCTGATCCTAAGAGGTAGAGAACACCATCACTTGTTCCCGTGACGGCTGGCTCGGCGGCTTTCCACTTGCAGGGAAAGCACTCTCCGCTAACGCAGTCAACAGGGCCAGGACATGCGGCAACACAAGGGGGGCTCGTGACGCAGGTCGGAGTACAAGAGCAACCACTGGTTGGCTCGGCTGTGCAATAGTAAGGCGTGAACAACGAGACAAAGAAGCCGTCGACATTGGGATTGGTTGCTGGCGAGGGACAAGTCGATTGGGGAGTCATCGGATATTGCCAGCTAATACCGTCCGAGGAGAACTTCGTGCGAAGTGTATCTCTAACATCGGCGCCAGGAAACCCGGTGAAAGAGGAGTCCATCCACAAGGCGGCCAGATTGAGATCACAGTTGAGAAATGTCGCGCCGATGGCCGGCTCGCGCTGGGCGGTGGTGGATGTGGGAAGCTCGCTGCCCGCGGCATTCACATCGACCTGTGTGCCGTTATAAATGACCGGCATCCACGGCCCCGGACAGGTCGTGCAACACGTTTCGATGCGATACGTTGATTGCGCCTCGACGGCTGATGCCAATGTCAGCGCACAAGCCAACGTCGCTGTTCCCAAACGGCGCTTTGAGCACACAGAGTTGTGCTGGCGTTTTGACCCTCTAGATAGCTGTCGCCGCCCCCCCCCCCATTGAAGCTACGAAGCCGAGTAAAATGAGCACAGCGGTTCCCGGCTCAGGAATCGCCGCGATGGCGAACTCGCCAACGATGAAATCTGCGAGTGGTTCCATACGCACGCTCTGAATAAGATCACCGTCGGTAGTGTGAAATCCTATCCATATGGCTAAGCCAGGTGTGCCGATTCCAAATGATATCGTGACCTGATCGCCGTCGAACGTCGTGGCTGTGACTTCAACCTCAGAAAGATCAATTTCAACGAAATTCGCCATAGCGAAACGGAACGCCCCAACCCCGCCCAACTCGGGCGCGGCGGCATCGGTCAGATTAAACGTCCGTATCGAATAAGGTGGATGGTCGTACGTGAAATAGACGTCGCCCTCATAACCGTGGCTCCAGCGAGGTGTGCCAAATCGCGTCGTCCAGCGCGTAAACGGCAGATCGAATTCGACCGTGCCGCCCAGAGGCGAAGCGATATCGCTCACCGCCTGCCGTAGCGGCCGCGGGTCGGGCGCGAATTCATCCAGCGAATACGCCCCCAGCGTCGTCGGCGGCGCGGCCGATGAGCCTATGACGCCGATCACCCCCGCGCCGGCGATCGGCGAAAAAGCCCCGAGAAACACGCACAAGAACAACCCACGCATACGTGGCCCTCCACAAGAATCTTGACAGGCAAAACCCGCCGCGGCCCACGCCGCAACACGAAGGTGCAGCCCGGTACGTAGATGATCATACCCATCAACTTCCGGTGATGAAAGAGAATTTTCGGATTGTGCGTCGATCAGCGGCCCTGAGACGTTCGCAAGCGATCCATCCACAAGGCGGCCAGATTGAGATCACAATTGAGGAATGTCGCGCCGATGGCCGGCTCGCGCTGGGCGGTGGTGGATGTGGGAAGCTCGCTGCCCGCGGCATTCACATCGACCTGTGTGCCGTTATAAATGACCGGCATCCACGGCCCCGGACAGGTCGTGCAACACGTTTCGATCCGATACGTTGATTGCGCCTGAAGGATCGACGCAGAGATCAAATTGCCAGCTAGAATTGAAAGCTTGGGTTTGTGCCTGTGCTTTGATCTTCTACAATACGCTCGCCACCCCCCCATTGATGCTACGAAGCTGAACAGAATAAGTACGCTGGTACCTGGCTCGGGAATCGCCGAGATGGCAAACTCGCCCACGATAAAATCTGTGGTGAGCGCCATCTCAATCCGTACGCTCTGAAGAAGATCTCCATCAGTGGTGTGAAATCCTATCCAACGGGCATTCTGGGGCGCCGATGCTTGAAATGATATGATTTCCTCATCGCCATCAATTGTTGTTGCGGTAACTCGGCAAACAGAGACATCAGCTTCAATAAATGTAGCAATCGCAAGTCGGAACGCGCCAACCCCGCCCAGCTCGGGCGCAGTGGCATCCGTCAGGTCAAATGTCCGTGCCGAATAGGGCGGATGATTGTACGTATAGTAGACATCGCCCTCATAGCCGTGGCTCCAGCGGGGCACCACCAATCGCGCCGTCCAGCGCGTAAACGGCAGATCGAACCCAACCGTGCCGCCCAGCGGCGAAGCGATATCGCTCACCGCCTGCCGTAGTGGCCGCGGGTCGGGCGCGAATTCATGCAGCGAATACGCCCCCAGCGTCGGCGGTGGCGCGGCCGTCGTGCCCACGACGCCGATGATTCCCGCGCCGGCGATCTGCGAAAAAGCCCCGAGAAACACGCACAAGAACAACCCACGCATACGTGGCCCTCCTCAAGTTGCATGACGGGCGAAACCCGCCGCGGCCCACGCCGCAACACGAATCGCCGCTGCATATTCGTATTTATCATACCTTCCCGCCGCGGCATCTTGAGCAACATTTGCAATCCGGCGGCACAGTCGACGGGCGACCGCATGCTCTTTCTCGTTGCTCGCGACTGCCTGCTGTGAAAGGGGCTCCAGCCGGTTCTGTGCCGGTAGGATGCCCGCCCACCGGCGTTAACCTGATCAAGCGATGGGGCGTCGCCGTCCAGGAGGCCGCGCTGCGCGAGACGGCGGCGGCGCGCCACGGGTCTCCTGCTGGTCGCGCGGCTGCAGATCGCCACGCGCTGCATGGTCGCACCCACGCGGACCAGTCCCAGGCCGCATGCGGCGAAGACGCCTGAAGCGGAGCCGCGACCGTAAGGAAGCGGACCTTCATGGAAAATCGAACCACTGTCTTCTGGGTCGTGGCTCTGCAAAGGACAGAGCAATTCAGAAAGTGCTCGCGCCGGTCACTCGAGTCAGCCGCGTGGAATTGCATTGGCGCCCGGCGCAGGATACAGTCGCGCTCACAATGTTGTTCTTACGGCGATCTTCTGCCAATCAAACGGGCGCACGGCCGCGCGGCGCGCTATCGATGTGTCTGGCGCTGTTCGGCGCGATCGCGCTGTTGGGGGCGACGGGCCGTGTGATCGCACAGAAATCGGGTGGGGGCGGCTCGGCCGCTGACGCCGGCTCGGCCGCCGATTCGCTCCAGTCGTTCGCCTCCGGCATTGTCGGCTCGAAGCACGATTTCAGTGATGGCGGGCGCATCCCGCGGGATCTCTGCACGCCATGCCATACGCCTCATATCACCGCGGCACAGGCGCCGCTGCTGGTGCGGTTCGCCACGACGCAGCCGGTGCGCGCGTATGACACGCGCGTTGCGGGTTTGGATGCGGCGTCGCTGGTTTGCCTGAGCTGCCACGACGGCACGGTCGCGTCGGATGTTTACGCCGGGGCCCACGCGATGAAGTGGTCGGACCTATCGGCGGGCGGCGTGCCGCCGGGTCGTACGCGCGTGATCAATCATCCGGTCGGGGTGCGCTATCCGGAGGGGCGGCGTGACTATCACTCTCAGGCGGCGGTAGAACGTGACGGACGCGTGCGGCTGCCCGAGGGGCGGATTCAATGCACGACCTGTCATGATCCGCATAACAGCGCGAATCACCCGGGCATGCTGGTCATGTCGAATGAGCGCAGCCGGCTCTGCCTGGCTTGCCATCGGTTGTAGGCTTGTCAGCGAAGGGATAAAATATCCTTACGCAAATCGTCAACTGAGCCTCTTTGGCACTAAAAATCGTAACAGTTCATCCGTTTGCGACGATCGTGTCGGGTAGTGGCGGGAGTTTTCCGGTTTGGACGTACG
>CAYQLG010000121.1:0-11993 GCA_964418235.1 uncultured Planctomycetales bacterium
TACACCCTTTCCCGGCTTGACGACGCCTACCGCGCCGCCGGCGCGTGTTATTGTTTCCCATCCAACTTCATTCGCGTCTTGCATGTTTCCTATCTCGATCCGAATCAGCCCGACCTTCCCCTGTCGGTCTTCTCGCTCGAACGGACGGCGGCGTTGCGATTCGGCCGGCCGCTGGCAATCGCCACCGGCGGGGCGCGCATGTACGTCGCCGCGCAGAGCGGCGCGGTTGCGGTCATTTCATGGGAAGAGCGGCGGCAGAGCTATGCGCTGTGCGGTCCGCTTCCGGCGGATGAGCTGGCCCGGATCGCCGATCGGCTCGACGTGGCGACCCTCTTCCGTGGCGCGAATGTGCTGGCTCTGAATCTGGGTGCTGACGGGGCGCGATGCTGTGAGGGTGCGCACGCCTGCGAATTCGCGCGGCCCTGAGCGTGCGCTCAGCGGATGGCAGATGTCATGCCATAGGAACCGCAAGACCCTTGCGCCGCTTTTTGTTCATGGGCGCACGGGCCGGAGGCCCATGCTACCCTCGCGCGCGAACGCTGGTGGCCGTTGCGCACTTTGCCTTTCCGCATTTACCGAAACGTCGCCAAGCACTTACTTCGCTGCGTTCTATCCGCGCACACCTTCCCACATTCCCACGTTCCCACCTTCCCACGTTCCCACGTTCCCACGTTCCCACGTTCCCACGTTCCCACGTTCCCACCCACCACCACATGTCCTCAATCCAGCCACTTGCGGCTTTTCAGCTTCTGCGGCAGGTATTCCTCGGTGATGAAGCGGAAGTTCTTGCTGGAGAATGCTTCCAGTTCCAGCTTCACGCTCAGCCGCTCCATCTGTTGAATCTCGCGCTGCCAGGCCTTGCTCTGGAACCAGGGATACTCGCGGATTTCCTTGGCCCGGCGACGGTCTTCGTCGGTCAGCGGCATTGGCACCTGCGCGGGGATGTCAAACTCCTCCGCGTCGAAGCTGCTCATGCCGATGAAGCGCGCTGCCGGAATCGCCATGCGCTGGCTTTCAAACGCGAGGTTGATCGATCCCTGCTTGATCACGCTATAGATGTAATAGCCCCACGGGTCATTATCGACGAGCACGTACAGCGGCAGTTTCAGCTCGTTGTGCATCCGGTACATCAGGCGCCGCACGCCGCGCGGCGGCTGGCCGCCGCCGTGGATGATCATGCAATTGTGCTTTTCCCAGAAGCGATCCTGATTGAAGCGATTCCAGACGGCGCCTTTTTCGATCAGCAGGATGAACTCGGCTTTGACCTTGCGGAACTGGATCACCTCGGCCTCGACGATGCTCGGCACGCCCCAGCCCCCCGAGCCCATCGCGGTCAGGTCGATGGCGTTCCCGTTGTCGACGATTGTCATCGGGCCGACCATGTTGCCCTTGATTTCGGCATGCACGCCCAGCTCTTCGCGGAGCGCATTCACGGTGACTTCGATGTCCTCGATGATCGGGTCGCTCTCGCTCTGCTCGTCGAAGATCAGCTCCTTGCTGCCCTTGACGGGCACCTTGAGGTTGTAGAAGACGTCGCGCAGGCTGGTTGAGATGTTCTCATCGATCAGCCGCTTGCAGACTTCCGCCACGCGCACGGTCTGCATGAACTTCTTGGCCTGGCTGCCCTCGCCCTTGCGGCGGCCGAGCAGACTGAAGAAGAAGCGCCGTTGGCGCGCGTCCTTCATCTCGATGATGCGGCGTTTTTCGTTGAACTCGACGTTGCTGAGCGTGCGCGAGGGAATGTCGACGAAGGGGTCTTCCTGCTTGTGGATCAAGCCGACGACGCCTTGTGCGAGTTTGACGATGCGATCGCCCGCGCCGGCGCGATTCACGCCGGACTTGCCGCCTGATTTGCCCGAACCAGCCTTGGCCATGTGTGCCTCCGTGCCTATGGCCGAAGTGTAGCACGGCTCCGGCGGTGCATGCCATGTCCGCTGCGCGCATGGCCTACTAACGATTTTCAGCATAGCTTGATCGCTGGGCGGTGACACGACCGTGAGGGAGTGGTTAGATTGTCCGTGAATCTCCGCTTCCTTACGGTCGCGGCGCCGACGAGGGCGACCGACCCAATTTCAAAACGCTCGTAGGTGATCGAGCGGGCGGCCCGGGGCGCTGTTCGCACCAGGGTCCTTCCCTGCGGCGCAATGAAATGAGAACGCCGGCCGGGTTAATGACCGGCCGGCGTCAGATGGTTCTCTGGTTGCGCGTCGCGTTCACAGCCCCGCGAATGAGCGGTGGCCGGATGCTCGCGGCGCGAGAGGATTGCGCTCTTACCGGCGGCGCAGCCCGGCCACGCCGATCAGCAGCACAAGCATTGTCGCCGGCTCCGGAATCTGCGTCCCGCCGAGCAGGCTGACATCCGACGCGCCGGCCACCGTTGTCGCGCTGGTCGCCAGCAGGCCGCTGCTCTCGAGTGTGTCGCTGTGATTCAGCAGGAGGGAAGCGGGATCCTTAACCTGCGCGGTGGCGGGGGCTTCCGGGATGATCTGCGTTCCGCGAATCTGCCGTTCGATCTCATCGGCGATGCGATCGATCGGCGAATCGGGCGTGAGTTGCTCCAGCGCCTCGGTATCGACGCCGACCGCCCGCAGACCGGCGATCAGGGCGTCAAAGAAAATGTTGCCCTCGACCTGAATCGGCCCGATGTCGAACGACAGTTCCTGGTTTTCATTCACCGCTACGCCGTCAAGCGTCAACTCGGCGTCGGTGTTGCGCACGTTGATCTCGGCGGTATAGAAGCCGAACTGGTTGATTTCGATGTTGTTGAGCACGTCGAGCGTGCCGGACAGCGTCGCGTCTTGGGCGCCGATGTTCGTGCGGAAGTCGTAGCTCAGATCACTGACGGTGAAACTGAGATTGCCCGCGAGGTAGCCGCGATTGGTGTAGCCGGCGGTCACGTCGATTGCGCCGTCCAGCTCGACTTCCCACGGGCCGTAGTTCAGGATTTCCGGCCGCCCGGTCGAGTCATTGCCGAAGACGCGCGAGAATTCGAAGTCCCAGCCGCGCCCGGGATAATTTTGCACGAAGCGCAACAGCCCGACGCGCTCGCCGTTGACCAGCGTGCCGTCGCCCAGATTATTGATCGGGCCGCCGCTCGGAACGCTGAGCAGATTGATGCCGCGATACAGATCAGCGAATACGCCGGCCGACGCCGCCGCAGAACCCAGCAGCGTTAGTGCCACAACCACCGTCAAACGAATTCGCGCCATGTTCAAACCTCCTGGTGCAACACTCGGAGCATAAAGCAATCCATACGGATGTTCAATCCGGCGGTTCGCCGGCAGTCCGCATCCGCAATACGACAATTTCATTATCGGTGGAGGCGCGGGTGTCCATTCGCAAGCGCGCGGGGCCGGTGGCTGGGCGATTGGGGATGCTTCCGCGGCCGTAAAATTTGCGCAGCCGTGAACTGCGCCTCGGCAGAGCCGCGACCGTGAGGGAGTGGCCAGGTCTTGCCCGGTGCATCCGCTACCTTACTGGCGCGGCTCTGCTGGCGGACGCGGCTCTGCTGAAGGCGACGGATCAATCTTTGATATCACGCGCTGCTGCGCCGGCGCGAGGCGGCCTACAATTCCGGACGCGGCGCCGCAAGAAGCGGCATCCAAGTTGCGAAAGCATGGTCCGAGCGGCGCCATGCTTCGAGCGGCGCTTGGTCTGTCGGCGGTGCGTCACAGCGCCTGCAAAGTGAAATACACCCCAATGAGCAGATACGATGAAACAGCCTGTACGTGCGAGTGTTTGGCTTGGCCGGGCCTTGCCGGCCCTGCCGCTGGTCGCGTTGTTTTTTTCCGGGGCGCCCGTGGCCCGCGCTGACGAGAGTGAGTCGCCGCGGGTGCGCGCGCCCGACTTTTCAGGCGCAAAGAGCTGGCTCAACACCGAGCGGCCGCTGAAAATCGGCGACCTGCGCGGGCAGGTCGTGCTGCTCGACTTCTGGACGTATTGCTGCATCAACTGCATGCACGTCTTTCCTGATTTGCGCTTTCTCGAGGAGAAATACAAAGACGAACCGCTGGTCGTCATCGGCGTGCACTCGGGCAAATTCTCACAGGAAAAAGACCCCGCCAACATCCGCAAAGCGATTCTGCGTCACAACCTGACGCACCCCGTCGCCGTCGACAGTGACTATGAAATCTGGAATTCCTATACAGTGCAAGCCTGGCCGACCTTCATCCTGATCGATCCCGACGGCTACGTGATCGGGCAGGTCTCCGGCGAAGGCAACCGCGACGTGCTCGATCAGGCCATCGCCAAGACCCTCAAGGAGTTTCGCGAGCGCGGCAGACTCGCCAAGCCGTTGCGTTTCCGGCCGGAGCGAGCCAGCTTTTCCAGCGGCGCGCTGGAGTTCCCCGGCAAGGTTCTTGCCGATGAGAAGTCACGCCGGCTCTTCATCAGCGATACCAACCATCATCGCGTGTTGGTCGCCGACCTCGACGGACAGGTCCGCGCGATCATCGGTGCGGGCGACGTCGGCCTGCGCGACGGCGGGTTTGACGAGGCCCGCTTCCATCAGCCGCAGGGTCTGGCCCTTTCCGAAGACGGTCAGACGCTGTACATCGCCGATACGGAGAATCACTGCATTCGCGCGGCCGACCTGGCGAAGAAAACCGTGACACGCATCGCCGGCGCCGGAACGCAGTCCTATGACTTCCGCGCGGACGGGCCGGCGGAAAAGACCGCGCTCAGCTCGCCATGGGATCTGGCCCGCGTCGGCGAGCGGCTCTATATCGCGATGGCGGGCACGCATCAGATCTGGGTGTTGGAGCTGGCGGCGCGCCGCGTCCGCGTCTTTGCCGGCAGCGGGCGGGAGACGCGCATCGACACGGTCAACGCCGCCGCGGCCTTTGCCCAGCCGTCGGGTCTGGCGACCGACGGCAAGCGGCTCTTCGTGGCCGACTCGGAAATATCGACGATTCGCACGGTCGAGCTGCGCGAAAGCGGCGAGACCGGCACGCTCGCTGGCAGCGGCGGTTTGTTCGAGTTTGGCGACGTTGACGGCGTTGGCGAGGCGGCGCGTTTTCAGCATCCGCTGGGCGTCGCCTTGCGCGACGAGACGCTCTTTGTGGCGGATACGTTCAATCACCTGATCCGCGCGATCGACGTCAAGACGGGGCGGGTCACGACGTGGTTGGGCACGCCGCGATCGCCGCTTTCAACGCAGGCGACCTCTCAGGCCGCATCGCAGTCGATCGCCGGCGGCTTGGCCGTCACACCGCCGGAGCCGGGACGGTTTTTTGAGCCGGGCGGCCTGAGCATCGCGGGCGACACTCTCTATGTCGCCGATACGAACCACCATCGCATCGTCGCGATCGACATGGCGACCAAGCAGGGGCGTGTGGTTGAGGTGCGGCTGCCGTAAAGGCCGCGAGCGCAGCGCCGCCCCTTGAACGCGCCGGTCAAGGGCCGCGCTGGGCGAGACGGTCGAGCAGTCCGGCCGCGGCAAGGCGCTGCACAATCTGTTCGATCACGTCATGAGTCGTGAGGTGGGTCGTGTCGAGCGCGACAGCATCGTCCGGTCGGCGCAGCGGCCCGACATGCCGAGCGCTGTCGGTCTCGTCCCGCTCGGCCAGATTTCGCAACACGTCGGTAAACGAGACATCTTCGCCATCGGCCAGCAATTCGTGAAATCGTCGCTCGGCGCGCTTCTCAATCGCCGCGTCGAGAAAGAACTTCGCGTCGGCGTCGGGAAAGGCGGCGGTGCCTTGATCGCGCCCCTCGGTCACGAGGCCCGCGCCGAGCCGTCCGATGCGGCGCTGGCGCTCGATCAGGGCGCGCCGCACATCCGCGACCCGCGCGATGTGGCGGGTGTTGTCGCTGACGCGCATGCCGCGGATTTCCTCGCTGACATCCTGGCCGTCGAGCGTCACGCGGATGTGCGTAGGGCCGACGTCGAGTTGCCAGCGATCGCTCTCGGCCAAGTGCGTCAGGGCCGTCTCATCGCGCAGATCGACGCGATCGTTGAGCGCGGCAAGCGTAACCACGCGATACATTGCGCCCGTGTCGAGATAGGGAATGCCCAGCCGCGCCGCCAGCTTGCGGGCGGTCGTGCTCTTGCCCGAGCCGGCGGGACCGTCGATCGTGATGATGATGGCTGCGCCCATGAGCGGCGGAATTATACGATGACGGCGCGGGCCTAACACGTCGGGATCCTGCTCGGATCAGGCTGGGAGCATGTTCCCGGCGCGCCGCTCAGCCTGAGAAACCGGCGATCACGCTTCGCCCGACCGATGGGCCATGATGACGGTGATGTCGTCCGGCTGTGAGCCGCTCTCGGTGAAATTCCGCAGATCGGCCAGCATCTCCTTCATCGTTACGCTCGCCAACTGACCAAACCCATCGCAGAGGATGTTCACAAAGCGGTCTTCGCCGAAGACCTCCTCCTTCCGATTCTTGGCCGTAGTGACTCCCGGCGTGAACAGCACCAGCGTCTCGTGCGGATCGAGTTGCTCCGAGAGCAGCGGATAGGCGAAATCCTTCTGGCTGCCGGCGGGCGGCGTCGGCTCCGGCCCGACCAGCCGTCTTTCGCCGCCGCGCGTGTCAATGATGTAGGCGCCGGTGGCGCCGGCCATCGCATATTTCACCTGACCCGTCTCGGGGTCGATCACGCCCATCACGGCCGAGAGCGGATGATCGCGCTGCCCGTCAAAGAGCAGGACGTTCAACAGCCGCACGAATATGTGCGGCGGGTCGAGATGCATGGCGCTATTGCGGAACATCGCCTGGGCCTGAGCCATCAGCATGCACGGCAGCGCGCCGGTCGCGCTGGTGTGCGCGATGAGGAACGCGGCCTGATTATTGCTCAGCTTGACGATGTCGTAGATGTCTCCGGTGTGGACGCGGCCCGGCTCGCGGAACGCCCCGAATTGCAGCCGCTCCCACTGCGGCAGCTTGCGCGGCGTCAGGCGGGCCTGGATTTCGTGCGCGACGATGACCTGCCCTTCGAGTGTCGCCGCCCGATTGGCCGCCAACTCTTTGAAGATCGAATCGAGATGCGTGCCGGCCAGGTGCGAGAGCATGACAAAGTGCTCCAAATCCTGCCCAGTCCAGCGGCGCCCCGTGTCGCCCGTATCGAGGTACATCATGCCCAGGGGACCATCCGGCCCGATGATCGGCCCCGCCAGCACCGAGCAGCGCTCATCCGCCCCGAGGATCGGCACGAGGACGAACTGGCTGCGGTCGAGCACGCGCGGCCGCAGTGCGTCGCCGATCGTCGGCAGATCGCACGACTGTCCCGCCGCCAGCCGCCCCTCGACGTACTCCATCGGCCCGTAGTTGACGCGGCGGATGCCGAGCCAGCCGCGCTGCGCCGAGAAGATATCGAGCAAGCCTTCCAGCACGATGGTCATCAATTGCTGCACCGTCATGCAGCGCGCCAGACTCAGACGCATCGGCGGCAGCTTGGTCAGCAACTCCGGCTGAAGCGTCAACGGCTCATCCGCCTTGCGCAGCACCGCCCCCGGCGGCAGCTTCGACTGGACGAATTTCTCAAGTTGCGCAACGGTCATCGATGGGTCGGGTCGCGGCGCGTGTTCTTCGAACTCGGGATAGGCCCGGATCGAATACTCAAGCAGCCGCAATTCATCGCCGGCTCGCAGCGGCGTACGGCACGTCAGCACCGCCCCGTTGAGCAGCACATGCGTCTCATCGCCGCCGGCGAACTCGGCGCACCATAGGCCATCCTGACCGCGGCTGAACGCGAGCAGCCGCGCGGCGAGCCGCTCATCGCTCACGAATAAACGACAAGCCTGCTGATCGCTGCCCAGATAGACCGTTTCGTGCTTGCAGGTCACGTCGGCAATCATCGCTCCGTCGCGCAAGACGATCAGTCGCATCGGCTAAGGCACTCCTGGAACGGCAAACCACGCAGGCTACAGATGACGCAGTCGGTGAATCGTACCTCTGCCGCCCGCATCGCGAACAGCCCAAATGAAAATCGACGCGGCAAATTCTACCGACGAATGGCGCCGCCATCGGCTTCGCGCGTTCACTGCAATGAGTGCACGGCGCGCCCCCCGCGCGATGGGCATGCCCGCGGCGCTCGCATACACTGAGACAGGCCAAAACGAGGAGAACGAGATGTCCACCCCGCTGGATCGCACACTGCTCGCCGAACTCACCCAACTGCGTGAATCGGGCCAATACAAGCAGGCCAACGAACTGCAAGGCCCCCAGGGGCCGCACGCCCGCATGGACGGTCGCGACGTGATCGTGCTGTCGTCCAACAACTATCTCGGCCTCGCCAACCATCCGCGCGTCGTCGCCGCCGGCCGCCGCGCGATCGAGCAGTTCGGCCTGGGCACGGCCAGCGTGCGTTTTATCTGCGGCACGATGAGCTGCCATCTCGAGCTGGAGCTGAAAATCTGCGAATTTCTCGGCTGCGAGGCGGCGACGACCTACATCAGTTGCTGGGATGCCAACGTGGCCGTCATGCCGACGCTCGCCCCAACGCCGGAAGACGCGATCTTTTCCGATGGGCTCAATCACGCCTCGATCATCGACGCGATCCGCCTGAGCAAGGCGCAGCGCTTCATCTACAAGCATCGCAACCTGGGTGAGCTGCGCGACATGCTGAGCAGCCCGGAAGCGCGCCGGGCGCGCAACCGCCTCATCATCACGGACGGCGTTTTCAGCATGGAGGGCGACGTCGGCGATCTGCCGGAGCTGAAGCAACTCGCCGATGAGCATGGCGCTGTGCTGCTCGTCGACGAGTCGCACGCCACCGGCGTTCTCGGCGCGACCGGCCGCGGCACCGCCGAGCATTTCGGCGTGCTCGGCGAAGGCACGATTCAGATCAGCACGCTGGGCAAGGCGCTGGGCGGCGCCTGCGGCGGCTATGTGGCGGCGACGAAAGTGGTTTGCGACTATCTCGTGCAGAAGTCGCGCCCGCAGCTTTTCAGCAACGCGCTGCCGCCGGCGGTCTGCTACGGATCGATGGCGGCGATCGACGTGCTGATGGGGCGGGCCGACGTGACGGACGGCCCGGCGGCGGGACCGCTGGGGCCGCAGCGGCTCCGCCAGCTGCGTGAAAACACAGCGCATTTTCGCGCCGGCGTGCAAGAACTGGGCCTGCGCTCCATCGCCGGCATCACGCCGATTGTGCCGGTCATCGTCGGCGAAACCGCCACCGCGATCGCGATGCAGCAGGCGCTCTTGGCCGAGGGGGTTTTCGTCAGCGGCTTTGGCTATCCGGTCGTGCCCAAGGGCGAGGCGCGGCTGCGCTGCCAAATCAGCGCGGCCCATACCCGCGCCGATCTCGATCACTGTCTGGGCGCGCTGCGCAAGGTGGCCGACAAATTCCCCGAATCGCGCGGCGCGCTGCACGCGTAACGGACGGCCCGGTGTGCGAACGATGCCGCGCACCCTTTCATTGCAGCCGAAGCTGATCCGCAGCGCGCAATCGCACCGCATGCCTCAGGTCAGCGTGACGAGCGGACGGTCACGCGGGGCGGGCGCATGCGTCGGCAGGCGCACCCAGAAGCGCGCCCCCTGACCCGGCTCGCTCTCGACGCCGATTTCACCGTTGAGGAGGAAGGTCAGCTCCTTCGCGATCGCCAGCCCCAGCCCCGTGCCGGTGTATTCGCGCGTTGCGGATTGATCCACCTGCCGGAATTTCTCGAAGATCAGCTTCTGATGCTCGGGGTTGACGCCGGGGCCGCTGTCTTCGACGCTCAGCAGGATGTCGTCGCCGGCGCGCTCGGCCGTCAGGACGACGCGGCCCTCGTCGGGCGTGAACTTCACCGCGTTGGAGAGCAGGTTGAAGAGAATCTGGCGCAGCCGGCCGCGGTCGGACATCAGCGGCGGGAGGCCGTCCTCGCTGCGCAGCTCCAGCGTCTGGCGTTTTTTGTCGGCGCCGGGCCGCATGAAATCGACCAGCGTGGCGCACAGCTCGCGCACGTCGACCGGCTCCAGCCGCAGCTCGACCTTGCCGGCCTCGATCTTGGCGAGGTCGAGCAGGTCGTTGATGATCTCCAGCAGGATGCGCCCGGAAATCAGGATGTTCTCCGCATAGCGGGCAAATTTCACGTCGCGGTCGGCAGCCTGCGGCGGCGTCTCGCGGAGCAGCTCGGCGAAGCCGATGATGCTGGTCAGCGGCGTGCGCAGCTCGTGCGAGACATTCGCGAGAAACTCACTCTTGACGCGGTTGGACTCATACAGCGCGACGTTGGTCTCAGCCATTTCGCCGAGCTTTTGATCGAGTAGAAGGTTGGCGCGCTTCAGCTCCTCCTGCGAATCGCGCAGGCGTTCGAGCATGGTATTGAGGTTCTCACTGAGACGCTCAAACTCATCGCCGGTGCGCAGCGCGGAGCGCACGCCGAGATCGCCCTCGCCGACGCGAATGGCGACGCCGACTAACTCGTCGATCGGCGAGAGAATGAACCGTTTGGTAATCACGTAGAAGACGAGAATCGCGAGGATTCCCGCGATGACGCCCGCGCTGATCGTGAAGACCTCGTTTTGCAGCATGCCCAGCGCGCTGTGCTTGTCGGGCAGATCGACGACGATCACGCCGGCGAGCTGGTTTTCGTGAAAAACGACCTCGCGCCGGCCCTCGCTGTGACACTCCAGACAGCCGCGCGTCACGCGAATCGCGTTGGCATACCAGAAGCGCCGTTCGCCGCCGCTCTGGCCGACGCGCCAATACTCATCGTGTGTGCGATGACGCTCGAAGTCGTCAATGGCGCGACGGATGAACGGCCCCAGCTCGTTGTAAGGGCTTTTCGTGATGAGCTTTTCATCGATCGAGTCGTGGCGAATGTAGAGCGGCGCGGGAGCATCGCTGACCGGCGTCATCGGGCGCAGCTCGCCGTGCACGCCCGGAGCGGGCGTCTCGCGCCGAGACGGCAGCACGCGACGGAAATAATCGTCGGCGATGCGCTGGGCCTCGCGATAGGGCTGTTGCAACACGAGGACGTTCATGCGCGCCCACGGCACGGAGAGCGCCGCCGCGATGATCAATAGCACCGCCAGGCCGAAGAGAAACCGATATTTCGCCGCCAGTGAGAGGCGCGGCCACCGCATCACGGCATTCTATGCGAAAGGCATCATCATGCGCCGCGCCCCGTGCCCGGCCAAGCGCGCCGCGGGCAGACTGCGTTAGCGTCGGTCCGTGGATCTGCCGCGCGCGGCGAAGCGGCCCGCCGGCCGTTGCCATCCCGGCGGCAGATGGCGCGGCAGCACGCCCCAATCGTCAAGAATCTTCCCGGATTTTCAGAGGTTCATGCACCTACGACAGCCCCCGCACCCGCAATAGACACCATCAACATGCCGGCGTTTGCGTCCGCGGTGGGCCGACGCGATTGCGCTGGCATCGGCTCAATTCCCATCCAGCACTTTGCCGAGGCCGCCGAGGACGCTGCCTTCGCCGGTCTGTTTGCCGGTGACGCCGCCGGTCGCGTGAATGCGATCGGCGAGCCGGACAAAGGGCAGTGATTGCAGCCAGACCTCGCCCGGTCCGGTGAGCGTGGCGAAGAAAAGCCCCTCGCCGCCAAAGAGCGTGTTCTTGATGCCGCCGACGAATTTGATGTCGTATTCGACGGAGGGCGTGAAGGCGACGATGCAGCCGGTATCGACCTTGAGGAGCTCGCCAGGCCCGAGGCGGTGGTGTGAGGTCGTGCCGCCGGCATGGACAAACGCGACGCCGTCGCCCGTCAGCTTCTGCAAAATGAACCCTTCGCCGCCGAACAGCCCCGCGCCGAACTTGCGGGTGAAAGCGATCCCGACCTGCACGCCGCGCGCCGCGCAGAGAAACGACTCCTTCTGACAGATCATCTGCCCGCCGAGTTGCGAAAGGTCCATCGGCACGATCTTGCCAGGGTAGGAAGCGGCGAATGCGACGCGCTGCTTGCCTGCGGCGGCATTGCGGAACGTCGTCATGAAGAGTGATTCGCCGGTCAGCAGCCGCTTGCCGGCGGAGAGCACTTTGCCGAAGAAGCCCTGCTCGGTGCTGGGGTCGCCGAAACGGGTCTCCATCTCGATGCCGCTGGTCATGTACATCA
>CAYQLG010000122.1:0-1526 GCA_964418235.1 uncultured Planctomycetales bacterium
ATCGGATGGGCTCGACGACCTGGTTGCGGCGTTGCAGACCGGCGATGTCGAGGCCGGCGGCGCTGGGGCCGGTGAAGTGGTGACCGGCGGCGCTGGGGCCGGCGCTGCGGCTGGCCGGCCCGTCGATCTCGACGTCGTGCGGCTGTGCAAACGCCTCCGCCGCACCGGCGACGGCATCTTCACGTTTCTGGAACACCCGAGCATTCCGTTCGAGAACAACTTCGCGGAACGCATGATCCGCCCGGCGGTGGTGCTGCGCAAGAACAGACAGTCCAACCGCTCGCACCGCGGCGCGGCCACCCAAGCCATCCTGATGAGCGTCTACCGCACCCTCAAACTCCGCGGCCACGACCCGCTCCAAGCCCTCGAAACCACCCTGCAAACGTACGTCCAAACCGGAAAACTCCCGCCACTACCCGACACGATCGTCGCAAACGGGTGAACTGTTACGCCAACGTAATGTCGCCTGCTACGCAAACCCCGCCGGCCAGGCCCAGGCGCTGACTTCCGCCAGCCGGCGCTCGTCGGTCAGGTTGCAGCGCAGCGGCGTGATTGAAACGTAGCGCGCCCGGATCGCCGCCAGGTCGCACTCCGCCGACGCATCGAGATCGGGCAGCCGCCCGTCGAGCCAATAGAGCGCCGCGCCGGCGGCGGTCGGCTGCCGGCGATAATGCTCCTGCATCGCGACCGACCCCTGAGCACAGCAGCGCACGCCGCGCGGTGGGCCACTGTCGAGCGCGGGGATGTTGACGTTCAGGCAGGTGCCTGCCGAAGGGCGGGCCGCGATGAAACGCTCGACGATCTGTCGCGTCACACGGCCGGCGTGCTGAAAATCCAGTTCATCCGACAGTTCCAGCGAGATCGCCAGCGACGGAATGCCGAAGAACGCGCCTTCCAGGGCGCCCGCGACCGTGCCGCTATAGAGCACGTTGATGCCGGTGTTGGCCCCGGCGTTGATGCCGCTGAGCACAAAATCGGGCCGCTGCTCGAGCAGCTCGAGCACGCCGAGCTTCACGCAATCCGCCGGCCGCCCATCGACCGACCAGCCGTGAAACGTGTTATTCACGTGCACGCGGCGGACGGCCATCGGCGTGAGGACGGAGATTGCGTGCCCCATCGCCGATTGCGTGGTTTCGGGAGCGACCACGTCGACGTGCCCCAGATCGGCCACGGCGCGATAGAGCGCCTCGATTCCGGGCGCGAGGATGCCATCGTCATTAACCAGTAGAAAACGCATGTGTGGATCGTAGTCGCGATCGGTGGATGTCGGCAGCGGCGGGGCCGGGGCGGAGGCGGGCTGACATACGGCGGCCAGGCTGACAGAAATGCTCTGGCAAGATAGTGGGGCCGTCGCGGCAAAGGCAGTGAGGAAAGATGTCATCGACAGGCTGGAAGCCTGTCCCACCCATTGCCGGGGCCTGTCCCACCCAGAGCCGGGGCCTGTCCCATCCAGAGCCGGGGCCTGTCCCACCCATTGCCGGGACCTGTCCCACCTATTGCCGGGGCCTGTCCCACCCATTGCCGGG
>CAYQLG010000122.1:1626-11831 GCA_964418235.1 uncultured Planctomycetales bacterium
ATTGCCGGGACCTGTCCCACCTATTGCCGGGGCCTGTCCCACCCATTGCCGGGGCCTGTCCCACCCATTGCCGGGGCCTGTCCGATCCAGAGCCGGGGCCTGTCCCACCCCTGTGCCCAAGGATCTCCCCCTCGTGCCTGGGCCTGTCTCTGTAGTGCCGGTCGCGCTTTCGCATTCGACGGGCCTGCTCTTTATCATGCGGTCATGACAACGTGGTCCTCAGTTCAAGCGTATATGGCGGACGAACGTATCGACGGCTGGCTGCTCTATGACTTTCGCGGTAACAACCCCATTTTTGCGCAGCTACTGCCGGGCAAGCGCTCGACGACACGGCGGGCTTTTCTCTTCGTGCCCGCACGGGGCGAGCCGGCCATGCTCGTCAACCCGCTGGATGCACACTTTTTCGCCGGCGCGGGCGTCGAGTTGCAGCAGTACATCGGCTGGCGCGATTTGCATGCGTGGCTGGCGGGGCGGCTCGCGGCAGGGGGGCGAATCGCGATGGAGTATTCGCCCGGAAACGCGCTGCCGGTCGTCTCGATTGTCGACGCCGGCACGGTTGACCTGGTGCGCTCATTTGGGGCCGAGGTCGTCTCCTCCGCAAATCTGATTCAGGTGCAGGTGGCCGTGTGGTCGGTCGCCGCGCGCGAGCGCCACGCGCACGCATCAGAGCGGGTCGCGGCGATCAAGGACGGCGCGTTTGAACTGATCCGCGCCCGGCTGAGCGCGGGTGCGGCGGTGCATGAATACGAAGTGCAGCAGCACATTACGGCGCAGTTTCGCGCCGCGGGCCTGGAGTATCCCGACGATCCGATCGTGGCGGTCAACGCGCACAGCGGCAATCCCCATTTTGAAGTGACCGCCGCAGGCTCGGCCCCAATCCGCAAAGGCGATTGGGTGCTGATCGATCTATGGGCGCGTGTGCCCGGCGACGAGAACATCTATTCCGACATCACCTGGGTGGGCTATGCCGGCCCGCAGCCCTCCTCCAAGCACCGCGAGGTCTTTGAGGTCGTCCGCGCGGCGCGCGACGCCGCGGTCACTTGCGCCCGCAATGCCTGGCGGCAGCAACTGCCGTTGCAAGGCTGGCAGGTTGACGATGCCGCCCGTGGCGAAATTGAGCGCGCCGGCTATTCGCATGGCCTGAAGCATCGCACCGGCCACAGTCTCAGCCCCGGCCCCAAGGTTCACGGCGTCGGCGTCAATATCGACAATCTGGAGACGCACGATACCCGCGCGCTCTTGCCCGGCATTGGCTTTACGGTCGAGCCTGGCATTTACCTGCCCGAGTTCGGCGTACGGCTGGAGATCAACGTCTTCATGGACCCCGCCAAAGGGCCGACGATCACGAGCTGTCTGCAAGACGACATCCTGCGGCTGGCCTAGTCGCCGCTGATCGGCTGTCATAGGCCCACCTATGCTCAAACAAATTCTGGCGATAGCGGCGGCAGGGGGGGCGGGCTGTGTGCTGCGATATTTGATCTCGCTGGCGGCGTATCGGGCACTGGGCGCTTGGCGCTGGCTCCCACTGGGTACGTTGCTCGTCAACGTGCTGGGTTGTGCGGCGATGGGGGCGCTATTGGCGTGGAGCGGACGAGCTTCACGCGAGAGCGAAGCGCTGCGGGTGGCGCTTGCGGTGGGTTTGCTCGGCGGTTTGACGACGTTTTCGAGCTTTTCCGCCGAGACGCTGAGCCTGGCGCGTGACGGGCGCGACGTAACGGCGATCCTCTATGTCTTAATAACCAATACGCTCTGTCTGTTCGCCGCATATGGGGGCTACAAAATGGCAGGGGGGTGCGGATAGCGCCTTCGCGCCGACCCGCACCCCTGACACTCCTGAGAGGTAGAGGAGTGTGTCGCATGGTCTGTGGGCAAACGGCCACAAGCGGGGCCGCTTTCAGTCTTCGCAAAACCAAACCGGGCGCGTTTCGAAACTATTCCCGGCGGCTAAGATATTTTGTCGCTTGCCGTCATGTTGCGTTGCCGGCCGTGCGGGGCCGAGCACGATAACAATGAGGCGCGCCGCGGGTTGGCAAATACAACCGTCGGCAGCGGCCTCGACAGTGCGTCAGCCCGGAGCGAATGCATGCCGACTATGGTCGAACCGTCCACAGCTTCAGCCCTGGCCGAAATTCGCGAAAAAGTCGTGGCCGGACAGCGCCTCTCATTTGCCGATGGCATGGCGCTATTCCAGACGCGCGACATTTTCTCCGTCGGCGAACTGGCGACGATCGCTCGCGAGCGCAGGCATCGCCGTCGTGCGTTTTTCAACATCAACCGCCACATTAACTACACGAATTACTGCGTGCTGCGCTGCAAGTTCTGCTCGTTCTATCGACCCTATGCGAAGGACGACGCGACGAATGACCACGCCGTCGACGGCGCCCTTGCCGCTGATCCGACGGTCGAGTCTTCGCACGCCGACGCGGGCGGCTCACTCGTGCGCGGCCCGCATGAGCGCGACGGCGGTTATGAATACTCTGTCGATGAAATCGTCCGCATGGCGGCGGCGGCCCAGGAGCAGGGTGCGACCGAGGTGCATATCGTCGGCGGGTTGCATCCGCGACTGCCGTTTGAGTTCTACGCCGACATGTGTCGCGCCATCAAAGCGGCCTGTCCTGGGCTGCACATCAAGGCCTTCACCGCGATTGAGATTGTGCACTTCACCCGCATCAGCAAGCCGCGCAAGACGATCGCTGAAGTGTTGATCGCGCTGCGCGAGGCCGGCCTCGACAGTCTGCCCGGCGGCGGCGCTGAGATTTTCGACGACCGCGTGCATGCCGAGGCCTTCAAGGCCAAGGTCGGCGAGAAGCATTGGTTTGACGTCCATCGCACCGCTCACGACCTGGGCATTCCCAGCAACGCCACGATGCTCTATGGCCATATCGAGACGGTCGCCGAGCGCGTTCAGCATCTGATCAAGCTGCGCGAGCATCAGGACGTATCGCTCGAAAACGCGCGCGGCTGCGCGTGCCGCGTGGCGACGACGGTCCCGGCGGCGGCGGCGTCGGCGCCCATGGAGGGCGCGCGGTTCTGTCCCCACAAGGCCGCGTTTCAGTGCTGCATTCCGCTTTCGTTCATCCCCGATGGCAGCGAGTTCGGCGATCTGCCCGGGCCGACCGGGCTGGATGATCTGCGTACGCTCGCCGTCAGCCGCTTGATGCTCGACAACTTCGACCACATCAAGGCCTTTTGGATCATGCAGACGCCGAAGCTGTCGCAGGTCGCGCTGAACTGGGGCGTCGATGACTTCGATGGCACAGTGGTCTGGTATGACATCACCAAGCGCGAAGGCCACGGCACGAATCATCAGGAGTTATCAGTCGACCAGATTCGCCGGCTGATGCGCGAGGCCGGCTGCGAACCGATCGAGCGAGACACGCTCTATCGCCCCGTCCGCCGCGATGCTAGTGGTCGCGTCGTCCGCTCGTAGTCCGTCAAGTTTGAATTTTCGGATGGAGCGAAAAGAGCGTTGGCTTCATGGTGTGAAATCAGCGCCGATGCTTGTTGTTGGACGCACAGGCCGGAGGCCAATGCCGCTCTCGATTCCGCGGGGTGCGGACCGGCATCGTCAGGGGTGATTTCAGCCAGACCATGAAACATCGCCGACGCGGCGCTGGTCACGGTTACAGCAACGGTAAGGCGAAGATCGGCAAGAGACCGGGCGGCTGAATATTGCCAGTCGTTGCGGGCGGACTCCCGTCTCAACAAGCAGACGCTAAAATTCGCCCCCGATGAACGACTATCAGCCCCTGCTCGATCAGGCCCGCCGGCTGGGCGAAGCGTTGGCCCTGCATCCCACGGTGCAGCGCTACTTCGCCGCGCAACATGCCGCCCGACACGACGGCGCGGCACAGGATTTCCTTCGCGATCATGAAGAGTTGCTCGAGCGCCAATCGGCCCTGCGAGCCACAGGTGAAGCGCTTAGCGCCGCCGAGCAGACGCGCCTCGACCAGGCCCGCGCGGCGGTGGCCGGCAGCGCGACCTTGGCGGCACTGGCTCAGGCCCAGGCCGATTACGTTCACATGATGCGCGAGATCAACGCCGCGCTCGATGCGCCGCTGGCCGCCGCCCGACCGCCGGAGCGCCGCGCATGAGTGAACTGCACCATGCAGGTGGCGAGCATTCCGTCGAGACGTCGCCGCCGGCCACGTCGCGATCGCCTGGCGCTGATGCCCCGTTACGCGCGGGAGCAGGGAACATCACGCACGCCCCCCCGGCGCCTATGTTCGCGTGGCTGCTGGCGCTGCTGCTGTGCACCGGTTTGATTGCCTTCTATCGCCTCGACACGGGCGCCGATTTTGAGCCGATCGATTGCTGGGTGGCCCAGACCGCGCGTGAGATGGCCGACCGCGGCGATTATCTCGTGCCGCACTTCGCCGGCGAAACGCGCATGCAGAAATCGCCCGGGCCTTACTGGGCCGTGATCGGCGTCAGCCGACTGCTCGGCACGGGCGTGACGGAGGTCGCCGCGCGGATTCCGAACGGATTGGCCGCGCTGGTGCTGGTTGCGACGTTGTTTGGGCTTACGCGCCAAATGGCCGGCAACCGCGCCGCGATCTTCGCCGGATTTGCCGTGTCATGCAGCACGCTGACCCTGCACTGGTCGCATCGCGGCGCCAGCGATTTTGGTCTGACTGCGCTGATGACACTGTCGCTGGCGTGCTTCTGGTCTGCGGCGCAGGCAGGGCGCGGCGGCCGCCGGGGCGGATTGACGTTGCTCGCGTGGTTCGCCGCCGGATTGGCGATGATCTACAAGATGCCCATGCCGGTGGTTTGCATCGGTCTCCCGCTCGGGCTGTATTGTCTCTGGCGTCGACATTGGGGCTACGTGTTCAGCGGCTGGCATCTGCCGGGACTGGTGTTTTTTCTGCTGCCGTGGCTGCCTTGGGCGATTGCGGTGGCGCTCGCCGAGCCGACCGCATTCGCGAAATGGCGCGTCGAGTATCTCGATCGCTTCACGGGTGATCTGCCCAACGTTCAGAGTCAATTCACGTTGGCCTTCTACTTTCTCTATCTGCTGCCGCCGGTGCTGTTTTGCCTGCCATTCTCTTTGTCGTTGCCGACAGCCTTGATGCGCGCCTTCCGGATCAGCGCGGGTCGCGCGACGATCGGCGGCCCCGGAGATCAAACGCAGGCCGGTCTGCCGTCGGCGTCGACCCAGCGCGACGCGATGGCATTCTTGTTGATCTGGTTCTTCAGCCATTTTGCTTTCTTCACCGCCTCCACTGGCAAGGAACTGCGCTATTTTCTGCCCGCGCTGCCGCCGCTTTTCGTGTTGCTGGGCATCGAGTTGGCCGCGTTCTTCAACCCAGGGCGAGCGCGCCGCCCGGGGCGCGATCGCCTTGCACTGATCGCCGTCTGGCTGTTGGCGCCCGCGGCGCTCTTTGGGGGCGGAATCGTGGGCATGCGCCGCTGGCACAAGGCTTTCGGCATCTTCACCTGGGAGCAGGTGCTGACGCCCTATCTCGTCGCCGCGCTGATCTTGTCGTTGGGCATCATGCTGGCGGCCTGGCTCTATGTGCGGCGGCAGGAGCACGCCTCGTTTGCGGCGCTGGTCGCGACGATGTGGGTCTCGTGGCTGTGGATTTGGCCGTGCGTGATGCCGATCGTGCAATCGCAACAGCCGTTTCGCGACATCGCCCGACAGGTGCGGGAATTTCGCGACAGCGGCTTGCCGGAGGCCCAGACGCCGATCTATCACGTCAGCAGTCAGGATTCGCGGATCATCTGGTATGGCGATCTGCGGCCGCTGCCGCGCGTGATCGATCAACTCGAGCTGCTGAGGATGCAGGGCGGGCGGCGCTCGCTGGCGAATGAAATCCGCTTGACCGCGGCCGAGATGATCCGCAAGCTGCGCGGCGCGGACCCGGTGCTATTCATGGCGACGCGGTTTGACTACCTCCTCTTTCGTCTGGAGGCGCCGGTTGAACTCGCGAAAGCGGGTGAAACGATGCCGCCTGTGCATCTTTGGTTCCAAACGCGCGTCGGCCCCAAAATCAAGCAATACACGGTCTTTGGCAATCGGCCGCCGCCCTGGCCCGAGCCGCCGCTGACTCCGCCGAGCGAGAAAAACTTCCCGCCCGGCTCGGTCGCGCCCACACCGCCTGCGGCGACCTCTCCGGCTGTGGCGAAGGAGTGAGCAGGTGGGAAGGTGGGAATGTGGAAGGGTGGGAAGGTGGGAATGGTGCGGCTCGCAAAGACAAGTCTGGCGCATCGTGAGCGCATGCTGTCGCTTGAGAGCGGCTGATTGCGCGACCGTGCGGTTGCGCGACCATGAGCTTGCCGCGCAGGGTCTGATTGCCGGCGCCCCACGGTGTGGCGGCACTTCGATTGGCGGCTGTGCAAACACGCGACGTTGACGATTCAATTCGGCGCTTTGTTACGATGTTGTTCATGGCCGCTCCGCCTCACAGCGCTGTCCATGCGACGCTCCGCCTGGAGCCGTTCGAGTCTGCCCACGCGCCGACGATTGCCGGTTGGTGCGGCAGCGCCCAGGAGGCCCTCTGGTGGGCGCCACGCACACGGCCGCCGGTGCGAGCATGCGACGTGTGCGAATGGGCCCGCCCGGGGCACGAGCAGTTCTGTCTCTTTGAGGCCGGGGCAGCGGGGCCGGTTGGTTATGGCGAACTGAATGTCTTATCCGCCGCTACGGCCCAGTACTGGCTCGGGCATCTGATCATCGCGCCGGCATCGCGCGGTCGTGGATATGGTGCGGCGCTATCCCGTCTGCTTGTGCGGCGCGCGGTCGCCGTATATGCCGCCCGTCGCGTGACGCTGGTGGTTTTTGCCGAGAATGTGGCGGCGCGCCGTTCGTATCATGCCGCCGGCCTGCGTGAAGACGGGACCGAAGTGCACGATTTTCCGATTTATGGCCAGACCGTCGCGCTCATCCGCATGAGCGTGGCGGGGTGACCGGCTTGCCGCACGGCGGCCCGGGAAGGGGCGATCCGCGTGGAGGGTACGGAGGCGCGGCCGTCCGCCTGCCGCCGCGCCGTCAGCAGATGTCCCGGCATCAGCGCGGCGCGTCGAACAGGTCGCTGCGCTCGTAGGGGATTTTGTCGTTGGCGTTGTCGGATAGGATGCGGTCCAGCTCTTCGGGCTTGACGCATTTGTGCATCTTTTCATTGATCAGCATGCACGGGGCATGGTCGCACGCGGCGAGGCACTCCTCGGTCATCAGCGAATAGCGCCCGTCGGCGGTCGTGCCATGGTCGTGCACGTTCAGTTTCTTCTCGATCGATTCGAGCAGCCGGTTGGCTCCCATCAGTTCACACGAAATCGAGCGGCAGACGGTGATCACCTTCTCGCCCTTCGGGTGCGTCCAGAAATGCGTGTAGAACGTCACGACGTCCATCACCTGGGCCGGCGCGATCTCCAGCAGCTCAGCGATCTCCCTCATGCAACGCAGCGAGACATAGCCGATCTCGTCCTGCGCGATGTGCAGCGCCGGCAGGAGCACCGCCCGCTTCGTCGCGTAGCGCGGGAAAAAACCGCGGATCTTCTCTTTCGCCGCGTCGGACAGCCCCGGGCCGAGCTTGTCGGCGGGCACGGTGTTGCGATCAATCGTTTGCCAGCTCACGCTGTGGGCTCCTTGCGATACATGCGTCGGCGACTTACTTCCTCGTGCTCGAATTGCAGAAATACGCTATCAAACCGGTCTTGCAGCTCAATGGGCAGACGTGATTTCCACGTAGCATCGATCAGCCCGATCTCGAACAGATCGATCAAATCCACCTGCTGGTGCAGTCGAAAGGACTGCAATTCCATCGTGATCAAATCGAGCAACGAAACAACCCGAAATCCAAGATTGTTCTGTGAGACGCTCTGTGCGCTCGGGGCAGAGACAACATCATCCGGATGAAACTTCTCGTTTGCAAAGTGAAGGTGCACCCCACTTCTGGGGGACAAGTTGTCCGCACTGACGAAGATTGGAAGCATTGAATCCGCCACCGATGTCAGCCCGATTGCGCCGAGCAGTTCGGTGATGCGAAACAAGTCAGCTCGATTCACAAGCAGATCAATGTCTGCCGTGTTGCGGGTTGCATCTGGATCAATCGTCGATACCCATGCTTGGACCGCGAATCCTCCAATAACTGCGTAGGGAATACGCGACGACTCGAACGCGCTGGTTACCTCGTGAAGCAACATGCGCTGAGTCTGCAGCCATTGAAAAGTCCGCTCGAGGTCGGAATACGTTGGCGCTCGATTCGCACAAACAACGCGAATATCTGGCGGAGTGATGCTCTCCGGATTGCGTTCGCGATCGCAGCGCGCCTTCACGCTCATCGATCCAGCTCCGCCGCGATGACGTTCAGGCTGCCCAGCACCGCCACCACGTCGCTCACCTGATGTCCGATGATCAGCTTCGGAAAGCATTGATAATTGATGAAGCTCGGCGGGCGGCAGCGGGCCCGATAGGCCCGCGCGCTGCCGTCGCTGGCCAGATAAAAGCCGAGTTCGCCGTTGGGCGCCTCGATCGCCCCATACGCCTCGCCCAGCGGCGGACGCACGCCGCGATTGGTCATGATCGTCTCAAAGTGGTGGATCAGCCCTTCGATCGAGAAGAACAGCTCGCGCTTGTCGGGGAGGGTCGCCTTGGTGCCGGCGAGCGCGTTGAGCGGCCCCTCGGGGATGCGGCGCACGACCTGATCGATGATCTTGCACGACTGCTTGATCTCCTCGATGCGCACGAGGAAGCGGCCAAAGACGTCGCCGCTGTTCGCGACGGGCACTTTGAAGTCGACCGCCGGCGCGCCGTGGCCGTCCCAGTTATTTTCGTAACAGAGAAACGGCTCATCCTTGCGCAGATCGCGACGCACGCCCGAGGCCCGCGCGCACGGCCCTGTGATCGACCAGTTGATCGCATCGTCATGGGAAATCACGCCCAGGCCGCTCATGCGCTCGACGAAGATGCGGTTGCGCAGCAGGATCTTTTCGATGTCGCCGAGCGCCTCGGGAATGCGCTTGTTCACGAACGCGAGCACCTTGTCCGTCCAGCCTGGCGGGATGTCGGCCATCGAGCCGCCGACGCGCGTGTAGCTGACCGTGAAGCGCGCCCCGCAGAGTTCCTCCAGCAGGTCGTATATGAACTCGCGCTCATTGAACCCCCAGACAAACGCCGTCAGCGCGCCCACGTCCATCGCCGCCGCCCCGCAGCAAAGCAGGTGATCCTGAATCCGCGCCAGCTCCAGCACGATCGTGCGAATGGCCTTTTGCCGCGGCGTGATTTCCAGGCCGAAGAGCTTCTCGCAGGCGTGATGCCAGGCGACGTTGTTGGCGATCGGCGAGAGATAGTTCATGCGATCGGTGACGACGACGTACTGGTTGTAATCGAGATGCTCGCCGAGCTTCTCGAAGCCGCTGTGCAGAAAACCGATGTCGGGCACGCAATCGACGACGGTTTCGCCCTCCAGCTCGAGCACGAGTCGCAGCGTCGTGTGCGTCGCCGGGTGCTGGGGTCCGAAGTTCATCGTCCAGCGGTCGCCCGCGCTCGGGTCGGATCGCATCGGGCGAACGTCGTACGAAATCGAACGGCTCATGCGGCGTACCTCGTTTGCTCGTGAGAGCGCGCTGAAACAACCTCTATCTTCGTTGTGGGCGACGCGCTTCAATCGCGTATCGGCCGTCCGAGCATTGTCGGTGCGGCGTTCAATTCGCGCACACATTCAATCACAGGCGGTGATTATAGTGGGATTTCGCCTGGGTCGCGGCGGTTGGTCGGCGCTGTCATGAATGCTGAAAGCGTGATACATGCGTGAGCGCCCGACTCCTGGTACAGCCTGTAAGCCCGTAGGCCAGGTCAAACCCCAGGTTTCGATCATCGATAAATCGAACCGGCTATAGCCGGTCTCCAATTGCCACCACGATCGTCCGACTCGGTTTCATTCATGTTATCAGACTCGTAAAATCAAAACGCAACAGTCCCCGGAGTTCGCGTCTCCGTCCCAGGGCAACCGCATTCTAAATTTTCTGACGCGAACGGTGGTTTGGCGCAAGGCACATACCGCATTTCTGAGCAACCAGCGTGGGTGAGTCGCCGGCTTCACCCCAGTTGAACTATCGTAATCGACAGTATGCGGTTGCCCTGTGGTACCGGGTCGCCGTCGCGATTGCGGGTCGCGTCTCATCTCGAGACTTCGGACACATGGCGGAGGCGGCGCTGGCGCGCTGGCAGGCGCTGCACGCAGCGCCTGCCAAGCCGTGAG
>CAYQLG010000123.1:0-11672 GCA_964418235.1 uncultured Planctomycetales bacterium
GGGGGCGCGACGTCCGCACGGCGCCGCGGGGCGGCGCCTGCGGCGCGGCTCGGCGGAGAACGGTCGGCACGTTGTGGGCGACGCTTCATGGCAATCCTCCTTCGCGCTCGACCAGCCGCAGACCAACACGGCGCGGCGGGCTGGCGACGGTGATGCCCTCCGGCACGACCACGAGCACGTCGCGCTCGATGAAGCGCTCATCGGTTGAGGGGCGCACATCATCGCTCGATACAGCGACGTACGCGAGCACGTCGGCCGGGCGGAGGGCGTCGAGCCGGGCCGGTTCACCGGCCAGCTCCAATTCGATGAGCCACTCGTTGCGGTCGCGTGGTTCGAACAGATGGCGCTGCGTCAAGGCCGGCCCGGCCAGGACGCGCACGCCGACGCCGGGCACTTTGCGCGTGACGCGCTGATCGACGATGGCGAGCGCCACGCGCACCTCGCGCGGCTCGAGCGCCAGAGTCGGTGCGCCGTTGAGCAGCGTGGGCAGCGCCACGCGCTCGAGCGTGACCGCGCCGCCGCCGGGATGCTCGCGCAAACGCTCCTCGATCGAGACCGTGAGTCGCGGCTCGGGTCCGAGCTTTTCCTGATCGGCGCGGCGAATCGTGACATTGACCTCCGCCGGCTCGATGCGCACCTCATCCACGCGTCGCCCGCCGGTGGCCACTTCGACGCGCAGCGGCAAGACCACGGTTTCATCGACATTGTATTTCACGTGGTCGGGGGCGGCGTTTTGCACGGTCAAACCGCGCTGTCGCAGGGCCGGCGCGGTCTCGAGCAGCTCGCGCACCGGGCGCTGATAGGCGCCCGGGCCATCCGAGACGATCGCATCGACCGCAAAGACCTCGCCGGTTTCGATCCGCAGCCGGTCGATCACGCGCGTCGACCCGATGACCTCGACGCTGAAGACCGGCGCGGCTTCGGAGGGGCTGACGCGGTACGAAGGCTGAGCATGTTGCAGGCGCAGCTCGACGCGCGGCAGGCGATACTTGGTCAGCGTGGCCTGATCGGCCAGATACCAGATCGCCGCCGCCAGCGGGACGACGACGAGCGCCCGCCGGGCATACCGCCAAAAATGCGAGAAGTGCCGGGCCGGCCGCCCCCAGCGCCGCGCCCCGGCGGAAGACCCGGCCAGGCGCTGCGTCAACTCGACCGAAAGATCGTCGATCGATAGGAACCGCACCAACTGACCGTTGTCCGCCAAGGATATCACGCCCGACTCTTCGGAGACGACCAGCACCAGCGCGTCGGTCTCGTAACTCATGCCCAACGCCGCAAGATGGCGGCTGCCCAGGGCCAGATCGACCTCATCGCTGTCGGCGGACGGAAATTGGCAACTTGCCGCGAGCACCTTGGTTCCGCGGATGATCACGCCCAGATCATGCAGCGGCGAATTCGGATAGAAGATCGACGTCAGCAGATTCGCCGACACCTCGGCGTTGATCATCGTGCCGTTCTCGGCCCAGCCGCGCAGGTCAACCGAACGTTCGATCGCGATCAGCGCGCCGTGGCGGTTCTTCGAAAGCTGACCGGCGGCGGAGACCAGCGCGGAAATCAGCAGCGACTGCGGCGAACCTTGCCGCAGCATGCGCACATCGCCGACGCGAATGATCGCGCGGCGCAGCTCGGGCTGAAACACGACCACGGCGATGAACGCGAATCCCAGCAGAAAATAGCTGTAGAGCAAGCTGAGGCGCGACCAGCCCATCTGCACCGCCAGCACGCGCACGATCAGCGTGACCACCACCAGCACAAACAGCACGCCGCGCAGTGGCCGCGTGCCGCGCGTGCCCTGCAACACCCCGATGATCCAGTTGACGCTCAGGCCGATCAGCAGCAGCTCGACCGCGACCGCGGTGAGATCATACGAATCGCCGCGCAGGCGAAACCAGAGATTTTGCAGCACATCAAGCATGCGGCGTCACTATAGCCGGGATGGGGTTGGGAGAAACCGGCGCGGCCGACAGTCCCGCCGCAGCGCAGGTCGCATCCGGGCGGCCCAAGCCCCAAACAGAGTCGTGCGGTCATGGCGTGCGGTGTCGCCAACTGGGCTGATCTCACAAAGCGGAATATAGTTCGAGTGCGCGGATGAAACCGATGGCCCAGGAAACAACCCCGCCCAGCAGCCCCGCCGAGCAGGCGGCCCGGCGCGTCATGCGGCAACGGCGCATGCGCGTCTGGCGCAGCGTGCTGCTGTTTGTCGGGCTGACCCTGATCATGCTGGTCTTATCGATGGCGAACCGCGACAAGGAAGCGCAGCGCACCTGTCGGCGGCGCATGCAGTTCGCGGCGGAGATGCTGCAATCCGTGGTGGATCGGGGCGAGCCGCTGCCGCCGCATTTGCCGCTGCCGCGCGAGCGCGGGGCGCGGGCCGATCGCCGCGAGCGTGTCGCGCGCGAGCATTACCACTATGGCAGTCTGCTGCAGAGCGTGCCGGCGGACGCGAAAGTGCTGGGTGTGTGCGTCTGTGTCCGGCCGCATCATTTTTTCCTGAATGCGTCGGGCCGGCATGTGCTGCGACTGGACGTGGAGAAGCGGCGCTACTCCGTGGGGTGGGAAACCGAAGCAGAGTACTGCCGACACGCCGCTCAGATCGGCCTGCCGATCAAGCCGCCGGCGCCATCGACCGCGCCTAGCGCTCGTTAGAGCGTTTTTCAAATGAGGTCTGTCGCCTATTACGGAGCCGCGCCCGCAAGCGGCCGTCGAACTGCCTGGTGTCGGTGGTGGCTGAATTGGGCTTGCGAGTCTGGCAAGTGTGATTTTCAACATGTTTGTCAGCTTTTCTTGCTGCTTGCTTCGTTCATCGTCTCGTTGTATTCCCGCTCTTCGTTATTCCTCACTTCGCTTTTCCTCACATACTGTGGACGGTTCTGTTCGCGATCCGGGAGGCTGGGCCGCCGCGCGGTGCAGGTGGCTAGGCCGCAGTACGGTTAAGGTGGCTGAGCCGTCGCGCGGTGCAGGTGGCTTCGCCGCCGTGTGGTCCGAGCGGCTTCGCTGCCTTGTGGTTCGGGTGGCTGGGCTGCAGCGCTTGCTGTCGGTCGCATTCCGCGTGCTCGCTGGGTAGACGGATCGATCGCGATTGGGGGGTTGAGCGCTGATATGGACCGGCTTCAGCCGGTCGGTCTCTGCCACCAACTTCAGTTGGTGGTGAGGGCGAAGCGAGCCGACCTTTGTGATTGAGAGTGTTCTTCAGCCGGCTTCAGCCGGTCTTGCGGCTCCGATCGTGCCGCCGACGCTCTCCGCTGCTCAAGTCCGGCTGAAGCCGGCTGCGCAGACCGCATTGCGCCAAGAACAATATGGACCGCTCGCCCGCCCACCACCGGCTGAAGCCCGGTGGCAGGGGCCAGTCGGCTGAAGCCGACTCAACTCGACAGCACGAACAACTCGCGACTAGACTCGACAGCACGAACAACTCGCGACTCAACTCGTCAGGACGAACAGCTCGCGACGCAACTCCGGTTGTCGAAAACCCGGCCAGCCGACGTTCCGCCATGAACCCAGGCCGACCCTCGCGCCCACACTCACCAATGAAAAAAAGGCAGTCAAGAGCTCCCGGAGTATTTCGACAGACTTTGAAGGCGCGGCTCGGTATGTGGGCGCGGCTCGGTTGCGGGCTTGAACCGAACCGCGACCATAAGAGCTTGTGAATTATTCCCGTCGCGACCTCACGGATGACCCAATACGGCATTGCTTGCCAGGTCTGAGTGCCAGAAAAGTGCGCTCCGTGATCGCCATAGTCGAAAAATTCTCAGGTTCGTGAGGGAGCGATTGGAATCACGCCGCGCCGGGTTGGTTGTTCGCGCCCGTGCAGCGCGTTGTGTTGTGCTGCTGGTTACGTGATGCCGCGCGTCGCCTCATGCTGCGGAAGTCGGTGATTGCGGGGGGTTATCGTAATATCACGAAGGCGAGGCTCGCAGCTGGGGTGTTGGTTAGATCGGGCGTTGCCGGAATCGAATCGCTTCCTCACGGGCGCGGTTCGGTATGCAGCCGCTGTTCGGTATGCAGCCGCGGTTCGGTATGCGGGCGCGGTTCACTTTATTTTCGCGGAGGAGCGCGGCGGGCATGTTATGCTGTTGGCTGCGGGCACGGAGTCTGCCAAGATCGCCGGCATGGACTATGAGCGCCTGCATCGAGGGAGCGGCACAGATGCCATCCGAGGGTTTTTCCGCCTCGCGCGGCCTCACGCTGATCGAGTTGCTGGTCGTCATCGCGATCATCGCCTTGCTGGTCGCGGTGCTCGCGCCGCAGTTAGGCCCGGCGCGGGGACAGGCCCGCGCCGCCAAATGCCTCGCGAATTTACGCTCACAGGGCCAGGGGTTGTATCTGTACACCAGCGAATTCCGCGACACGCTTGTGCCCGGCCGCATGCCGCTGATCGACGATTGCAACACCTATGTCTCGCTGCAGGGCCGCCGCAAGTATCGGCCCAACTTTCTCGCCATGACGAGTCTCGGCACCAACGTGCCGCCCTTTGACGATCCGATGGATTGCCGTAGTGCCGTTGACCGCCTGGGCGAGAGCGGCGACCGGCAGAACTTCTCTGACCCGGCGCTGATCTGCCCCCAGGCCGCCGACTGGACCGATGAGCGCAACAGCAGCTACGGCTACAACTATCAATTCCTCGGCAATTCGCGTTTGGTGAACCCGGCCGATCCCGGCTCATACAAAAACTGGCCGCAATCGCTGGCCCGCATTCAGCAGCCCGCTCGCACCGTCGCCGTCGCCGATGGCCTGGGCACGGCGGCGTCTTTCCCCGAGACGCAGCGCCTGCCCTATGCCAACAATGCCCGCGATCTGGCCCGGCTCGGCAATGAGGGTTTTAATCTCGATCCGCCGCGCGTCGATCCCACCAGCGGTGAAATGGCAGGTTTCGACAATGCTCCGCAGCGCCGCACCGCCGTCGCCGCGCGCCACAACGGCCGGCGGGCCATGGTTCTATTTGTCGACGGCCACGGCAGCGCCTTCACGTCGCAAGCGCTGGGCTATCAACTCCTGCCAGAGGGAGTGTTCGGCTTTGATGGCGAGAACACGCTGTGGACGGGCAACGGGCGCGATGTGCCTTGGACGCCCGCATGGCGCACCGGTTCCGCCGGCCCACCCTGAGCGGCGGGTCATCCTTTCGGCACCTGTGTCCGATAGCAGAGCCGCGACCGTAAGGAAGCGGAGATTCAAGCAAAATCTAACCATTCCGTTACGGTCGTGGCTCTGCCGATGACGTGCGGCGACGCCATGCTGGGCACAACTACCGTCGCCGAACATCGCAGTAACCCGCACATGCTCCCATCGAAATGCCCTATTTCCACGCCGTCCGCTCTTCACTGCTCAGCTCTACTCATCCCGCCGACGCTGAAACGGCGGATAGCCGCAGATCGTTCCCTCGATCGTTCGACGGCAGGTGGGGTCGATGATGGCGGGCGTCGCGGCGGTTGCGGTGGCGCCGGCGGCGGCAGCAGCGGTGCGCAACCGGCTGGCGTGGATGAACTCGACCGCCTCGTCCACGTCGTCGGTCAGCGTGAAGAGGTTCAGGTCTTCCGGCGAGATGGTCGCATAGCGCTCGCACAGTGACGCGCGCAGCCACGTCAGCAGCGGCCCCCAGAAATCGGCGCCGAACAACACCACCTGAAACCGCGGGATTTTCCGCGTCTGAATCAGCGTGATGGATTCGAAGAATTCATCCAGCGTGCCGAAGCCGCCGGGAAAGCAGACCAACGCTTCGGCGTATTTGATGAACATGACCTTGCGCGCAAAGAAGTGCTGAAATTCGAGCTTGATGTGTTGATAGGGGTTGGCCTTCTGCTCATGGGGCAGCGTGATGTTCAGCCCGACGCTGCAGCCGCCGGCCTCGAAGGCGCCTTTGTTGGCGGCCTCCATGATGCCGGGGCCGCCGCCGGTGATGACGGCCAGCCCCGCGCGGGCCAGCTCGGCGGCGAGCGTCTCGGCTTGCTTGTAGTAGGGGGCGGTCGGCGGCGTGCGGGCCGAGCCAAAGATCGAGACCGCCGGCCCGATGCGCGAGAGCACGTCAAAGCCCTCGACAAACTCCGAGAGAATGCGAAAGAGCCGCCACGTGTCTTCCGCCGGGTTGAAGGCCGGCAGCATGTTCGGCGGCAACGCGGCCAAGGCGGGCGGCGTGTTGATGGGTGTGGTCATTGAGGTCTTTACGAGCTATATGCTGGCTGTCCGCGGCGGCGACTTCTGACGCGTCGGCACACGCACGTGTGCTACGCGGCATACTGTACCGCGGTGCGCGGCTTGGTGCGCCGATGGCGGCGCAGCCGGTCGCTCGACGGCAGGGTAAGCGAATGCCAACTCTTATTGCGGAGTAACCGGTCGGAAAAAGTCTCCCAGCCTGTTGGGGACAGGCAAGACGCCCGGTGCGCGATTGCAGTTCGACCATTGCTGCGAGCATGCATTTGTCCTTTCGCGCGCTGGACGGCGTCACCTTTGTTGGCAGCGCTTTATTTCGAGTGTTCGGATTGATGCCGATGGCCGTCTTCGTCCCGCGCGTAGAACACGCCCCCGCCTCGGCACATCCGCCGTCGTTACGCTATCCTGCGCACCGGCGAGCGCTACGGCATCATGTATGCGCGGTCGCAAACAGGCCGCGACTGGAGGCACACATGGCATTTTGGATCACGGGGCTGGCGGTGGCGGGGCTGGTCATGGCGGGGCTGGTGATGGCGGCATGGACCGAAGCTTCTCCGGCGCCCGCCAGCAAACCCGCCGCGACCCAGCCGGCGGACAACCTCCGACTCGGCAATTTCTCCGTCAGTCTCGCGGTCAAAGACCTGACGGCCTCGCGTGCGTTCTATGAGAAGCTGGGCTTTCGCGCCATCGGCGGCGACGGCAAGAAGTGGCTCATTCTCCAAAACGACGCCGGCACGATCGGCCTCTTTCAAGGCATGTTCGAGCGGAACATGTTGACGTTCAACCCCGGCTGGGATCGTCACAGCGCGACGCTGCCCGATTTCGACGACGTGCGCGACATTCAGAAAACACTCATCGACCGCGGGCTGACGCTCACGGCCAAAGCGGACGAAACAAGCAAGGGGCCGGCGAGCCTCATGCTGGTCGACCCCGACGGCAACCCGATCCTGATCGATCAGCACGTGCCGGCCCCGGCGAAATAGTCCGCGGCGGCCGGCGGCGCAGGACCGCTTTACAACCCCGGCGGCATCGGTTCATATTTCACGAGTGAATTGCGCGGATTCGAACAGATAAGGAGGTCTTCCGTGAATCGTCTGATGCAAGGGATTGTCGCGATCGTGTGCGTCTCGGCGCTGGCCACGGCGGGTTGTGAAAAGAAGCCGGAGGTGACCGCCACGCCGGGCGGTTCGCTCGATACCATGAGCACCAGCACCGGCGCGGGCACGACCACGACGACCGATCCTTACGCCGGCTCGTCGTCGACGTATACCACGTCCCCCGGCGCCACGCCGACCTACACCGTGACCAATGTCACGCCGGCGGGCGCCGCATCGCCCGCAACGTCGATCGATTCCTCTGCGATGACGACGACGCCGACGACCGTTGCGCCGGTCGAGCCGGTCCGCAGCACGACGGTCGTCCCGGAAGAGTCGCTGTCGGCCGCGTCGGACTACAACACCAGCGGGCCAGAGGGCCGCACGCACGTCGTGAAGAAGGGCGAAACGCTTTCATCGATTTCGCGGCAGTATTACGGCAACCCCAGCGACTGGAAGCGCATCTATGACGCCAATCGCAACCGGATCAAAAATCGCGACCAGATTCGCGTCGGTCAGCGACTGATTATTCCTTAGTCGCCCGCGCGCCATCGCCCGTGCGGCCGGCTTGCACGAAACAACCCGCGCGCCGCGCGTTCGCCGCGGACACAGCTACCGGCAGCTGCGGACGGGCGGCGCAGGCCTGCATGGTCGAAATAGCGCCGCCGCGCCGCGCATGCTGTCGCTGAGCTGCGCCCTATCCGGCGGCGCGACGCGATGACGATTGTGGCCGCGCTACGAGAAGACAGTCCGATCCAGTTCATCCGCGGCGTGGGGCCGGTGCGCGCAGAGCAGCTTGCGACGCTCGGACTTCGCACGGTCAGCGACCTGCTGCACTATTTCCCCTATCGCTATGAGTCGGAGTTTGGCGAAACCGACATCGCCCAACTCGTTCCCGATCAGTCTTTCACCGTTCGCGGCGAGGTGACGCGCGTCAGTCGCACGCGCGAAATGGCCGTCGCCGAGATCGCCGACGACACCGGCAGTGTCCGGCTGCGCTGGTTTCAGGTGCACATGGCGCCGCCCGGCCTGACGCGCGGCGCGATCGTCATCGCGACGGGGCGTGTGCGCGAATATCAGTGGAAGCACGAGCTGGTCCAGCCGAGCGTCTCGGTCTTTGCCAGCCAGTCGCTGCTGATGCAGCGCCGCCGCGCGGCGCGGATGTTCGGCGTCTATCGCGGCAACGCGCACGTCAAGACCGCGACGATCCGGCGCGCGGTCGAAGGTGCGCTCGCTCAGGGCCGGCTGCCGGTGCGAGACGCGCTGCCGCGCCGCTTGGGCGCGGCGCGCGGGCTGATCGCGCGGGAGGAGGCGATCCGCTGGCTTCATCAGCCGCCCACGACGGAAGCGCTTGAAAAGGCGCGCCGGCGTCTGGCGTATGAGGAGCTGCTGCTGGTCGAGTTGGCGCTGGCGCTGCGCCGGCGCAAGCGGCTTAGTGCCCAGGTCGGCCGCAAGCTGGCGCTCACGCCCGAGATTGACGCGCGCATTCGCGCGCGGTTTCCATTTACGCTGACCGCGGCGCAGGACGCGGTCGTGCGCGAAATCGTACAGGATTTGAGCAGCGGCGTGCCGATGACGCGGCTCTTGCAGGGCGATGTCGGCAGCGGCAAGACTGTGGTCGCGCTCTATGCGTGTCTCGCCGCCGTCGCCCACAGGGCGCAGGCCGCGATCATGGCGCCGACCGAGATACTGGCGCAGCAGCATTTCCACAATATCGAGAAATATCTCGCCGGCAGCCGCGTGCGGCGCATCCTGCTCGCCGGCCGCGGCAAAAAGAGCGAGCGCGACGCGGCCCTCCGTCGGATCGAAGCGGGCGAGATCGACCTGGTCGTGGGAACCCAGGCGCTGATTCAACAGGATGTCGCGTTTCGCGATCTCGCCCTGGTGGTCGTGGATGAGCAGCACAAGTTCGGCGTGATGCAGCGGCATCAATTCCGCACCAAAGGCCCCGCGCCGCACTACCTGATCATGACCGCCACGCCGATTCCGCGCACGCTGGCGATGACGGTTTTTGGCGATCTCGACGTTTCCGTGATCAAGAGCAGCCCGCCGGGGCGCGGCCGGATTGCGACGCGGGTGGTGCCGCTGGAGAAACTGCCGACGGTGCTGGCCTATGCGCGCGGCCGCATCGAGGCTGGCGAGCAGTGTTATGTCGTCTGTCCGCAGGTCGGCGCGCCTGATGTCCGCGAAGAAGCACGAAGCAATACGCCCGCCGGGCGCGGCGGCGTTACACCCGCCGATGTTCCAGCCGATCCCTATTTGCACGCGAAGGCGACCTATGAGGCTCTGAGCGCCGGGCCGTGGCGCGGCCTGAAGCTGGGACTGCTGCACGGGTCGATCACATCGGTCCAGAAGGCGACGACGTTGCGCGACTTCTCCGAAAACCGCACGCAGGCGCTCGTCGCGACGACCGTCGTCGAAGTCGGCGTCGACGTGCCGAACGCGAGCATCATGGTGATCTTCCACGCGGATCGGTACGGCCTCGCTCAACTTCACCAGTTGCGCGGACGCATCGGCCGCGGCGCGCGCGACAGCCTCTGTGTCTTCGTCTGTCATGATCTGACGGATGGCGCGCTGGCCCGGCTCGACGTGCTCCGTCAGACCCATGATGGCTTTCGCATCGCCGAGGCCGATCTGCGCCAGCGCGGGCCGGGCGAATTGCTCGGCACCCGGCAGCACGGCCTGCCGGAGCTGCGCGTCGCCGACATCCTGCGTGATTTCTCGCTCGTGGAGGCGGCCCGCGATGACGCCTTTGCGATCGTGCGCGCCGACCCGCAACTCTCACAACCGGACCATGCCGCGCTCATCCCCGCGCTGCGCGCACTCTTTCAGGGCAAGCTTGAATTGATCGATGCGGCGTAATGCCGCAGCACGAATGACATTCAACCTGCGGAAGCCGCAATCTCAGACTCCGCCCGAATCCGGCTAGCCATCCGCGCGCTGTAGCGTCGGCCCTCCGTGGCCGACGGCGTCTGCAATCAACACAACACGTCGCCCTCCGTGGCCGACGGCGTCTGCAATCAGCACAACACGCCGGCCCGCCGGCCCGTCCCGGCGTCGAGGATGGCGCCGCCGACGCTACAGATGCGAGCATTCCCACATTCCCACGACATCACCCTTCACGACGCTCCAAGTCGAGACATGCTCGAACCGGCCAGAGGATTGGCGCGGGTCAACTTGACGCTGGATCAACGCGGCTGCGTCGTAGTCGCGGCTCCGGCTTCAGTGGCTTGCGGCTCGGCGTCCGCTGCCGCGTTGTCGGTCGCGGGCGCCGCGTCGAGGCTGCCATAGGCCTCCAGCCGATAGTCGGGCTGCGGCGTTTTGAGTGAGTTGATCCAGTCAACGATCGCGCCGAGTTGAGGATCGCGGCGCTGCTTCACAAATGGGTGCAATCGGCCGCGCGCGACGGGCGGATGCGGCTTGGGGTTGTCGTCGGTCGGCAACAGATAGTGGATCAACGGGCTGCCCGCCGGGTCGGTGCGGTCGATCAGCGGGCCGTGACTGGTTTCAAGCCGATCGAGCATCGCAAAGCTCGAATAAACGTAGGCATCGCCCTGCGTCGGGCCGGCAGGAAAGCGAAAGCCGGCCGCCTCCGCCCCGGCATGACAGCCGGAGCGCGCACAGCTTTTCTGCAACGCGGGCAGCACGCGCCGCCGATAGACGTCAAAAGCCGCCGGGTCGCTTTCCACGTCGATGCGCTCGAGATGCTCGAGACCGGTCGTCGTGATCAGCAGTTGCAAGCGCTCCGTCGGCGTGCCGCGCAGCAGCGTCTGGCCCCAGCTCTCCTGATAGTCGGGGCGCTTCATCAATTCTTGATGCACGCTGCGGAAGAAATCAGCCTGATTTTTTCCGAGAAACTTGACGCGCACATCTTCGGGCGGGCCGTCCGACGCCAACTCGCTCAACTTCAGCCGTTGAATATCACGCGGCGACAGCAGCGGCGCGGACGGCAGAGCGGCGGGGCGCGCAGGATCGATCGCGGCGCCGCCAGCCGATTCCGCGGGAGCATCAGCCGACGGCTCGGCCCGATCCGGCCGGCTCGCATCCTTTTCATGGCCGGCTGCGCCGTCTTTGGCCGGGCCGGACTGGTCGCGACGCACAGGACTACGGGGCATATCACCCGCGCGGCCGGCCTTGTCCGCGCCGCTCTCACCGGCCGCATTGGTAGCGCCGGCGCGTGCGGCGGCGGCGCTATTGTCGTTGTCTGGGCGACGAGCCCCGCTCTTGCCCAGGTACGTAATGCGCTCGATCTCTTCACGCGGAATGCGCACTTCGCCGGCGGCGTTGCGGAAGATGAGGAGGCCGGGCGTCTCTAGCGCCTCGCCGTGCAGTACCAGCCCGTTGCGCAGCACGATCTCCGCCGGCTTGCCGGGCATCGGGGGCATCGGCGGCAGCGCCGCGGCGACGGGGCGCGTAGCGGGCGCGGGGCGCTCC
>CAYQLG010000124.1:0-11507 GCA_964418235.1 uncultured Planctomycetales bacterium
CGCGGCGCGCGCGGCGCCGTCGCGCGCACTCGGCGACGCGCCGTCGCCATTGGCCGAACCAGCTAACGTCGCGACTGAGAGCGCACCGTCCGCCAATCCTGGCGGCGTTTCACCACCCGCACTCAACGAAGCACCGACACCCGCCGGCACCGCCCGGCTGCGCTCGCCGAGCAGCCGCGCGGCCAGCGGGGGAATGACCGTCACCGCGACAATCATCGACAGCCCGACCGCGGCGACTTCGGCGATGCTGATGTCGCGAAAGAGCTGGCCGGCCTCTTCGGCGACAAAAATGACGGGGATGAACACCGCCATCGTCGTGAGCGTGCTGGCGAGCACCGGCCCCCACACCTCATTGGCGCCGTCGAGCACGGCCCGCCGGATGCTCTTGCCCATTTGCCGATGGCGGAAAATGTTCTCGAGCACGACATAGGCGCTATCGACCACGTCGCCGACGGCGAACGCCAGGCCGGCGAGCGAAATCACGTTCAACGTCCGCCCGAGCAGCACGATCACGATAAAGCAGCCGATGACCGAAACCGGAATCGAGAGCGCCAGCACCAGCGTCGCCCGCCAGCTCCGCAAAAACGCGAGCAACAGCCCCAGCACCAGCGCGCTGCCATAGATCAGGTTGCTGCGCACCATCTCCATCGCGTCGGTGATGTAAATCGTCTCGTCATAGACCTGCTCCAGCTCCAGGTTGAGGCCGCGCGCCTTGAGCACCTCGTCATTCACACGGCGGATCGCCCCGCGCAAGCCCTCCATCACCTGGATGACGTTGGCTCCCACCTCGCGCCGCACCGGGAACGCCAAGACGTATTGCCCACGGCTGCGCACGAACGTAACCGGCTCTTTATGGCCGTTTTCCACCTCGGCCACGTCGCGTACGTAGACCGGCCCACCCGGACCGGAGGCGATGATCGTCTCGCGCACTTCATCGATCGACGCAAATTGACCGACCGTGCGGATCGCGTAATCACGCTTGCCCTGCGTGCGCGTGCCGGCGGAGATGTTCTCGTTCTGCCGGCGCAGGGCCGCCTCGACCGCGCGCAGTGTGATGCCGCGCGCCGCCAGCTTGGCCGGATCGACGTGCACCTGCACCTCGCGCTCCATGCCGCCATAGACGTCGACCGACGCGACGCCCTTCACGCGATCGAGATAGGGCTTGATGTTGTCTTCGGCGAAGTCGCGCAGCCGGCGGATTTCGTCGCTGTCTTTCTCGTCGTAGAGGATCAGCCATGCGATCGTGCTGTTCATCTCGGTGTCGGCGGCCTGCACGATCGGCTCATCGACCTCGACCGGATAGCTGGCGACCTGGCGGAGCTTGTCATTGACCTCGCGCAGAGCCTCGTCTTTGTTCACCTCCGGATAGAACTCGAGCGTGATCTCGCCGATGCCGTCGCTGGAGGTGCTGGTCATGCGGCGCAGGCCGCGCACGCTGCGCAGTTGCTCCTCCTGGCGATCGATGATCTCACGCTCGATTTCCTGTGGATTGGTGCCGCCCCAGTTGGTCGTCACCTTGATGACCGGCGTGTCGACATTGGGCGTGAGTTGCACCGGCAGCGCGTAAATCGAGAGCAGCCCGAACAGAACCACGAGCAGCACGCCGACGGCTACGCCTACCGGGCGATCGACACACAGCTTGATCAAATTCACGCCCGCAATCTCCATCGGCGCCAGAACCCCCCATGCAACGCCCGCCGCAGAATAACCGATCACATCCCGACAACGAAGCGCGACGACCCCAACAGAGCCGCGACCGCCAGCAGAGCCGCGACCGTCAGGAAGCGGTCTTCGAACCGCACCGCGCCCGCTTACCGCACCGCGCCCGCTTACCGAACCGCGCGCGCTTACCGAACCGCGCCCGTCAGGAAGCGATTCAGAGTCGCTTCACACCGGATCCGGCGCTGAAGCAGCGATGCGAGCAAGCGACAATCCAGCGATCCGAGCAAGCGACAATGCTGCGATGCGACGAAGCGACGCAGCGACGCAGCGACGCAGGGAAATGCCGCGCGGCTTAACGCACGCCGCAGCCGCGAGCTACCAGCATCGCCCGGCGTGATTCCAATCGCTCCCTTACGGTCGCGGCTCCGCCATACAGCAGAGCCGCGAGACATAGCCCCGTGATGCGCCTACGGACAGCGCCCGTCCACCAGACAATTCACGAACGGATCGATGTCGCCAAAGTCGACCGACTTATCGCGATTGATGTCGGCGAGTTCGTACTGACAGGTCGGCTGCGCGGCTTCATACGCCCCGCGCCCGACGAGCGCCGTCACAAACGGATCGATGTCGCCGAAATTAACGGCCTGATCGCAATTCATGTCGCCGCGCAGGTTGCATGGGCGCGTCACGCCGCGGAAGACCGGCGTGAAGTCTGGAAAGACAAAGCCGAGATTCTGGTTGCCGAGACGCTTCTGCACAATCTCGCCGAGCACGTCGCGGAAATCGATCGTGATGGCGAGGTCGCGGCCCTGATAAAGCTGTCCGGGACCGAGGCCGGGCCAGCTCGTCAGCACGCGCCCGCCGGCAATGTTGTTGCCGAGCAGGAGCAGCGCGCCGCCGTGGCCGTGGTCGGTGCCGCGGCTGCCGTTTTCTTCTAATGCCCGGCCGAACTCGGTCATGACAACGACAGTCACGTTGCGGCCGTTGCCGGCAAAGATGTCGGCATGGAAGGGCGCGAGGCCGCCGGCCAGCGTCGTCAGCAGATTAGCGAGCGTTCCGACGTCGGTGCCCTGCATGCCGTGCGTGTCCCAACCGTCGAGATCGATCGCGATCGCCTCGACGCCGACGTCGGCCTTGATCAACGCCGCGCTCGACTTGAGCGCCTGGGCGAAATTCGTCGTCGGATAGACTGCGCCGCCGGCGGGCTGATAGCCGGCGAAATCGATCGTGTTGAGCAAGTCAATCGTGGTGCGCGTCGTCTGGGCGGTCGCGCGCAGCGGATCAGATACCAGGTTGTAGAGATCCTGAATGGCGGTGGTGCGGGCCGCGAGGCCGCCGCCGACCGCGGTCAGACCGAAGTCATCGAGGATCGGGATCGGCAGCGCCGCCGGTGCGCCTTCGAGCGTGAGCTGCAAGCCATAGACGCTCGCGCCCGTCGCTACGGCCCGCAAGATCGGCGTGCTCGAGACGGGCGGTGCGCTCGCGAGATGCCGCCCAAGCCAGCCGGTGAAGAGCGTCGACGAACCCGGCAGCCCCAGCTCCATGAAGCGCTGCGCATCGAAGTGCGAGCGGCTGGGATGGTGCGAGCCGCAGGCATGCACGACGAGCAGATCGCCCGCCTGATACGCCGGCAACAGCGGGGCAAACTGCGGCGGGAAGCCGAACGTGCCGTCGAGATTGAGCGCGCGGCCGGCGGCCCGGCTGTCGGGCGGAGCGATCCCCTGCGTCGGACGAGCGGCGTAATACGCGGACTCGGTGAATGGCACGCACAGCGAAAAGCCATCCGCGCCGCCGCGCAAATAGATCGAGACGATCACGTCGCGCGTGCTGCAATCCTCGACGGCGAGCGCCACGCGCGGCAGCCACGCGGGCGCCGAAACCGCGGCGAGCGTCGCCCCGCCGGCGGCCTTCAGAAACCCGCGGCGGGAAAGTTCACGATATTCGGGGCAGGAACAGTCGGTGTGGTTCATATATGAATTCCTGAGCTTGAGAAACTTCTTTATGGGTCAGGTTGAACAGGGGGAGAGTAGCGAGTAGCGAGTTAAGAGTGGCGAGTTAAATACACATGCGCGAAGTAGTGATCGTTTGGATGAACGCACTCCTTCGTCGCAAGTCGCTGCTCCGAATTCGCATCTCTAAACTCACAACTCTTATCTCACTATTCGCCACTCTTAACTCGCCACGCTTAACTCGCTACTCGTAACGCGCTACTCCCTAGTACCACTGATACCCCGGCGAAGCGATCGCCAGGCCGATGGCGTCGCGCTTGCGACCGGTCGTCGGCGGGTTGGGCAAGAGATAATCGCGGATGCGCGTGCGCTGCGCCGTCGGCATCGCGCCGCCGAAGAGCCGCTCGTCGATGCGCTGCGCCATCTGGTCGGCGGTCGTCGTGCCCGCAAAGAACGCGTTCACGTCGACGATCACGTGCCAGATATTCCCCTGCATCAGCAAGAGGCCGTAATTCCAGCGCGGCAGGATGTTGCCCAGCCACGCGCTCAGCGAATCGGGAAAGCCGTCCGGCGGCCCCCACGTAAACGGCACATGCTTCACCGCGTTGAGATAGCCGCGCAGCGTCGCCGTGCTGTTAACGGTCGCGTTCGTTGCGCGCAGCGCGCTGATGAAAAGATGATAGGGTCGCTTGTATTTCGGCTCCGCCGTCAGCGGATCCGTGCTCGCAAAGAGCGTGCGCAGCATCGCCTTGATGTCGCCGTCGGTCGCCGTATAAGTGGCGGCGACGCTGTCGATCAGGCTCTGTGGCGGGTTATAGCCCCAGAAGCGCCGGCAGAGTTTCTTTGCGATGAACTGGGCCGTGCTGGGGTGCGTGAGCAGAATGTCGAGCACGATCTGCCCGTCGTTGATGCCGCCGCCGGCGGGAATGTCAACGCCCAGCACGCGCTTCGGGCCATTGTCATGGACCGCGGGGTTAAAGCGGAAGCGATGCCGATCGGTCAGCGACGACTGGCCCGGAATGTGATACGTCCAGCCGGTGAAGCAGCGCGCGACTTCCTCGACGTCCTGCTGCGAATAGCCGCCATCGACGCCCAGCGTGTGCAGTTCCATCAACTCACGGGCGTAGTTCTCATTCGGGTTGCCGGCGACGTTGATGTGGTTGTCGAGGTAATAGAGCATCGCGGGACTGCGGATGCTCGCGTTCATCAAGCCGCGGAATGTGCCCAGCGCATGCGCGCGGACCACGTCGCGATCGTCGGTCATCTTCATCCACTTCTCATTGTCGAGATTGATGTTGATGCTGAGATGATCCGACCAGAACTCGACCATTCGCTCGAAGAGCTGGCGCTGACTGAAGACGCTGCGCAGGATCGTCGTTTCCCAAAGCTGCGACATGACCTCTTCGCCGCTGCGCGTCAGCAGTTGCCACGGCTCATCAAAGAGCGCGCCATAGGACGACAGGCGCGTAGTCAGCGCGCCGTCGGCGATCGCCGTGTGATTCAGATGATGCTCGAGGTAGTTGGTGTATCCGAGCGTCTGCGCCAGCGTCAATTCTTCCTGCGTCAGGCCAAAGGTCAAGCGCTGGACAAGCCAGTGCAACGGCGAGCCGATCGGCGGCGGCCCGGCCAGGGTCGGCGTCTGCGACCACAGGCCGCCCAGCAGCGCGCCGCCCAAGAGTCGGCGGCGCGAGAGAATCGGCTCCGCCAACGGGTCGGCGGATGGGCGTTCGGTGTTGTTGTCGATGGTGTCGATCACTCCTGAGTCTCCTTCCACAATCCCCGGTCGTTTCTGTCGTCGTGGCATCATGCCCAGGCGACGACGCTCGCTCAGAAATTTGTGCGATTTCGGGCGGCGCGCTTCACGCGCCACGAATTTTCCGCGCCAGGCGCCGCCCGTGCGGATCGGCCGAGCGCCAAGCTTGCCGGTCATCGCCGCTCGATCATGCGCATGCGACATGCCCAGCCGAGCCGCGGCGAAAAGCGCCGCCACAGCGCCGCACCGATCAACAGCAGCGGGGCGAGAGCCGGCTCGGGCACGAGGCGATACGCGATGGTCAGGCGCGGCCGCACATCCGGATCGGGATGCTCGCGGCTGTCGAAGCGCTTCGCCGTCCCCTGGGCGTACTCATTTCCCAGCAAAATCCAGCCAAAATTCGCGCCGGGATCGCGCAGCCAACCCTGCACGTCGGCCAATAGTTCCGGCGTGGAAGACCAGGTGTAGCTCCCGCGGCCGACGATGATCTGCAGCGCGCTCGGACTGTCGATAAAATCGCCGCCGGGCAGATTCCAGCGGCGTTCGTCATAGTGCGTGTGCACCCAGGTTGCGTCGCTCGCCGATGCAAAGTCGCCGGCGCCCTCCGCGCCGGGCGCATCAGAGGCGCCCTCGCCCCAGCTTGCCAAGACGCGATGCAGCGTGTGCGGCTCGCCGGCCGTGATGGTGCGAGACATATGTAGCCGCAAATCAACGCGCTCGATGACGGCATCCTGCGGCAGGGCTTCAGCAATGTTGAATCGAAGCAGCGCGCGGCGCAGCCGCCCGGCACTGGTTCGACCGGAGAACAGATGCTGACCGGCGCCGTTGGAAAGCGCCCCGGTTTCGTCTTCGTAGAGGCTGTTGTCGTGAGAGGGATGGAGTGTGAGCGTAGCGGCGCATAGGTCGCCGGCCACGGCCAAGACGGCCGCCATCCGTATCCAAGAGCAGCCTGGAGTGCGGTGCGTCACGATTGGGCCGCCGCAATTGATTTGGGCCAAGGCGCGACCGGTGGGTTGAGCAGACTTCCCGACTGCTCCGCAGGCAAGCAGTTCGCCTGCCCGGCCTGTGCCGGTCGCGTGGGGCTTGGCCCCGCGTGCTTCACACGCATGTCCGTGCTCATGTGTTGAAATCCGACGCGCAGCGCTCGCGTCGCCAACCATCATGCGTCGTCGCCAGTTGTCCAGCAAGCGGCCGGACCCGCACGCAAAATCTCAGATCAACGAATACCGGACCAATCGAAAAGAACGCAATCGGCATAAGCCGTCCTCAGCGAATCTGAAAATTTTTCAGGCGCAGCTCGAACCGAACCGCGACGGTGAGAGGGAGCGATTGGAATCACGCCGGGCGCAACTGGCTGCTCGCGACTGGGGGTGCGCGTCGCGCCGCGTAGCATTTCCCTTCATCGCTTCGTCGCTTGCTCGCATCGCAGCATTGTCGCTTGCTCGGATCGCAGCATTGTCGCTTGCTCGCATCGCAGCTTCTGTGCCGGATCAGACGTGGAGCGACTCTGAATCGCTTCCTTACGGGCGCGTTTCTGCTTACGGGCGCGCTTCGGTTTACGGCGCGTTTCAGAAAGAGCGCCCCGGCTGCGAAATGGCGTCCGCACGGGTAAGCTGATGCGCGCTGATGGCGGCCCTTTGCTGTTCCCAGCAAGTCCATCACCCGGGCTTGCGCCAGCGCGTTGATCTGCGCCGGCGCGCGGACTTGCCTGGGATTCGAGCGCCAGCATGGCCGCCTCAGCCGGGAGATATCGTATGCGCTTCGGCACGATTGCCATTCACGTTGGTCAGGAGCCGGACCCCACGACCGGCGCCACCGTTCCGCCGATCTATGCCACCAGTACGTTTACACAAGAAGCGCCGGGCAAGCACAAAGGCTATGAATATGCCCGCGGCACAAATCCGACACGCGACGGCCTGCAGCGCGCCCTCGCGGCGCTCGAAGGCGGGGCCGGCGCGTACAGCTTTGCTTCCGGCCTCGCCGCCACCACCGCGATTTTCGGCGCGCTCTGCCGGCCGGGCGACAGCATCGTCGCCTTCAGTGACATGTATGGCGGCACCTATCGCCTGCTGGAGCGCTTCTTCCGCCCCTGGGGGTTGCAGCCGCGCTATTGCGAATCGACCGATCCCACGGCGTTCGCCGCGCTCGTCGATGAGACGACCAAGATCGTCTGGCTCGAAACACCGACCAATCCCATGCTGCGCGTGCTCGACATCGCCGCGATCGCCGAAGCTGTGAAAGCCAGGGCCGCGCGGGCCGGCACGCAGCCGATGAAGCACCGCGGCGGGTCGCTGATGGATCACGACTTCGGGCTGCTGATGGTCGTCGATAACACGTTCGCGACGCCGGCGCTGCAGCGCCCGCTCGCGCTCGGCGCCGACCTGGTCGTGCACAGCACGACCAAATATCTCGGCGGCCATTCCGACGTGGTCGGCGGCGCAGTCATCGCCAGGACCGCGGAAATGCTTCCGCCGATCAAGTTCTTCCACAACGCGGCGGGGGGCGTCTCGGGGCCGTTTGATTGCTTCCTCACGCAGCGCGGCGTGAAAACGCTGCATGTGCGCATGCGGGCGCACTGTGAGAATGCGCTGCGCGTCGCGCAGTGGGCCGCCAAACAGCGAGCCTTCAGCCGCGTGATCTACCCCGGCCTGCCCGAACATCCCGATTACGAGCTGTGCCAGCGGCAGATGTGCGGCGCCGGCGGAATGGTGACGGTCGTCTTCCCCGGCGGTTTGCCGCAGGCCAGCCGCTTCATGTCCAGCACCAAGCTCTTCTCGTGCGCCGAGAGCCTGGGCGGGGTCGAGTCGCTCGTGAATCATCCGGCGATCATGACCCACGCCAGCATCCCGCGCGAGGTCCGTGAGAAGATCGGCGTCGTCGATGGACTGGTGCGGCTGAGCGTTGGGATCGAAGATGCGGACGATCTGATCGCCGATCTGGAACAGGCACTGGCCCAGGCCGGTTAACAACAGCAGCGGGATGTCCCCACGCTGTTCGTGCGACCGCCTGATTGCCTAAAATAGCCGCACTCACGGCGCGCCGGTTCAGCCAAGCCGCGACCAAGGCAGAGCCGCGATCATGGCAGAGCCGCGACCAAGACAGAGCCGCGACCGTAAGGAAGCGGTCTTCTTTGCAGCGCCGTCGCGGGTCGCTGCGGGCGGCCGAAAAGGCACAGCCAACACGGGTTCGAACTATCACCATGCGGAGCAAGAAACTATGTCGTTGATGGTCGGCGTTTCCGGAGTGCGGGGCTTGGTCGGAGAGACCCTCTCGCCGCAACTGATCTTCGAATTTGCGCAGGCCTATGGCACGCTGCTCGGAAATGGTCGCGTGGTGCTGGCGCGCGACTCGCGCCCCAGCGGCGAGATGTATGGCTGCGCGGCTGCGGCCGGCCTGATCGCCGCCGGGTGCGACGTCACGCAACTCGGCATCGCGATGACGCCGACGGTGGGCTACGCGATTCGCGAGGGGCATTACTCCGGCGGCGTCAGCATCACCGCCAGCCACAATCCGGCGGAGTGGAATGGGTTGAAGTTCTTCGACGAGCTGGGCCTCGCGCCCGACCCGGAGCGCGCCCGCCGCATCGCGACGATCCGCGACGAGCGCAGCGCGCCGGTGCGCAAGGCGGGCTTTGCGCCGTTGAAGCATGATGCCGAAGCGGGGCGGCGACATGCGGCTCGCGTGCGCGCGCTGGTCGAGGTCGATCTGACGCCCCTACGCGGAACGCGCGTCGTGCTCGACAGCATCAACGGAGCGGGCTGCGTTGTTTCTGGTGATTTTCTGCGCGGACTGGGTTGCGAGGTGATTCACATCAATGCGCAGCCGAGCGGCGATTTCGCGCATCGTCCGGAGCCGGTGCGCGAGAACCTGCAGCAGTTGATCGACGCCGTGCGCGAGCATCAGGCGGCGATCGGTTTCGCGCAGGATCCCGACGCCGACCGTCTGGCGCTGGTGGATGAGCAGGGCCGCTATATCGGCGAAGAATTCACGCTCGTGCTTTCGACGCTGTCGATGTTGATGCGGCGGCCTGGCCCCGTCGCGGCCAATCTCAGCACGTCGCGCATGATCGACGACGTGGCGGCGCGCTTTGGCCAGAAGGTGCAGCGTACGCCGGTCGGAGAGGCCCACGTCGCGCGGGCGATGCTGGCGAGCGGCGCGGTGGTCGGCGGCGAGGGTAACGGCGGCGTGATCGATCCGCGCGTTTGCCCGGTGCGCGACAGCTTGTCGGCGATGAGCCTGGTGCTGCAACTGCTGGCGGCGACGGGCAAACCGCTCAGCCGGCTCGTCGCGGAGCAGCCGCACTATGCCTCCATCAAGCAGAAAATGGAGCTGCCGCGCGAGCGCATCCAGACCGCGGTGACGGCCATTACGCAGCGCTTCAGCGACCTGCGCCCGAACACGGCGGACGGCGTGCGGATCGATTTTCCCGAGGGCTGGGTCCACCTGCGCGCCAGCAACACCGAGCCGATCATGCGCGTGATCGGCGAAGCGGTCGACGACGCCAGCGCCGCACGGCTGGTCGAGCAAGTGCGCGCGGCCGCGGGCATGTAACGCCGTCGAGACGAGTGGTCTGTTACACTCTATTTTCCCGGCGCGAATCGAGGGTAGCATGGGCCTCTGGCCCGTGCGTCCGACAACCAACCGCGGCGCGGATTCACTGCATGGCGGCGGGTTTGCTTCCGCGCTATCCGAGAATGAAGAGTTGACGAAGCACTAGGCCAGGACGGCGTCGAGCAGCCGGTCGCTGCCGTCGCGGATCGGATCGGCCACGGGAATGTTGAACGCGGTCTCGAGCGCGTGCACCGCGGCGCGATACGCCGGCTCAGACGAATCGACCGCGTTGAGCGCGACTGCTCGCACGCGGGCCGGATGCAGATAACCCGACAGCCGCTCATACGCCGCAAATAGGTCACGGAGCGGCGGAATGGCGAATTCCCCGGCGGACTTGAAGTGCGTGCGCCCGAGGTGGTGGACGAAGACCAGCGCATCGGGGCAGCAGCCGTGCAGGAGCGCCAGCGTCACGCCGGAGAAGCCCGGATGCGCCAGCGACCCCTGTCCCTCAATCAAGCAAACATCGGCGTCGCGTTGCGCAAGCACGAGTTGCTCGGCGGCGCCGGCGACGAAATCGGCGACAACGGCATCGATGGTGACGCCCTGACCGGCGATCATCGTCCCGGTTTGGCCGGTGGCGGCAAAACGGGCGTCGAGGCCGCGGCGGCGCGCGGCGCGGGTGAGTTCGAGCGCGGCGACCATTTTTCCGACGTTGCAATCGGACCCGACCGTAAGCACGCGCCGACAGCGCGTCTCGCGGGCGCGGCCATTCGCCACGACGCGCGCCGCGGGCGGCCGGCGCAGATCGAACAGTCGAGCGCCGCTGCGCGCAGCGGCATTCGCCAACTCGGAATCGTCGGCGAGAAACGTATGCAGCCCACTGACGACATCAAGCCCGACGGCCAGCGCGTCGACGACGTGACGGCGCATTTCCGGCGGCAGCGCGCCGCCGGTGGGCGCGATGCCGATGAAGAGCGCGGCGCGGCCGGCGGAAGCCCCAAGCGGCCTATTGGACAGTAGGGCATCGGCCATCGAGGCGAAGATGGATTGTTCACCGGCCCAGGGGATGAACTCGCGCAGCGAACGGCCGGCGGCAACCGAGTCGATCACGCCGACCACATGCTCACCGCGATAGCGGAGCAGCGCCGCGGCGGTTTTGGACGTGAATACACCCAAACGCCCCTCGGTCAACAGCAGAATGCGCGAATAGTCGGGCAAGCGGTGCATGTGGGCATGCTAGAGCAGCCGACGCAATGCTGTCGCGTCGGGCGGGTAGCCCGCAAGAAGTGATAAGGTGATAACGTGATAAGGTGAAATGGTTGGATAGGCGATAAGGTCGTAGCTCGATGGAAATCGGGCGCGAAGCTATCTTGCCACGGGTTTCAAGCGGAAGTTTTTTCGGTGGTTTTATGGGTCATGCGTGAGCTGTAGTTTACTCGCCCGGCTCGCGCCAATAATGGCGAAGTGCTGCGGCAAGTGCGAATGTGCGAGAGTCGGGACTGCCGACCAGCCAGTGGCGGGGCAGGCTTCCAGTGAGGGAGGGACAGGCTTCCGGCGAGGGTGGGACAGGATTGCTGCGAGGGTGGGACAGG
>CAYQLG010000125.1:0-11487 GCA_964418235.1 uncultured Planctomycetales bacterium
GAGTGCGCATGGGTGGGACAGGCTTCCAGCCTGTTGAGTGCGCATGGGTGGGACAGGCTTCCAGCCTGTTGAGTGCGCATGGGTGGAACAGGCTTCCAGCCTGTTGAGTGCGCATGGGTGGAACAGGCTTCCAGCCTGTCGAGTGCGCATGGGTGGAACAGGCTTCCAGCCTGTTGAGTGCGCATGGGTGGAACAGGCTTCCAGCCTGTCGAGTGCGCATGGGTGGAACAGGCTTCCAGCCTGTCGAGTGCGCATGGGTGGAACAGGCTTCCAGCCTGTTGAGTGCGCATGGGTGGGACAGGCTTCCAGCCTGTTGAGTGCGCATGGGTGGAACAGGCTTCCAGCCTGTCGAGTGCAAGCATGCCGCTCAGGGAGTACATCAGAATTCCTGCTGGCGGCGTCGCGCAGTCGGCACGGGCAAGCGCGTCCGCTTGCCCGTGCCACCCAACGCGGGCTATCCCTGCGCACCCGGTGCCGCTACGGGCAGGGCGGGCATTCGCCGGCGACCAGGCATTGCACGAAGCAATCGATGTCGTCCGGGTTGACGACGCCGTTGCAGTCGCAGTCATTCGCGCAGGTGAACGTTGCGGCATCCAGCCCCGCCGCACAGCTCAGCCACGTGCTTTCGCCGACCAGGGCCGAGACAAAGCAATCGATGTCATTGAAATCGACCGCGTCATCGCCATTCGCGTCGCCGCGCAGGCACGGCACGCCATCGGGGCAGCCCCAGAAGGCGATGTAACCGGACGCCACGCCGCCAGCGGTCGTGAACTCTCCGCCCGCCACCAGTTGCGCCGGCTGCGGACCGCTGCCAACCGGATCCCAGGTCGAGAGGGCGCGAACAGTTGGATTTACTCCAATCCCCATCATCCCTGTTCCGAAGGGCTGCCAGGTGCTGCCATCCCAGCGGGCAATGCGGTTCACCGTCACACCGCCGGCGGTCGTGAAGTCTCCACCGGCCACCAGTTGCGCCGGTTGCGGACCCCTGCCATCAGGATCCCAGGTCGTAAGTGATTCAACCAAACTGCTCATCCCCGTTCCGAAGGGCTGCCAAGCACTGCCATCCCAGCGGGCGATATAGTTCGCTGCAACGCCGCCAGCGGTCGTGAAGGCTCCACCGGCCACCAGTTGCGCCGGCTGCGGACCGCTGCCATCCGGATCCCAAGTCGTAAGGGATTCAACCAAACTGCTCATCCCCGTTCCGAAGGGCTGCCAGGTGCTGCCATCCCAGCGGGCAATGCGGTTCACCGTCACACCGCCGGCGGTTGTGAAGCCACCGCCAGCCACCAGTTGCGCCGGCTGCGGACCGCTGCCATCCGGATCCCAGGTCGTGAGGGCGTAAACATAAGGAAAAGTTCCTCCGCTCATCCCCGTTCCGAAGGTCTGCCAGGCGCTGCCATTCCAGCGGGCAATGCGGTTCGCCGGCACGCCGCCTGCGGCCGTGAAGTACCCACCCGCCACCAGTTGCGCCGGCTGCGGACCACTACCATCCGGATCCCAAGTCGTGAGGGCGTAAACCTCACTGCTCATCCCCGTTCCAAAGGGCTGCCAGGCGCTGCCATCCCAGCGGGCGATGCGGTTCACCGTCACACCCCCGGCGGTCGTGAAGAACCCACCGGCCACCGGTTGCGCCGGCTGCGGACCACTGCCATCCGGATCCCAAGTCGTAAGGGATTCAACCAAACTGCTCATCCCCGTTCCGAAGGGCTGCCAGGTGCTGCCATCCCAGCGGGCAATGCGGTTCACCGTCACACCGCCGGCGGTTGTGAAGCCACCGCCAGCCACCAGTTGCGCCGGCTGCGGACCGCTTCCATCCGGATCCCAGGTCGTGAGGGCACGAACACTTGGAGAACCACTCGTAGAACCATCCATCCCCGTTCCAAAAGGCTGCCAGGCGCTGCCATCCCAGCGGGCAATTCGGTTCACGGTGCTGCCGCCGGCGGTCGTCAAGCGTCCACCGGCTACCAGTTGCGCCGGCTGCGGACCGCTGCCATCCGGATCCCAGGTCGTGAGGGCGTAAACCCAATCGTTCATCCCCGTTCCGAAGGGCTGCCAGGCGCTGCCATCCCAGCGGGCGATAAAGTTCACTGCAACGCCGCCGGCGGTTGTGAACTGTCCACCAGCCACTAGTTGCGCCGGTTGCGGACCACTGCCATCCGGATCCCAAGTCGTGAGGGCGAGAACCGTACTATTCATCCCCGTTCCGAAGGGCTGCCAGGCACTGCCATCCCAGCGGGCGATACGGTTCATCGTCACGCCGCCGGCGGTCGTGAAGAGTCCGCCGGCCACCAGTTGCGCCGGCTGCGGACCGCTGCCATCCGGATCCCAGGTCGTGAGTGCCCAAACCGAACTGTTCATCCCCGTTCCGAAGGGCTGCCAGGTGCTGCCATCCCAGCGGGCGATGTTGTTCACGCCGCCGACGGTCGTGAAGTTGCCACCGGCCACCAGTTGCACCGACTGTGGACCACTGCCATCCGGATCCCAAGTCGTCGTTGCTAAGACATCACCATTAAGCCCCGGTACACCAAAGCCCGGCAGCCACTCTTCTACACACGGATCGCCGTCGCCCTCCGCCGCTGCGGCGAATCCGCCGCTCAGCGCGGAACAAGCCAGCGCCGCCGCGAAGAGACCCTGTCGCCATTTGTTCGATCTCGCTAGAAACGCTAAACGCATCGTGATACCCCTTTCCATGTACAGACCCGTTTCATCTGAAGAACCGCCGCACCCGTGAAACATCCGACCGAGTGCAGGGCGGTACACCGACGCAGTCCGCCGATCCTGGGCTGAAACCCGCCGCGCCGCAGTGATTGATTATCTGTTCCGACACAACAAACCCCAGGCGGCCCGAAACCGCCATCCTGCGCTAGCCAGACAAACGAAACCGGGCCGCGCGACGAAACGACAGCTCATTCTAACAGCATAGCATGCAATCGGCGGCGGCACGCGCGATTTATCTCGAAGAATTAACAGCGCCATCTCGCCTTGGTCTATGGATCGCCTATGCGGAAGAGAGCCTGGATGATCGAAGCCGCGGCGGCTGAGATGGGGACGCTCGACCGCCGCTGCCAAAGACGGCGACGACAGTGACCGGGACAACAATTCAGAACCTATCCCAAAGCCTGCACAGGTTGGAAACCTGTGCCACAACCACCGGTTGGAAACCTGTGCCACAACCACCGGTTGGAAACCGGCGCCACTCGCGCGGCTACGCCTCTTTCAGCGCCTTGTTGATCGACGCGACCGTCGCCTTCGCGTCGCCAAAGAGCATGACCGTGTTTTGCAGGTAAAACAGCTCATTTTCGACGCCGGCAAAACCCGGATTCATGCTGCGCTTGCAGACCATCACCGTGCGCGATTTGTCGCAATCAAAGATCGGCATGCCGAAGATCGGGCTGGCCTTGTCGTGCCGGGCGGCGGGATTGACGACGTCATTCGCGCCGATCACCAGCGCCACGTCGCACTGATTGAACTCCGGGTTGATCTCGAGGTCGGCCAGTTGCTCATACGGCACGTTCGCCTCCGCCAGCAGGACGTTCATATGCCCCGGCATGCGACCGGCGACCGGATGCACCGCATACTTCACGCTGATGCCCTTTTTCGCCAGAATCGCCGCAAGCTCGGCGACGGCGTGCTGGGCCTGGGCGACCGCCATGCCATAGCCCGGCACAATGATCACGTGCTGGGCCGCGTCGAGCACGATCGCGGCCTCATCCGCGTCCATCCGGCGGATGGGGCCGGCGGCCTTGGCCGGTTCGCCATTCGAGGCGGCCGGCTCGCCCGCGGCCGTGCCGAAACCGCCCGCGAGCACGTTGATCAGTGAGCGGTTCATCGCGCGGCACATGTCCATCGTCAGGATGAAGCCCGCCGCGCCGACGAGTGAGCCGCCGATGATCAGGGCATAGTTGTGCAGCACCATGCCGGTCGCGGCGGCGCCGAGACCCGAGAATGAATTCAGCAGGGCGATGACGACCGGCATGTCGGCGCCGCCGATCGGGAGGACGAAGATGATCCCAAACGCCGCCCCCAGCAGCATAAGCAGGAGAGCCAGCGCCGTGACCTTTACATAGCCGGCCATCAGCAGAATGATCAATAAGATCAGCGCCACCGCGCCAAGATTGAGCGCTTGTTGGTTGGGCAGAACCACCGGTCCGGAGATCGTCTGTCCGAAGATTTTGTACTTCAGCTCCTCGAGTTTGGCCCAGGCGATCAGGCTGCCGGTGAATGTGATCATGCCGATGATGATGCTGGCCGCGACGCTGACGCGCACGTCAACCGCCGGCGCAGTTTCCAACATGTACTCGCCCAGCCCCACGAGCGACGCGGCGAGACCGCCGAAGCCGTTGAGCAGCGAGACCATCTGCGGCATGCCGCGCATGTGAACGCGCAGCGCGAAGGTGGCGCCGACCGTCGCGCCGACGATCAGACCGGCGATGACCGTGCCGATGCCCAGCCCGCCGCCTTTCATGACGCGCGGGTCGGACACAGTCGCGATGACCGCGACCAGCATGCCGAGCGAGGCCATCATATTGCCGCGACGCGCCTTGCGCGGCGACGAGAGCATCTTCAGCGCGAGAATGAAGCAGGCCGACGACGCGAGATAGGCGAGATTGATCAGAAACGCGCGCACGGTGGCGTTGCGCGCCGAGGGCGGCGGCGCAGCCGTCTGACTCGCCGTCTGGGCGGGCGCAGGCAGGGGGGGCGACTGGTCCATCGCTTCGGCCCCGGCCGGGGCCGATGCCGCGGGAGCTTGCTCGGCCCAGGCGACCTGGGTCATCCAGCCGTCGGCGTGCTGCCCGACGGGCAGCGCTGACAGCGCGGCCGCCGCGACCAGGAGGGCCGCACTCGCTGCGCCAAGCGACCAACGTCGATGAAGCCGGGGAAAATTCTCTGAGCTATACATGGTTTTACCGTGTCTTGAACATCGAGAGCATGCGATCGGTCACGAGAAATCCGCCGACGGCGTTGATCGAAGCCGCCGCCACCGCGAGGAATCCGATGAAGGCGCCGATCGGCCCCTCCGCGCTTCCGGCGATGAGCAACGCTCCAACGATCTTGATGCCGTCGATGGCGTTGGAGCCGGACATCAGCGGGGTGTGCAGTGTGGCGGGCACTTTGCTGATCAGCTCAAAGCCGACAAACATCGCCAGCACGAAGACCACGATCTGATTGAGCAACTGCGCCAGATCGAGCACGCCGCCCGCCGCCAGCAGCAGGGCGGGTTGCAACGTGTTCAAGCTTGAAAACAATGATGCGCCATCCGTCAGCATGGGAGTGCCTCCCTTTCCGAAGTTATTCAACCGGCCAGCGCGGCCTTGGTGGCGGGATGCAGCACCTCGCCATTGTGGGTGACCAGCGCGGCCTTGATGATCTCATCGTCCAGCTTGAGCTGGAAGTTACCCTCTTTCAAGAATTCGAGCAGGAAGGTCGTCAGGTTGCGCGAGTAGAGCAGGCTGCCGTGCAGCGGCATCTCCGCGGGCAGGTTCAGCGGGCCGCAGATCTTCACGCCCTTGTGCACGACCGTCGCGCCCGGCTGGGTCAAGACGCAGTTGCCGCCCGCCTCCGCCGCCAGATCGACAATCACCGATCCCGGCCGCATATGCTCGACCATTTCAGCGGTCAGCAGCTTGGGCGCTTTGACGCCGCCGATGAGTGCGGTCGTGATAACCACGTCGGCCTGCGCGCTGCGCTCGGCGATCAGCGCCGCCTGTTTTTTGTAGTAATCTTCCGAAAGCATCTTCGCATAGCCGCCGGCGTCCTGCGCTTGCTCGGTCGTATCGACGCCGAAGAACTTGCCGCCGACGCTTTCGACCTCTTCGCGGACGCTGGGGCGCGTGTCGGTGGCCTCGACGTTGGCGCCGAGGCGGCGCGCGGTGGCGATCGCCTGCAGGCCCGCCACGCCGGCGCCAATCACGAAGACCTTGGCGGGGAAGACCGTCCCCGCCGCCGTCATGAACATCGGGAAGTACTTGCACAGCTCCGCCGCGGCGATCAACACGGCCTTGTAGCCGGCGATGTTGGCCATCGACGACAGCGTGTCCATCGACTGCGCCCGCGTCGAACGCGGCACGCAATCGGTTGAAAACGCGGAGACCTTGCGCGCCGCGAGCTTGCGCACTGCTTCGAGATTGACGGTCGGCTTGAGCGTCGCCAGCAGCAGGCAGCCTTCGCGCAACAGATCGGCCTCATGCCGACCGTGGGCTGCGTCGGCGATCGGTCCATTCACTTTCAGAACAAAGTCGGCCTGGGCGTAGAGCGTCGCCACGTCAGGCACGATCGTTGCGCCGGCGGCGACAAAGTCAGCATCCGGGAGAAATGCGCGCTCGCCCGCGCCGGCCTCAACAACGACCGTCGCGCCGGCCTTGACCAGCTTCTTGACGGATTCAGGCGCCAGGGCGACGCGTGTCTCGTCCGGACGAATTTCCCGCGGAACCGCGATGCGCATGGTTGTATCAATCCTTGCTGCTGCCATCATCGCGACCACCCACAGGTCGCGACGCCTTTCCGTGGAAAGAGCGAAGATTGTAGCGAGCCGGGCCGGATCGAAAAGCCGATGCCGCACGGAATTGGATTTGAATCGGCGCGGATTGACCGAGCCTGCTGAAAGCCACATGAATCGAATCCGCTGAATGCTTTCATTGAATAGTCTGAAGTCGACAACAGTTGCGCTCGCCGCGGAACGAAGCCTGGCGCGTGCGATGCGGACAGTCATGCCGCACGCCGCACTGGAAAGGGGGGTTGAAAAAGCCCGAACTCACTCGCAGGCAGGCAGGATGCCTGCTCCACCCCGCAACGGGCAGGACCGGCTTCCAGCCTGTCAAGTGCGCACGGGTGGGACCGGCTTCCAGCCTGTCGAGTGCATCGCATTGATAACAATGTCAGCCTTCGCTCGCCGGGCGCATAAGCTCTGCGCGCCCACCGAGCGTCTGAACGGCCGCTGACAATTACTGATTGCTCTGCCGAGCGGAAGCGACGCACCACCCTTCAGAAGAATCTACCCACGAACTTGACGCCGACCCGAGCGCTGGGCTGGTCTCGCTTGAAGCCACGAATTGGGCCGTGCCTTAACACAATCTTCACCATAACGTCGTAGGTTGAGCGTTGCACGAAGATGATATGTCTCGGCCCGCTAAGATCACGAGACTCGAGCAGAGCCGCGGCGCATGAGCTGCCGAGGATTGCCATGTTTGAGCGCAAATGCCTCATCCTCTGGCTCGGTCTCACGCTGGTGGGCCTGTCGGGTGGTTGCGCGCCCGAGCGTGATGCGAGCCGCACGGCTCGCCTGCGGGGTAAGATCAACATTGACGGTTCCAGCACGGTTTATCCGATTTTTCAGGCCGCGGCGGAGTCGTATCTCGAACGTCAGCCCCGCATCGACATTACGGTCGGCTCATCCGGCACCAATGGCGGCTTCAAGAAATTTCTCGAGGAGCGAGAAAGCCTGCGCATCGACATGACGCTCGCCAGCCGCCCGATCTCAACGCTGGAGCAGGATCGCGCCAAGCGGCTCGGCGTCGAGTATATCGAGCTGCCCGTCGCCTATGACGGCATCGCCGTGCTGGTCAACCCCGGCAACCACTTCTGCGACCACCTGACGGTGGACGAGCTGCGCGCAATCTGGAAGCCCGACAGCACGATTACCTCGTGGAAAGACGTGCGGCCGGGCTTTCCCGATTGGCCGCTCAAGCTCTTCGGCCCCGGCACCGACAGCGGCACGTTTGACTATTTCACTGAGGCGATCAACGGTAAATCGCGCTCCTGCCGATCGGACTTCTCGCCCAGCGAGGATGACAACGTGCTGGTGATGGGCGTGCAGGGCGAACGCGGGGCCTTGGGCTACTTCGGCTTCAGCTATTACGACGCCAACAAGGAGAAGCTCAGGCTGCTCGCGATTCGCAACGGCAGCGGCCCGCCCGTGCTGCCGTCGCTGGAGTCCATTCGCGATTTCAGCTACCGCCCACTGACGCGGCCGCTCTTCCTCTATGTGAACGCGCTGTCGTTGCGGCGGCCGGAGGTGGCCGGCTTCATCGATTTCTTCTTCAACAACGCCCGCGCGATTGTGGAGGACGAATACGTGCAATACATCGCGCTCGAAGATACGCTTTATGGCGCCGTGCGCAAGCGGCTCGCGGGCGGCGTGACGGGCACCCTTTACGCCGACGCCGGCACACACGGAAAGAACCTCTATCAACTGTTCGGCCTGGAACCGGCCGCCAGCCACTGACGCTGCCCCGCGCCGCCTCGGAGACCCGCCCTCGATGACCTTCACGCGCGTTCGCGATCGCCTCATCCACGGGTTGCTTTGGTGCTGCGCGGCGCTGTCGATCCTGACGACCGCCGGCATTATCTATGTGCTCGTCAGCGAGTCGTTCCCGTTCTTTGCGAAGGTGCCCCTGCGCGACTATCTCTTCGGCGTGAAGTGGACACCGCAGTTCGAGCCGCCGGCTTATGGCGTCGTGCCGCTGGTCGCGGGCACATTTCTGATCGCCTTTGGCGGGCTGTTGCTGGCTGTGCCGATCGGCATCTGCACAGCGATCTATCTGAGCGAGTACGCGCCGCCGTGGCTGCGACAGTGGCTCAAGCCGACGCTCGAAATTCTCGCGGGCATACCGTCGGTGGTGTTCGGTTTCTTCGCGCTGGTGATCATTACGCCGACGGTGCTGCGTCCGCTCTTTCCGCAGATTGAGATCTTCAACGCGGCCAGCGCCGCGATCGTGGTCGGCATCATGATCATTCCGACGATCGCATCGCTGTGTGATGACGCCTTCCGGGCAGTGCCGCGGACCTTGCGCGAGGCGGCGTATGCCTTGTCCGCCACCAAGCTCGAAGTCTCCACGACGATTGTTTTGCCGGGGGCGACGTCGGGCGTGCTGGCGGCCTGTCTGCTCGGGCTGGCCCGCGCCGTCGGTGAAACGATGGCCGTGGCCCTCGCGGCCGGCATGAAACCCAACCTGACCGCCAACCCGCTGCAAGGTGTGCAAACGATGACGGCCTACATTGCCGAGGTCAGTTCCGGCGACGTGCCCGCCGGCAGCATCGGCTATCAATCCATCTTTGCCGTGGGGCTGACGCTGTTTGTCATCACGTTACTCATTAACCTCATTGCGCAGCATGTCTTCCGCCGCTTCCGCGAGGTGTACGAATGAGCCGGCTGATCGACTCGCCCGCGCCGGGTTTGCAGGCGGCAGCGGCCCCGGGTCCGGCAGCGCTGTTCCGTCCGCGATTGAAGCTGCGCCGGACCATCGGCTGGTTCTTCGCGGCGATCTGTCTGTTGCTCAGCCTGAGCGCGGTGGGGATTCTCGCGGCGCTCCTGGCGGCGATTTTCATGGAGGGCGGCCACCTGGTCACCGGGCGCTTTCTCACCAGCCTGCCCTCACGCTTTCCGCAGAAGGCGGGCATCTTCACCGCCCTGGTCGGCACGCTCTGGCTGATCGTGTTGACGGCGCTCAGCGCGGTTCCGTTGGGCGTCGGTGCCGCCATCTATCTCGAGGAATATGCCCGCAAGTCGCGCTTCACCAGCTTTGTACAGCTGAATCTGACCAATCTGGCCGGCGTGCCGTCGATCGTCTACGGCATTCTCGGTCTGGCGGTCTTTGTCCGCTGGCTGCAATTTGACCGCAGCGTCCTTTCCGGTGCGCTCACGCTCACGCTGCTGGTATTGCCCGTCATTATCATCGCCAGCCGCGAGGCCATCGCCGCCGTGCCGCGCACGCTGCGCGAGGCGGCCTTTGCAGTGGGTGCGACGCGCTGGCAGATGATCTGGCACCACGTATTGCCGGCGTCGCTGCCGGGCATTCTGACCGGGCTGATCTTGGCGCTGTCGCGCGCCATCGGCGAAACGGCCCCGCTGCTGCTGATCGGGGCGGCGTCATTTGTTGCGTTCGTGCCCGGCGGAAATCTGTCTGAGTATCCGCCTGGGGCGGGGGGGTTATTGGAGTGGCTGCGCACCGCGCTCTTTGACAAGTTCACCGCGCTGCCGATTCAGATTTATAATTGGTCCAAGGATCCGAAGGAAAAGTTCCGCGATCTGGCCGCCGCCGCGATACTCGTGCTGCTCGCGGTGCTGCTGACGCTCAACGCCCTGGCGGCGGGAATTCGTGCATGGCAGACCCGGGTACGACGATAACGCCGCGTCCCGCGGAGAGCGACCTCAGCGCGGCGGCCGCCGCCGCGCCGCCGGTCTTTCACGTCGAAGACTTCTCCGTTTATTACGGCCGTTTTCAGGCGGTGAAGCATGTTTCCATGCGCGTTCCCGCGCGGCAGGTGACGGCGATCATCGGGCCGTCGGGCTGCGGCAAGAGCACGTTTCTGCGCTCGATGAACCGCATGAACGACCTGCTCGATGACGTGCGCGTCGAGGGCCGCATGCGCTTTTACGATCACGACGTGTATGGCCCCGGGGCCGACCCGGTCGAGTTGCGCCGACGTGTCGGCATGGTCTTTCAGAAGCCCAATCCTTTCCCGAAGTCGATCTATAAAAATGTCGCCTGGGGCCCGCGCATCAATGGCTATCGCGGCAGCATCAGCGATCTGGTTGAGGAGTCGCTGCGCAAAGCCGCCCTCTGGGACGAGGTTCGCGACAAGCTGCACAAGAGCGCCCTGGCACTCTCCGGCGGCCAGCAGCAGCGCCTCTGCATCGCCCGCGCGATCGCGATGCAGCCGGAAGTGCTGCTGATGGACGAGCCGTGTTCGGCGCTCGATCCGATCGCGACGACCCGCATCGAAAATCTGATCGATCAGCTCAAGGCGCAATACACCGTCGTGCTGGTGACGCACAACATGCAACAGGCCGCGCGCGTCTCTGACGCGACCGCCTTTATGCTACTGGGCGAGTTGATCGAGATCGGCCAGACCAGCGCGATTTTCACGAAACCCACCGACAAGCGCACGCAGGATTACATCACCGGCCGCTACGGGTAGGCGGCAGGGGGGCGCGAGTTCACGCGCGCGGGCCGTTTCAATCCGCTCACATTTTTTGAACGCGAACGCATGGCCGCGACCCTAGTCAAACCGCGACCCATCGTGTACAACGTCGCCTTCCAAAAGTCCGGCACAACCCAGCCGAAACCGCCGACGCGGCGGCGGCAAGCCGGCGGAAATGTGCGAGTGGAATGTTCACGACTACGGCTTTACTTCTGGTACTGACCGGCGCCGTCGGCATCTTTCTGGCCATGCCCGGGCGCCACAAGCTGCTTCATCGGCTGGCGTTATTGCCGCTCGCATTCGCCGGCGGCGTGTTGACCGGCAAGCTCGTCAAGATCCTCCCCGGCGGCGGCGAGCGCGTCGCATTCTGCGTCCTGGCTCTGATCGCGCTGGGCGGGGCCGTGCGGGTAATTACGCATAGCCGGCCGGTCTATTCGGCGCTCTATTTCATTCTCGTTATCATCGCGTCCGCCGGACTGATGATCCTGGCGCAGGCGGAGTTCCTCGCCGCGGCCATCGTGGTGATCTATGCGGGCGCGATCCTGGTCACGTACGTTTTCGTCATCA
>CAYQLG010000126.1:0-11226 GCA_964418235.1 uncultured Planctomycetales bacterium
GGGCAAATTCTTCCGCCAGCGCCAGCCGGCGCCAGGGCCGCCGGGCGGCGCTTTCGAGCGCCGCGCGGATCGCCGCGCGGGCCTCATCGCCACGGCCGAGCCGGCTCAAAGCCGCCGCCGTTCCGAGCGTGGTTTGCCCGAGATAGTCATGCTGCGGGTCGAGATAGCCGGCCTGCCGGAAAGAGTCGAGCGCAAGCTGTGGCCGCTCCTCGGCCAGATGCAGCCGCGCGCGCAGCCAGTGTACAAGGCTAACGAGGTTGCCCTGCTCATCGAGCGCGGCGGTGTCGGGGTGCGGTTGATGCGCCCACGGCTCAAGCCACTCGACGATCGGCGCCGCGGCCGCACGATCGCCACGTTCCGTCGCGAGCCAGGCCTGGAAGAACTCGCCATAGCCCTTGCGATCGGCGCCGGCGAAGCGGCTGCTGTGCGGCTGGATCAGTGCGGCGGCGGCGTCCACATCGCCATGCGCCAGTGCGTCGGCGACGCGCAGGCGCAGCGCCCACCAGACGCGCTCGTCGGGCGCGTCGGCGTCGGCGAGCAATTCATCGAGCAGCGCGCGCACCCGATTTGCGGCGCGCTCATCGTGAGCGCCGCGCTCCAGTTCGATCAGTTGAATCAGCGCGCTCCGCTTGTCCGGGCCGGCGGCCTCGGCGTGCACGCGCCGCAGTGACTGTATCGCGGCAGCGCTATCTCCCAGCGACATCTGAATTTCAGCGACACGCAGCCGGCGAGTCGCGTCGGGCGGGTTGCCCAGTTCCTCGGCGATGCGCTCGTGTTCGAGAAATGCCCGCAGATTCTCCGGCGTGCGGAGGCCTGCGGCGTTTTCGCGGGCGAAGATCACGCGCGCGAGCAGCGCGTGCAAGCGGCCTAACTCCGCAGCGGAGAAGGGGGGTTCATAGTGGAGCAGGTTCGCGGCGGCATCCGCGGCTTCGACATAGCGGCCAGCTTGCTCCAGCAGATGCAAATCCGCCAAGACTTGATCGAAGTCCACCGGCGTTGGGCGCGGCATCAGACGGTAATACGTCAACCCCGCCGTCACCGCGGCGACCAGCGCCAGCGGCATCTGCCAGCGTCCGGAAAGCAGGGTCTTCCAAGAAAGATGCGAGTTCATCGACAACTCCGAAAGGCATATGCGCTAGCTTGGCTCAGAACCGCGACCGTAAGCCGAACCGCGCCCGTAAGGGAGCGATTCAGCGTCCGACTGCGCCCGATCGAATCACAGCCGTGCAGCGACGCGGCGGCGCAAACGAATGCGTTGAGGCACGCGACGACTTTTTTCATCTTTCCCTTCGCCGCTTCGTCGCTCCCGTTCTTCGCCGCTTCGTCGCTATGCCAGGCTGCTGCAGACACCGAATCGCTTCCTTACGGGCGCGGTTCGGTTAAGCGTCGCGTTCTGGCTGATGCGCGCGACCCTGCGCATATCTCCTATCGGGAAAAGCCAGCTCTCGTGGCCGCGTAGACCACTTCCGCCGCATTCCTGAAAAACATTTCTCATGATTACCGCAGAACGACCGTGCGGCGGCCCCGCCGGGCGCTGGGCGGCTGGTTGTTTTCTCGGACAATCGCCGGGTGAGATGCGCCGCATGCGCGAGCTGCGCAGAAACTGCGGTGATTTTTTTCGAGACGCGACCGCGGTGCGCATCAGGCGCGGCGGGTCGCTTCCGATGGAACGAGCGAATGAGCGCATCGAGCAGTGCCCAAATCGCGTTGCTGGCGTTCGCGACGGCGATCGTCGCGGGCCTTGGCGCCGGCAACGCGCCCGAGACGATCCTGTCGCGGGCGCTGGGCGTGTTGGTGGTGGCCTGGCTCGTGGGGCAGCTCGCCTCCGCCGCCGCCAACCGGGTGTTGGGCGAGCACCTGACGGCTCGCAAAATCAAGCTCGACCGCGCCCACCTCGACGAGATCGAGCGTGCGAAAGACGAGACCCCCGTGGAAGCACAGCCTCAGGCTGAATAGCCCAGCCGCGGACGTTGGAGGATTGCATGAACCGTATGGCGACAGCTCCCGTACGATTGCGTCGCGTCAGTCGTGAGCAGCCGGTTGAGACGTTTCGCGATTCAGAGAGCCTCCGGGCCGCGTGGCGCGACTACAAGGCGAACGGCAGCGAAACGCTTCGCAACCGGCTCGTCGAGCATTATCTTTACCTCGTTAAATACAATGCCGAGCGGATCGGCTCCAAGCTGCCCGACGAAGTGGACGTCGACGACCTGATGAGCGTCGGGATCTTCGGGTTGATGGATGCGATCGATTCGTTCGACCTGGATCGCAACGTGAAATTCGAGACGTTTTGCGCGCCGCGCATTCGCGGCGCGATCCTCGATGAACTGCGAAACATGGACTGGGTGCCGCGGCTCGTGCGGCATCGGGCCGCCAAGCTCGCCGAAATCAGCCGCACGCTGGAGGCCGAACTGGGCCGTGCCCCGACCGACGACGAGATCTCGCGCCGGCTCGGCTATTCGCGGGCGCAATTTGAGAAGCTGCAGCGCGACGCGGCGTCGGTCGCGCAGGTCGCCCCGGCCCGCAAGCTGCACGACCCCGACACGCATCGCGAGGTATTTGAAATTGACGTGTTGCCCGATCGCTCCGGCCGCGACCCGGTCAGCCATACGCAACGTCACGACGTGCAGGAACTGGTGACGCGCGGCCTGACCAAGGCCGAGCGGCTCATTATCACGCTCTACTACTACGAAGAAATGACGATGAAACAGATCGGCCAGACGCTCGATCTCTCCGAATCGCGCGTCAGCCAGATGCACTCGGCGATTATCGAGCGCCTCAAGGAGAAGCTCGACGCCCGGAGCATGGCGCTGGCAATCGATGAAGACTCTGACGAGTCGATGCTGTAAGCCTCGCGCCGATGAGCCGCGCCGCGCCCGCAAGCAGAGCCGCGACCGGAAACAGAGCCGCGACCGTGAGGGAGCGATTCGGAGTCTGCCGCGGCCTGGAATAGCGACGAAGCGACGAAGCGACGAAGGAGAATATGGAGATTCAGAGCGCATTGCGGCTCGCGCGGGTAGCATGGGCCTCCGGCCCGTGCGTCGTTGGATGCGTGATCCCGCGCCGCGCCGCGCCCGCAAGCAGAGCCGCGACCGTAAGGGAGCGACTCGGAGTCTGCCGCGGCCTGGAATAGCGACGAAGCGACGAAGCGACGAAGGAGAATATGGAGATTCAGAGCGCATTGCGGCTCGCGCGGGTAGCATGGGCCTCCGGCCCGTGCGTCGTTGGATGCGTGATCCCGCGCCGCGCCGCGCCCGCAAGCAGAGCCGCGACCGTAAGGGAGCGACTCGGAGTCTGCCGCGGCCTGGAATAGCGACAAAGCGACGAAGGATCGAAGCGACGAAGGGAGAGGCGGAATTCGTCCGCGCTCACAGGCGCGACTGCACGCGCTGCACGGAAATCGCGAATGGCGGCACTACCCCCCAATCCGCTCAGCTCGATTCTGCAAATTGCCGGCGCGCAACAAGCCGCCGGCGAGCGCCGCGCCCGCCAGATTGGCGAGCACTCGGCCCGTCAGGCGCATACTGACGCGATCCGCGATGTCGGCAACATTATCCATGAATCCGATCAGGACACGGCGGTCTTTACCGACGCCGAAACCGGCGGCGGCAGTCAAGGGCGCAGCTTGGGCGGAAGCGACGCGAACACCACAAACGACGCTCAGAACGAGGGCGACCATCAACCGCCGAGCGAAACCGGAGGGTTTGACGCCCGAGCCTGACCCGCCGCATCGTGAACCAGCGCCGCCGGCGGCATCAGGTGAAGAGGCTCGGCTGCCCCGGCGTCGCGGGCGATGGCAAGACGGCACGCGGCGGCAAGCCGAGATGCTCATAGGCAGCGGGCCGCGCGACCCGGCCACGCGGCGTGCGAATCACAAATCCGATCTGCAGCAGATAAGGTTCGACCATGTCTTCGAGCGTGTCGCGCTCGTGGCCCATCGTCGCGGCGACGGCCTCGATGCCGGCCGGGCCACCGTCGTAGTGGCGGATGAGCGCCTCAAGATAGGCGCGATCGAGCGAATCCAGCCCCAGCGCATCAACCTGCAGAATATCCATCGTCTGATCGACAATGATCGGGGTGAGTACGCCGCCGGCCCGCACCTCGGCATAGTCGCGCGCCCGCCGCAGCCAGCGGTTGACGATGCGGGGCGTGCCGCGCGAGCGGGACGCGAGGCGCTCCAAGGCGCCCGGCTCGTAGCGCACTTTCAACAGCGCCGCACTCCGGGCGACAATGCGGGTCAGTTCTTCGACGCCGTAATATGTCAGATGCAGCCGCACGCCGAAACGATCGCGCAACGCGGCGGAAAGCATGCCGCTCCGCGTCGTGGCGCCGACCAGCGTGAAGCGCTTGAGCGCGAAGTTGATCGTGCGCCCGCCCAGACCGCTCTCGGTGGTGTAATCGACGCGAAAATCCTCGAGCGCGGGGTAGAGAAACTCCTCGACGACCTTGGCCAGCCGGTGGATTTCGTCGATGAACAGCACGTCGCCGGTCTCGAGCTGCGTCAACAAGCTCATCAGGTCGCCCTGGCGCGTGATCGCCGGCCCGCTCGTCAGCCGAATGGTGCTGCCCATTTCCTGTGCGATGACGTTGGCGAGCGTGGTTTTTCCCAGCCCCGGCGGACCGTCGAGCAGCACGTGATCGAGCGGCTCGCCCCGGCGCTGCGCGGCGTCGAGGGCGATGCGGAGCTGCTCGCGCACCGCGTCCTGCCCGATGCAATCGTCGAGGCGCTGCGGGCGCAGCGAGGTCAGATAGCCCTCATCTTCATTTGCCGCCGCCGAGAAAACCCTTTCGATCGCCATGCGTCAATTATCCGCGTGTCGTCGCTGATCGCAAACACCTTCCGAACATTCGCGGCCAAAGCCGAGTGAAACGTGGTCTGCATCGATGTCGTCGATGGATAGATGGACAAGCTTGCAGCTTTGGATGGCATGGCTTCTCGGGCTTGGGTGACATGTCACCAGCCTGGGTGGGACAGTCATCCTGAAGGGGTGCAACAGTCTTCCAACAGGGCTGGGACAGGCTTCCAGCCGGGGTGGGACAGGCTTCCAGCCGGGCTGGGACAGGCTTCCAGCCGGGCTGGTACAGGCTTCCAGCCGGGCTGGGACAGGCTTCCAGCCGGGCTGGGACAGGCTTCCAGCCGGGCTGGGACAGGCTTCCAGCCGGGGTGGGACAGGCTTCCAGCCGGGGTGGGACAGGCTTCCAGCCTGTCGAGTGCGGGCTTTCAGTGTGGATGGTGCAGGCTGCAAGAGTGGTGCGACAGGCTTCCAGCCTGTCGACTACAGGCAATCTGCCGGTCAACCCCCGGCCTTCCTTCAACGACTGAGCAGGCAAGGGTTGCCCTGCAAACCGCATTCATGGGCAGCGTGGATCGGCCCAGCGCCTCCATTTGCGTCCACGCGCGGGCGGAACTATGTTCTTTGCCGCGCCCGCGCCGAGCACTTTCGCGCCGGCAGCGCGCATGATGGAGTGCTGTCGGCATGCCGCTCAAGCCCGCCGTTCCGCGACCAACCGCCGCCGAGGTGATTGCGCTGCTAGGACTTCAGCACTTGCCGGTCGAAGGCGGCTATTATCGCGAGACCTACCGGGCGGCGCTGCAGATTCCACCCGAGGCCTTGCCCGCGGGTTACGACGGCGCGCGGCGAGCGCTGACCGCGATCTACTACCTCTTGACGCCCGATACGTTTTCGGCGCTGCATCGATTGCCCAGTGATGAGCAGTTTCATTTCTACGCCGGCGATCCGGTTGAAATGCTGCAACTGCACCCGGATGGGCGCGGCGAAGTGCTCCGCATCGGCGTGAATTTCGCGGCGGGCGAGCGGCCGCAAGTCGGCGTTTCCGGCGGCACCTGGCAAGGCTCACGGATTGCTGCCGGCGGCGAATGGGCGCTGCTCGGCACGACCGTCTCGCCCGGGTTCGAGTTTGCCGACTATCAGGCCGGCCATCGCGCAGCGCTGCTGCGTCAATATCCGCAACATGCTGAGCTGATTCAAGCGCTGACACGCGCCGCAGGCAGCGTGTAGATTCGCCCCTCACGCCGGCCGCGCCAGCTAGCAGAGCCGCGACCGTGAGGGAGCGATTCGATTCGCAACGCGCCTGAATGAGCGACGAAGCGACGATGCAAGTAAGCGACGATGCGACGATGCGAGGAAGCGACGATGCGACGATGCGAGGAAGGGGAAGACGGACATCCTGAGCGCATAGCGTCTCGCGCGGGTAGCATGGGCCTCCGGCCCGTGCGTCGTTGAATGCGTGAACCCAAGCCGAACCGCGCCAGCAAGCAGAGCCGCGCCAGCAAGCCGAGCCGCGACCGTAAGGGAGCGATTCGATTCGCAAAGCGTCTTCGACTGGCTCGGCGCGGCGGTTCGATCGGGTTGCGGGCGGGGCTTCTCGTTGATGTCGAATTCAGCGCATCGATTGGATCAGGCGTGCCTCGAGTCGAATCGCTTCCTGACGGGCGCGGTTCGGTTTACGGGCGCGGTTCGGTTTACGGGCGCTTGCCGATTTGCGCGGGCCGCGACACTATGCGATGAATGTCGGATTCGACCGTACAGCCCGAATACCGTGTGCAGCTCGACGTCTTCAGCGGGCCGCTGGATTTGCTGCTCTACCTGATTCGCCGCGATGAGCTGGATGTGCAGGACATCCCCGTCGCGCGCGTCGCGGAGCAATATCTGAGTTACGTGCGGCTGCTGGAAGAGATCGACCCCAACAGCGCCGGCGAGTTCCTCGTCCTGGCTTCGACGCTGGTGGAACTGAAGAGCCGCGCGCTGCTTCCCTCGCCGCCGCTCGACGGCGAGGGCGAAAGCGACGACCCGCGCCACCTGCTCGTGCGACAGTTGCTGGAATATAAGCGCTTCAAGGATGCCGCCCGCACGCTGGGCACTTCGGCGGACGAGCGCGCCAAGCGTTACATCCGCATTCCCGCAAATCTGCCGCCGGAGTTGGCCGGCGTCGAATTGGAAGAGGCACAGGTCTGGGATCTGCTCGCGGCGTTCAACAAGGTCATGACCGCGGTCGGGCGCGGCCCGGGCGTGCACCAGGTGCGCTACGACGATACGCCAATCGAGCTGCACTCCGCCGAAATCGTCGCGCTGCTCGAGCGCGACGGCCCGATGACGTTTCAGACGCTCTTCGACGGGCTGGCCGCCAAGGCGCAGATCGTCGGCAAGTTTCTCGCGATGCTGGAGCTGATCAAGAAGCGCCGGCTACGCGCGGAGCAGGATCGGCTCTTCGGCGTGATCTATCTGTTCTTGCTGGAAGAGGCGCCGGACGCTGTCGAATCCGCGATAGCAGACACGCCGGACGCGGCGCTCGTCGAGCTTGAAGAACCACACGCCGAACGGGCCATCGCAAACATTCCGGACGCGGCGCCGCCGGATGTGCCGACGTATCAAGCAGTCGCCGCGGAGCCGGTGTCCGATGCTGCGCAACCGGCCACGGCAGTCGACCCGATCGAGCCGGAACGGATGGGCTGAGGTTGGGCCGGCATCAGCGCGGGGGTTTGCCGTGGCCGAGCCGGCGGAGGTCACCTTCGCGCCGCGTGACGCCGAGCGCGTCGAGATACTCACACAGCGGCACGACATACTTTCGCGATGAGTTCAGAAGCGTGCGGATTTCGGCCACGGTGAGACCGCCGCGCAGCCTAAGTTCCGTCGTGATTTTCTCGATCAGCGTTTGGCGGGAATCGGCATGCAGCCAGAAGTCATCGGCGATGCGCACCAGGTCGCCGCGCGTCGTCGCCAGGCGAATGAGCTCGCGCACCTGCCGCTCGTTGGACGGCGTGCGACAGCGCAGCGCAGCGAGACTGGGCGGCTGAAAAATCCCGTCGGCGAATTCGTGGAGGATTTGCTGATATAGCGCCGCGTCTTTGGGAGGTAGGGCGGGGCCGGTTTGGGCCGGCGGCTCGGGTAAGACGTGCTGGTTGACGTTCACGACCGCGCCGCGTTCGATCAGCTCCGCCGCGAGCGCATCACGAAATCGCTCCGGGCAGGCGCGCGGCATCCACGTGGGCCACGCTTGCAACGGCACGCCGGCCGAGCGCGGGTTGGCTTGCCGAAAGGCCCGCAGCCGTGCCCGCAGCTCGTCACATAGCAAGCTGAAATCGTCGCCATGCCAGAGCAGCATCTGCCCGCCGCTTTCCAGATGCCGGATGCGCCTGCGCTGGGACAGGTCGGCCAGCAGCCCACCGGTCGTTTCGAGCGGCAGGGCGGCGGCGCCGGCGAATTGCTGCCGACTCAGCGGTCGCCACAGCAGCGCGCGCGTAAACTCCGCGCAGCGTTCCGCGTCTGAGCCGGCGGCAAGGCGTTCGAGCCCCGCGCGCGTCGGGCGCCGGCGCAACGTCCAGCGCGCCGCGAGCGGGTGGAGGACAATCCCGCCGCCGAGCGTGTGCTGTCCGCTCTCATCACGCAGGATGAAACGCTGGCCATAGACCGCGACGATCGCCTGATCAGTCAGGAGTTGCCCAAACGCCCGCTGCGGCAGGGGGGCCGTGCCGCGATCAGCGGAGTCGGGGCGCGCGATCTTCGCCGGGCCGTCATCGGACCACGCCGCCCCCGCCGCCATCGGTGGATCATCGTGAAACACGCGTAATTCGGCGAGCACCTCGCAGGTGAGTGTGTGCACGCGGACGCGTTGCCGGCGATGCGTGTCGTTCGCTGCGCCGCGCCAAACGAGCAACGCGCAGTCCAGAAGGCGCGTGGCGCTCAGCACCCCCGGTGTGGCCAGTTCACAGCCGCGCCCGACGCGCTCCAGCGGCAAGCCGGCGAGATTGAGCGCCAGCCGCTGACGACCGCGTGCCGCATCTCGCGGATCGCCGTGCGACTGAAGGTCGCGCACGCGGACGCGCTCGCCGGCCGGCCAGAGATCAAGCTCTTCACCCACCGCCACGTCGCCATGCAACACCGTGCCGGTCACGACGGTGCCGCGCCCCGCGATCGTGAAAGCGCGGTCGATCGGCAAGCGAAACCAGCCGCTCGCGTTCGCGCTCGTCGCCGGCGCGCTCGCTCGCGGCGCGGATGGACGCGCCGTTGCGTCGCAGGCTGACCCATCTGGAACAGCGGCCGCGGACGAAGTCGCTGCCGCCGCGACCGGCGTAACCTCCGACGCCAGTTCAGCCAGCCGCTCGCGCAGCGGCTCAAGCCCGCTGCCACTGCGCGTCGAGGTGTGCGCGGTCGCCAGCGGTGCAAGGCCGCACCGCCCCAATAGGTCGGTCACATCGGCGGTCACGGCGTCGATCCAGTCGGCCGCGGCGAGGTCGCACTTGGTCACAACGATCAGCACCCGCGTCACTCCGAGCAGGCTCAGCAACTCGGCGTGTTCGCGCGTCTGCGGCATGACGCCGTCATCCGCGGCGACAATCAGCAGGGCCACGTCGATCGCCCCCGCACCGGCGAGCATGTTGCGAATGAAACGCTCGTGTCCGGGTACGTCGACAAAGAAAATGTCGGCCCCGCCGATGCACGTATGAGCAAAACCCAGATCAATCGTCATGCCACGGGCTTTCTCCTCGGGCAGGCGATCGGGGTCGGTTCCGGTGAGCGCGAGCACCAGGCTGCTCTTGCCATGATCGATATGGCCCGCCGTCCCGACGATCAGGCGCGGCCGGGCGGCCCCAGTCGTCATCATCGGCAGGGGGGTGGAACTGGCAACGTTGGCGGCTGCAGCATCTTTCATAAGTCTACGACCGCCATTGTAGACCGTCGGCGCGCACCAACCTGCTGCCGGCCGCATTCCGCGTGTTCGCCGGGAATGTGGATCGATGGCAGTTCTGTGGTTGATGCCTCGTCGGACAGAATTCAGCCGGTCTTGCGACTCCGATCGTTTCGCCACCCTTCACCCGTGCCGCCGACCCTCCCGCCACGCCATTTCGCGCGATTCGCTTGTCGGCCCGCCCGGCGGTTCATACACTTCGCAATCAATAGAGGGCGGCGGCGACTGCTGGTCCGGCTTGGGCCGGATTCAAAGCCGCGCCGCCTCCGTGAGGTACGGCTCATGCGGTTACGAGATCGGATCGGCGGCATCGCAGCGCTGCTGCTCAGCGCAAGCGTGGCCTTGGCCCAACAGCAGGAAGCGCCCACTGGCCCTTGGCGCTCGTCGGAGATCGCGTATATCGAAGACTCCCGGCCCTACTTGCAGTGGACGCTCGGGGTGCTGTTCATCATCGGTTGTGCGGTCGCGGCGGTGAAAAACCCGCATCGATCGCACCTGGATTAGATCGCACCTGGATTAGATCGCACCTGGATTAGCCGGCCTGCGTGTACACGCGACCGGCCGCTGTGATGGCGGCGGCGCATCGAAAGGCTCACATGACCAAATCGCTCGCGGTGTCGGCGCTGGTTTGCATGAATCTGATCCTGGCAACTGCGCTGTTCATCTTCAGTGCGCCGCCGTCGGCCGCACACGCCCAGGCGACCGGACTCTCAGGCAACTACATGGCGGTCGCCGCCGAGGTGCAGGATCAATACGACGCGCTCTATCTCATGGACATGCGCAACCGCACGCTGCATGTCTTTACGGTCGATCGCGGCACCAAGCAGCTTCAATACGTTGATTATCGCGAGCTGGAGCGCGACTTCCGCAACAACGCGAGGGACAACAAATGAGGCCGTCGCAGCACGATTCCTCGTCGCCGGCCGCACAACTGCATGAACGGTCGCCTCAACATGGATCGCCGCGACCGACCGCGCCAGCGAGCGCCCCGGCTGCGCCCGTGCAGCGCGAAGCGCCGGCCGGCGTCAGAACTGTCGGCCCGGGCTTGTCCGGTGGCGCGGTCGACAACAAGTCGCTCGCGATCGGCGTCCTGAGCATCACGGCGTGCATCTTACTGGTCGGCGTGGTGCTGATCGCACGGACGCCGCCGGCGGCCTACGCGATCGGCATGAACGACCGGGCCGGCGACTACCTGATGGTGACGCAGCAGCTCAGCATTTCGCAGGAAGGCCTGGTCATCATCGACGCCGCTGCGGAGCAGATGATCGTTTACTCCTACAACATCAACCAGAAGGCGCTGGTCATCCTGGCCCGCGTGCCGCTCGATCGGCTGCGCCGGCCCGTCGAGCAAGAGCCGCAAACGCCCGGCCGTCAGCAACGCCGCCGGCCCTGAAGCTGCCTATACGGAATCGAGGGCAGCATGAGCCTCCGACCGGACCGTTGACAATACTGAATCGCGGGTAGCCTGGGCCTCCGAGCCTGTGAATTTTTCGCCTTGACGCGAGTGGTATCTTTCGGGCA
>CAYQLG010000127.1:0-11160 GCA_964418235.1 uncultured Planctomycetales bacterium
GGCCGCGCCGCCGGCGCCGCGTGGCAGAGCAGACCGGGCCGCCGTCGTTGCTCCGCCAGACGATGCCGGCTCCTATGCACTGGAGATTTTCTGCCGGGCGCATCGGCGGAAGCTGCTGGCGGCGGTGCTGGCGCTGGCGGCCATGCTACGCATCGTCTATTTCGCGCAAGTCGCCTCCGGGCCGCTGCTATGGCAACATCTGGCGACTGAGACGGACATGAATTTCTTTGACGCCTGGGCCAGGGCGCTGGCCGCGGGAGATTGGCTCAATCGCGCTGGTCACCATCCGCGCCATGTCTGGCACACCGTTCTCGCGAATCGTTATCTGGCGCTCAACCCTTCCGCGGCAGGCGGTCTGTCTACGACGGCGGACGAGGCTGGCGGCAGCCCTGCGACGCGTGCGCTGTGGGAGCGATGGTGGGGCGGCAAGCGCTTTCATCAAGAGCCGCTATATCCCTACCTCCTCGCCGCGACCTATGCCTGCATCTCGACCGATGTGCGGGCGGTGTTCGCATGGCAGATGGCGCTCGGCGTCGCCACGGTGCTGCTGGCTTATCAGTTGGGGCGGAGCGCATTCGGCGAGGCGGCCGGGCTATGCGGTGCGTTGTGGCTGACACTTTGCGGTCCGCTGCTTTTCTACGAAGCGACGATTTTGCGGACAACGACGGCTTGCTTCGTGCTGCTGCTAGCGACGCTGTTGCTCGGCCGGGCCGGCGCAAAGCCCACGCCTTGGCGCGCCGCGGCAGCGGGATTGGCGGGCGGCGTGCTGCTGACGCTCGAAGTGAAGTATGGCCTCGTGGTGCTCGGAGGGCTGGCACTGTTGGCATGGTGTGGCTTGCGCGGCGGCGCTGCGAGCGCGAGCGGCCGGTACGCGCGCCTGGGACCGCCGCTGTTCTACGCAGCAGGAATGGTTGCTGCGCTTCTGCCGGTCGTGGCGCGCAATGTTAGCGTGGGGGTCGGGCCGCTGGCGCTTTCGAGTGTGGGCGTTCCCTCGTTTGTCTGCATGAATACGGTGGATGCGCCGATTACGGGCGATTTTGTTGCAGATTCGGAGCATGCGGCGCGCGTGCTGGGGGATAGTGGCGGCCGCGCTCTGCCTGCCATGCTCGGGGCGATCGGCACGCATAACGGGGTGGGAAATTATCTCGGTTATCTCGCTCGCCGAGCCGCGCTGGCCTGGCATGTGCACGAATTCCCCAACAACGTGAATTTCTATTACTACCGGTTGCAGGCCGGCGTACTTTGGCTGACCCCGGTCAACTTCGCGCTGTTGGCGCCGCTTGGCGCTTGGGGAGCGCTCTGGGCGTTGGCCACATGGCCGGGCCGGCGGCGCTTGGCAAAGACGCCGGAACCTGACCATGTCCGCGGACAGGACATGCCGCCCGTCGCGGAGAGCGGCGCCACGCGTGACCTGGCCGAATACCGCGACGCGGCCGCCGATCACATGGCAACACCCGGTGCAATCCGCATCGCCTTGTTGGTCGGGCTTGTGGCGACGGTGCTTCCGCTGGTTCTATTCAGCGTGCTCGCGCGCTATCGGGCGCCGGCGTGGCCGATCCTTGCCATTTTTGCGGGGCAGGCCTTGCTGGTTTTCTATCATTGGGCGCGCCGGCGTCGGATCACGCTCTTATGCGGCGGCGGCGCGCTGGCGGCGGGGCTGACGATCGCGGCGCTGCGGCCGCTCGTGCCGGCGCCGGCGGAAATTACGCCGTTCGATTGTGCCGTGCCATTTCGATACTTCTATGAACCGCGCCTGGCCGCAGCGCAGCAACGCAACGACCGGATCGCCGAGGAACACCTCTTGCGCGATTTCCTGGCGGCGGTTCCGCCGGTCGTGCGGGCCGCCCGCCCTGATCGTCCGCCTGCCACGCGCGATGCTGCGTTGCTGACCCAGATGTTCGGCGATCTCACCCGTCGTCACGCCGAAGTGTTGTCGGCGCTGGGCCAAGCGACGGAAGCGACGGCATTGGCCCAGCGTGCCCGCGTCTGGCTCACCGCCGCACAGGCCTCCCCGTCGCGCGGCGGGTCGCCCCCGCGTTGAGAAACCAGCCCATGCCGAGCTTTGAACGAATCAGATTCCCATGAAACGCGCCGCCGGATGGGGGCCGAAGTCCGCGTCCTTGGCGCCGCTTGTATTGACGGCAGGCATTCGGCCCCTCGGGCCGGAGGTCGCGACTTTGTCCGCGAGTGTGTCCGCGCTGGGGCTGTCAAGCGAAGTCGAGCTGTGCCGCCGCATCCGCCGAGGCCGTTGCGCCGCGACCAATCCGCGCGGGCTTACTCGTCGTCGTCGTCTTTGAAGTCGTCGTCGAAATCATCATCATCGTCGTCGTCGAAGTCGTCGTCGAACTCCTCCTCTTCTTCGGCGGCGTCATCCTCTTCCTCTTCGTCTTCGGAATCGAAATCGTCGAAGTCGTCCTGCTCTTCTGCGGCCTCTTCTTCCTCGTCGTCATCGCGGCGCTTCGCGGCGCGCAGGCCCAGCGCAGCCGCCTTCGATTCCCACGTCGGGTCGATCAGGGCGTCGTGATCGTCCGCGTCTTCGGCCTCGCCGGCGTTTTCATTCGCGGAAGGGTCTTGCGCGTCGTCCTCGCGCCAGGGCGAATCGACCGCGGGGAATTCTTCGTGCCAAGGCTTCACCTGGAACATCGCAGTGCTCCTCAAAGGGGCGTTTCTGTGCCACACGCGCGGTTGATACTTGCGACCGCGCCATTCGTCAAGGCCGCCAAACACGCCATTCGGCGCGATCACGGCCGGGCCAAACGGGCCACGCCGCGCCCGTCGGGAAAAGTTCCTAAACCCGGCGATTCTGTCAAGCGCTGCATGAAAAAAACGGACCGGCACACGCACTTTCCGCGCCTTGACGCCGATGCCGCCATCGCGCCGTCTTGAAGCGTCGGCTCGCAGCGTTGCCCGTGTGCTTGGGCGGCCCAATCAGCGGCATGCCGGTCAGGCCCGCGTGTCGCTGTTGAAGTGCTGCCGCGGCGCATCGTCGGGTGAACGTCAAGGCGATCCGAACCAGCCGTGTCGCGAGCTGCCTTGAGAAACCCGCCGATCGTAGCGCGACACGTGACAGAATCCATCCGAACAGGCGGACGCCGCGTTCCGGCATCGCGGATCGAATGGCCGCGCGTTGCACCGTGAAGCCACTCAAAAATACAACCGCCGGCCCAGACAGCCGGCGGTTGAGATCGGACTTACCTAATCATGTTCACAAGCGTCGCCGGCTAGCGCGGCGCGCCCGACCAGCGGCGGATGCCGACGAGGCCCAGCATCGTGAGCAGCAATTGCGCGAAGCCGAACGGACCGCAGATTCCGGCGACCGGGTTCGGATTGCCGCCGCTGCCGCCGTCGGCGCCCGGAATATCGGCGCCCGCCTGCGGATCGGTGACGGTTTGGCCGGTCGCCGTCGTGACGTTGATCTCGACTTGCGACTCACCGGTCAGGCCGGATTCATCGGTCACGGCCAGCCGCACGCGATAGAGGCCCGGCTGCGAATAGGTGAATTCGACACTGGCGCCGTTGGCGCGAGTATCGGCGAGATCACCAAACGACCAGAGATACGCCAGATTGCCGCCTTCCGGGTCGGACGAGCCGCCGCCGTCAAAACGGACGGTCAGCGGGGCTGGGCCGCTCTGGCGATTGGTCGAAATACGCGCGAGCGGGGCCGAGTTGGGGCCGGTCACATTGCTGGTCGCGACGATCGCAACCGTGGCCGAATTGGACTGACCCAGATCGTCGAAGACCGTCAGCGTGACGTTGTAAGTGCCCGGCCGGCTGAACGTGCGTGACGTCGCGGGCACGCCGCGAACGATCGACGAGCCATCACCGAAGTTCCACTCAAACTGCAGCGGTGCGCCCTCGGGGTCGCTCGAGGCGCGCTCGCTGGCCTCGCGGATGCCGTTGCTGTTGAGGTCGAGCCACGACGTGAAGTTGACCGCGAGCGGGGCCCGGCCAAAGAGCCGATTGGCGCCGATGACCGCGACCGGCGGCTGGTTCGCCTGCGACAGGGCCGTGACCCGCAGCGTGGTTGTGCCGGTCTTGTTGTTGCGCGGATTGGTCACGCGCAGTGTGGCCGTGTAATTGCCGGGGTTGGTGTACTCATGATCGATGACCGGATTGGTCGAGCGCGGCGTGCCGTCGCCAAAGTCGATCTCAGTCAGCAATCGCACCTCCGGCGCGCTCTGGTCGATCGACTGGGTCGAGTCGAACCGGACCAACAGCGGCGCGACACCCTCCAGCGGCGTCGCCGTCAGGCGCGCCGTCGGCGGCGACACATCCGCAAAGATCGTGAACGACTGGGTCACGTCGCTGAGACCGAACTCGTTGGAGACCGTCACGCGCGCCGTATAGCGGCCAGGAACGGCCGAATAGGTGTGCGTGATGCGGCCGTCGAGCGTTGTGACCAGCGGCGTGCCGTCGCCAAAGTCGAACGAAAAGCGCAGCGGCGAGCCGCTGGCGTCACGCTGCGACTGCGTCGCGTCAAAGACAACCAGCAGCGGGGCCACGCCTGTCAGTGGGGAGACCGTGATGCGCGCCGTGGGTGTGCCGCCGGCGATCACCTGCAGCGTCGTCGAGCTGGAGATGTTGCACTCATTCGTCACGGTCAGCGTCGCCGTGTAAATGCCCGGCGCGAAGTATGTGTGGTCGATCTGCGCGTCGATCGACGTGGTTTCGACCGCCGGCGTCTCGTCGCCAAAATCCCAGCGGAAGCGCAGTGTGCCGCGCGAAGGATCGGTCGAGCGATTCTGCCGGAAGACCACGCGATGCGGGGCCGGACCGGAAAGGCTGCCGGCGGCCTCGGCCACGGCGTTGGGCGCTCGTGGGACGACGACCTCGCGCCCGCAGACGTAGACCGGCGCGCTGTTCTCCGTGCGGCCGGTGGTCAGGAAGCTGAAGCGATCGCCGATCGCAAACGGCACAACCTGTCCGCCGCCGGGGGGCGCGAACTGATCGATCTGGAAGGCGATCTTGGCCCGGCCAAACGGATCCGGATCGGAGCGATAGAGCTGGCCGGTCTGGGCCTGTCGCGTTTGCAACCCGGAGCGCGAGCCGCGCACGTTCCAATTGCCGTTGCCGGCGAATTCGATCGTCCAGGTCTCGAGCAACGAGACATCGACGTTGACATCCTGAATCGTCAGTTCGCCCGTGCCGAGGTTGTCGAGGCCGGCGCGCGGCACCGACGAGGAGCGCTCCGAGCCGTCGGCGCCCGGACCGGGCACCAGTTGGACGAAGAAGACATATTCGCCCACTTCGGTCAGCGGGGAGATATCGACTGAGGTCGTCGCGTCGAGATCGCCCGGCGGCTTGGTCGCGCTGCCGACCTGGATCGGCGTCGCGCCCGGCACGTTGCGCACGGCGAAGATGTTGATGCGCGTGCCGCCAAATTGGTCATAGGCGAAGTAGCGCACGTTATAGCGGCGGTTGAACGAAAGCCCGCCGGGCGGCTGAATCCAGTTGAAGATCGGCAGCTCGCGCGGCACCCAGATGAAGTCGACCTCGGTCGCGTTTTGCAGCGGCAAATCGCGCACGTCGACGATGTCGAGACCGCTGGTCTGATTGTTGTACCAGCGGCTGTTGGGGTCGGAAACCGCATCCCATCGCGTGATGTTCTGCGTGCCGGGGAAGCTATCCGACGGATCGCCGATGTTTTCGCCGGCTTCGAGTTGCTGTAAACCGTCCGCCTGGATCACGCGATAGATAAAGCGGCCCTCGATCGATTGCTGCGGCGGGAGCGCCTCGGGATCCTCGCCACGATCGACCTGCATGATGCACAGGCCCCACGCGGGCATGCGGAAATTGAAGTTGGTGTTCAGCGGGTCAGGAATTCGCCGACCGAACTGATCGACCAGCGTCTCCGTGCCGTTGAAGAAGCCCGGCGACGCGCGCCAGAAGTAATACTGCTCGCCCGGGCGCAGCGGGTTGGTGAACTTGCGCACCGTGCGGAAGGGGTTGTATTCCCACGATTCGAAACGGATCGTCTTGCGCTCGCCCGGCGTCAACTCGCGCGTGATGTCGGCCACGTCGATCCAGCCCGAATCCTCTTTCAGAGCAGGAACAGGGTGTACGAGGCCGCCGTTGGCCATCACGCAGAAGCGCCCGACCGGATTGTTGACGATCGCGCCGAAGCGGCGAACGTCGTAGTCGTAGAGATCGGGATAGCCTTCCCACATGTGGCCATACTCATGGCCGGCGAAGGAAATCTCATACTGGCCGGCGGAGCCGAAGGCGCTGCCCTCGCCCGCGAATTGATTGTCGATTGAGGTCGCCAGGCCGTTGAACATCAGGATCGGGAGATTCCGGCAACGCCCATTGGGCAGATAGCGCGGGTCGATCAGATCGCGCGTGCGAATTGGCTGCGGTCCGAACTGATCCTGAAGCGCTTGTGCCAAATCGAGACCACCCGGCGACGGCCAGCTACCGGTCGCCGGCAGGCGGAAAATTTCGCCCGGCGCCGTGTCTTGCGGCACCAGCAAGACGCCGCTGATGCGATCGCCAAACGGCGGCGGACCGCCGAGGAACTCATCGAAGTCGATGACTTCGTCGAGGGCGTGGACCGTGTCTTCCATCAGGCGCAGGCGGTTGAAGGGGTACTCGCTGTCAGGGCCGCCGAGTGGCAGCGTGCCAGGATTTGTGTCGGCGCTGTAGTTGTGGGTAAAGCCAGCGCGGATGCCATCCAAACCGTAGGAGCCGCGCGTTCCTGGGGTTTCACCTAAATCGATCAACCCGTCGAGGTTGCAGTCGCGTCGATAGAACGCACGATCTGGTTGACCATCCGCGTCGCAATCGATCTGACCATCGGCGATGCTCGATCCATCCGTACGCCACGTAAGCAGCTCGGGAGTCAGCAGATTGCCGGCATCCCAGCCCGAATTGCCGTGGACATTCACGGCGCCCGGGCCACCCGGCTCGATGATGCCGTCGACTCCGGGACCAGGCCTTCCTGGGCCGCGATCCTGGCCAAAAATGTCGTTATTCCAAGGTGATGTGATGCTTCCAAGCGAGCCGTCGCCGGCGCGGTGATAAATCGACTCCGGCAGGTCATCGTACTCTTTTGGACCATCGTACATTCCGTCGCGCTCGTCGTTGATATTGGGCAGAACAACGCCGACGAACGAGCTGCCTACGAAAGCACTACCATCGTTTATTGGTCCGCCGCGGTTCGGACCAAACGGCATCTGGCGTTGAATGTCAGTGGTCACCCGTGGGATGACAGTATCAGGTGTCGACGGATTGAATTTCCGGACGTAGGTGAGGTCGGGCTGCCATTCGGGAGCGGTTGTTCCATATCGTTCCAACCAGGTCGGCTCCCACCAAGCCGGTGCGCCATCCGCGCGCGCGCCGGGTTGCCTTGAATAGGATTGGAAGGTCGCCATTCGTTGCTGTTCGGTGCGCTCATCGTTGGCAAAAAGCTCTTCTTCAACCAATTGAATCTTGTTGGTGTTTGTTTGAGTGCCACGATTGCTCCAGCTATCCGGTAAATCGCAACGACCGTTGCCAGTCCGATTGACGAGCCGCTCAAGCGATTCAGGATCGCCGGGATAGTTCGCGCGAATGTACTCTTCGGTAACAGGGATGAAGCTATGCGCTCGACCTTCACCTCCGGGGCCGACTGGAATGCCCCAGCGCCGCAAGAAATCTTCATACGGCTCGGGAAAATCAAAGTTGTTATTCCATTGCTGATCAAACCACTCGGTCTCTTGCTGTTCCGCGCTGTTGATGCGGAAAATGAATTCTTCGAGCGGGGGCGGAGTATCCTGCCCACCGGTTTGCCGCTGCATGCGTTGGCCAAGCCGATTGTCACCATTGCGATCGATCCAGATTTCGGTTCCGTAGGGATCGCCCAACCATACGCCATAGGACAAGCCAGGCCCAAAAAAGAGCGTGTAGGCCTGCAGCGGGTCAGCGATAGGGCCTAAATCATCAAAGCGCGTCGAATCCCACTCATTATCTCGGTTGGAGTCGAACCATTCGGTTTGATTTCGCCAGCGCACAAAAGTCGGCAGTGTGCCCTGCGGCGCACCGGCCGGCGGCGGAATCGTCTCAGCTGCGATCAGTTCCGCAAATGACGATGCCCTAAAGAGCGGGGCCTCGAAATCGATCCGACCGTTACGATTTTTGTCGATTCCATACTCGTAGAAACCAGCGTCGTAGGCGCGGTTGCCATTCAAATCCTGGAATCGCTCACCCGGCGTGAAGAGCGGGTTGCCCGCTGTGTCGCGGGCGCGAGCGCCCGGAACTTCGAACGGTGCGAAATTGCCATACTGATCGCCGGCTTCCGTACCGCCAGTACCGTCAAAATCCATCCGATATTTGGCAACAAACGTGAAGAAGTTTTCACCGCGATCGGCGTCCAATACGTTGTTGCCGTTCAAGTCGATAAATGGCGCGGTCGTGCCGGGAGTCGGGGCCGCAGTGGTCGAACCGCCCGGCGGAACCGTCGGCCACGGGACCGCTGTCCAGCCGTAGACGTTGCCGCTGACGGTCACTTCGCCGTAGGAGATTTCGTCCCACCACTCGGCGTGAGAATCGATGCGCGGGCCGCCGCCAACGCCGTCCTTGACTTGATCGAAGTAGTAGTCCCAGACTTCCGCCGAATTGGGCAGCGGGCGCGGTCGGCCCGCCGGTCCGTAAGCCTTGAAGGGTTCGGCCAGGAGCACCATGAACTTCCGCGGCTCGGCGGAGACCGGCTCAGTCATCAGAAAGGCCAGCGGGATCGGCGCCAAAACAGCCACCAGCGCCAAGAACCCGGCCACTCCTCCGTGGGATCTGGGAGTCATCGACTACAACCTCCAAACTAGGCAGGCAACCAATCGGTCGTTACCCGGTACCACATCTCGGCTTCGAGTGCGAGAGCAGTTTTCGCACGCTCATCTTACAGCGCGGCTACGCTCCTGAACATCGTAGCCGGGGCGATCAAGCCTTGGGCGAGATCGTATCCGCTCTGAGCGGCATAGTAGCCGACCAGGCCAATTTCGCGGAAGTCGATTTTTGACACAGCTTCATTCTTAATAATGGGTTATGGAACTCTTATCGGCCTGCTGTCAGGGTTGACACGGATCCGAACGGAGGACCCACGGATCCAGAAGCGCGGTTGAGAGCGGCGGGCTTGCCAGATGTCCCACTGTAAAGACGAGATGAAAGCGATTGAAAACCGTGAACCACAAGCGGTAGGGGGCCGCTTCATGTTCGTACCCATGAAGCAAGCCGCCCGCCGCGCGGGTGTGCGCGGCGGGCGGCGAAAACTCACGCGGTGGAGCGGCTGTGAACGATAAGCGATTTCGCTCACACCGCCCGGGCAGGCGGCGCGGGCACGGTGGCCCGTGTCACCAGCGTCGGGCTACTGGGCCAGTTCTATAAAGCCGTCCACGATCAGTTGCAGCGGATCGCCGATCGGCACGGTGAACAGGTCGGCGTTCAGCACTTCCTCATGCTCCGGCGCTGGGCCGGCCGGGCCGTCCCAATCCACATCCATCGTGACGTTCTGGATGCCGTCGAAGACCAGATTGAGCAGCGCCAGCGCCATGAATGGGTTCATCCGCGTAGTGCCGGTCATGCCCTGCGTGCCGTTGAACAACTCCGGCGGCGCAAACGCGCTCAGCAGCAGCAGCGTCACATTCGGGTTGCCGAAGCGGAACGCGTTCAGCCGTGGTCGCAGCGTGCGGGCGACGAGGTCGGTTCCGTCCTGCAATTGCGGCGTATCCGAGGACCAATCGACATCTTCGATGGCGACCGGGCCGCCGTTGTCGGCGCGGCGATAGTACTGCTCAATCGCGGTCGAGCGCCATTCGCTGGGGTCATGCAGGAACGCGCGGAAGTCAAAGCGCGGCTCGCCGGCATCTTCGACGCCGTTGCCGTTGATGTCGTCGTAATAGGGCGCGCCGGTCGGGTCATAGCCCGGATTCGGCACGTCGATGCCGAAGTAGTGCGTGAACGTGCTGGCGCTCAGGTCGAGCCCGATGATTGTGTCGACATCGGCCAGGAAGTTGCCCTCGGCGTCGGGGTCGTCGTCATAGAACTGGCCGCCGGCGGAAATCAGCGCGAAGAGACCTTCCTGCTGCGACTGCTCGGTAAAGAACAGGTAATACTCGCCGCTTTCCGAAACGGTCACGGTCGGCGGATCGGTCTCTTCGACCGCGACGCGGATGGGATTGGCATCCGGGCCGGGCTGATTGACCAGGACATACGCTTCGAAGTTCGGCGCGTTGGTCTCCGGGTCGGGCGCGCGGGTCGGGTCAAACTCCGGATTCGGAATGCGCAGGGCCGGCGCGCCCGGATAGCCGGTGATCACATCGCTGACAAACTCGGCAAAGGTTTCAGCGCCGACGGCTTCGAACAGGGCTTCGTCGGTGATGTCGGCTTCCTGGAATTCGCCGCGGTGGTTCAGCAGCGCGCGGCCCGTTTGCCGTGAGATGAAGTGGACGGTCATGCCGCCATCTTCATCGGTCCAGCCCATGCTGATATAGAAGCGGCCGGTCCCGGCGGGGTTGTGGGCGACTTCGGCGACGTTGCCGACGGCGTCAAAGAGGATGTCCACCGTGACGGCTTCCGGCTCGGTCTCGCCAAAGCGGTCGCCATCGGCCAGCACAAAGATCTTCGCCGGACCGGAGCGGCTGAAGGGCAAATGCGCGCGGCGGTCGCGGATCGACTGGGCATACGCCTCAAACGAAGTGATGCGATTCGTCAGGATTCCGTCGAAGAGCCGCTCAAACTCCGGCTCGCTGGTTTCGGCGAGGGCTTCGCGCAGGATGTCGCGCAGCGTGGCCTCGACATCTTCGAAAGCCTCCGGATCCGGGTTGTTGAGTCCCAGCTCGGAGATTTCCTCGAAGAGCGCGCCGAGATCAATCACCGTGCCTTCGCCGTCCGGCGTCTCGAAATACTGGCCCGGCGGCTCGCCCGGCCCTTGCGGCAGCCAGACGGTGTAGCGTGCGCCCATACCGTCGTCGAGGCTCACCACGATCTTGTGCAGCGATTCAAGGCTGACGGTCTTGCCATCCAGGTAGAGCTGCGCGAGTTCGGCGAGCACAAATTCGGAGAAGATCGGCCCGCTCGGGCCATCGTTGCGATCTTCCTGTTCGCCAAAGTTGCGGTTGAATCCGCCGGCGGGGCTGAAATAGATCGTCGGACCGCCGGGCACGCCCTGCGCGGGCGAAGGGCCGCCGCCCG
>CAYQLG010000128.1:0-11005 GCA_964418235.1 uncultured Planctomycetales bacterium
TGGCAGGCGCTGCGCAAGCCCGGCCTGGGCCGGCGCGAGCGCTGGCGCTGGCTGACGCCGCCGATGACGATCCGCGCGCCCCATGAACCGCCGACAGACGCCGCGCCCGACGCGGCGCCGCGACCGTCGGAGACGGTGTTGTTCGTGAAGCGCTACGGACCCGCAACGTGGCGTGAAACGTGGGACCGGCTCTGGCGCCAATCGGCGCGCATGAGCCGGGCGCGCTGGGAATTTCACTGTTCCGACGAACTGACGCGAAAGTACGTGCCGGTCGTGCGGGCGGTCGCCGCCGCCGACCGCATGGCGCTAGGCTGGGAGTGGGCCAGCGTGGCGGTCTTTGAGCGCGCCCGCGGCGCGCCGCTCGATCAACTGCTGCTGCAAGCGCTGCACGAAAATCGGCCGATCGTCCGCGGTCCGGCCCGTCATGACCTGGCGCGGCGGATCGGCCGCTTCGTCAGCGCGTTTCATCAAACCGGCTTGTGCCATCGCGATCTGTATCTGTGCCATATTTTTGCGGAGCTGGATCTCGACGCGCGCGTTCCGCCGGGCTTCACGCTGATCGACCTGGCGCGGGTGCATCGGCCGGGATGGTTCCGCTTTCGCTGGCTGATCAAAGATCTGGCCCAGCTCGACAGCTCGGCCCGGATGTTGGGCGTTACGCGCACCGATCGGCTGCGCTGCCTGCTCGCCTACCTGGGCTTGCAGTATCGCTCGCCCCGCGCGCGGCTCTATGCCCGCCGCATCTCGCGCAAGAGCGACTGGATCGTTCGACGCGAAGTCGAGCGCCAAGCGCGGCGCGCCTGAGACGCCCGGCCCAGCTTGCTCGAATGCTTGAATCCGGCGGATAGTTTCGCCGCGAGAGCCTCCGGCGTATCATCCCAACGCGGCGATATGGTGCGGCGCGCGCCATCCTCCGCTGACGAATACTGCTTCGAGGCTCGGCTCGAAGCCGGGAGCGCTGCTTTGCAGGAAGAAGGGCGTCGATTTCTCGTCGCGATGGCGTGGGCCGTCGCGGCTTTTTTTGCCTACATGTTTTTGCTGAACACGCTCTGGCCGGCCAAGCCGCCGGCTACAACGCAACCCGCGCCCCCCTCAGCCGGCGCACCGGTCGCCGACGCGCCGCCAGCGACCGTCGGCAGCCCCACGCCCAGCACAGCCCCGACGACAGCCGGCAGCGCCGGCGTTGCCGCGACCGGCCCCGCTGGCGCAATTGTTCCCGCGCTGACACAGGGCCGTTCGACCGAACCGCTGACGCTGGGCGGACGCGGCGGAGACGCGCTCGAATGCGAGCTGACGCCGCAAGGCGCCGCCGTCGCGTCGATTCGACTGATCTCGCGCGACGCGAAGGGGCGCTATCTCTTTCGCCAGCGGGTCGATTCGAATGAGCCTTATCAGGTCGTGCGGCCGCGCCCGGCGGGCAGTCGCGTCTATCGCTCGTTTGAGACGGATCGGCTGATGTTTGTCGAGCCGGACAGCCGCGCATGGCAGTTGGATGAGATGATCTGGGAGGTCGAGCAGGCCGCGGCCGATCGCATCCATTTTGTCACGACACTCCGCGCGCCGGCAGCCACTGCGACGGCCCCCGGCTCTCCGGATGGCGCGGCGCCGGCCGCCGCCTCGCCCGACGCCGGCGATCTGCTGCGCATACGAAAGACCTATGTTCTCAGCTCCGGCAAGCCGGTCTTCACCTTGGCGCTGACCGTCGAGAACCCCAGCGCCGTGGCGCGCACCATCAAGCTTTCGCAGAATGGCCCTCTCGGCGTGGCCCGCGAAGATCTGCAACATGACGAGCGCCTGCTGATCGCCGCGCGCCGCAACGGCGGCGGCATCGAGCTGGGTGCCGCCAAACAGCTCGTTGAGCTGCAGCGCGGCATGGCGCGGGGAGAGCCGGCCAAGCTCATTCCGCTCGACAAGGGCACGTTTGTCTGGACGGCGCTGATCAACAAATACTTCGGCGTGTTGATGCGGCCGATCGTCGGCAACGGCGATCCATCGGCTTTTGTCAGCTACGCTGAGGGCGTCGCACCCGAGCTTGGCCTTCAGACCGACGCGGGCGATTGTCTCAGCCGGCTTTGGACCGCGCAGCAGGCGGTTCCGCCGGGGACGGCGATCACCTATGCCTTTGAAATCTATGCCGGGCCGCGCGATCAAGACCTGCTGGCGGCGACCAGCCCGGCCTATGCCGATCCGTCGAAGACGAATTATGCGCTGCTGCAATCCGCCAATCGCACCTGCTGCACGTGCACGTTTCAGCCGCTGCCGGAATGGATGGCGGGCCTGCTCCACGGCATCTATGCGATCGTGCGGAACTTCGGCGTCGCGATCTTCATCCTGGTGCTGATTGTCCGCACGTTGCTGCATCCGCTCGCCGTCTGGCAGCAGCGCTCGATGTTCTTCATGCAGGAGTCGATGGCGCGCATTCAACCAAAAATCCAGGAAATCCGCGATAAATACGCCAACGACAAGGTCCGCCAGAATCAGGAAATGATGCGCCTCTTCGGCGAGGAGCACGTCAACCCCGCGGGCAACTTCGTGGCGTTCATTCCGCTCTTCCTGCAGATGCCGATCCTCGTGGCGCTCTGGACGGCCATCAGCAGCGACATCCACCTCCGGCATGCGCCCTTTGACGGCTGGTGGATTCGCGACATGTCGGCGCCCGACGCGCTGATCCGCTTCTCCGCGCCGATCGATATTCCGATTCTGAGCTGGCTGCCCTTCATCGGCACGATCTTCACCCAGATTCCTTCGATCAACCTCTTGCCGCTGCTGATGGGCGTCAGCATGTATTTGCAGCAGAAATACATGCCCAAGCCGGCGATGGCCGCCAAACTCGACGCCGCCAAGAACCAGCCCCCGCGCGAGCGCAAGCCCGGCGAGGGCCTCACCGCCGAAGAGATGATGCGTCAGCAACAGATCACCGCGAACATGATGTGCGTCATGTTTCCGCTGATGTTTTATTACATGCCCAGCGGGCTGAATCTCTATTGGATGGCGAGCAACGTCTACGGCATAGTCGAGTCGCTGCGCATTCGCAAGCAGATCGATCGCGAGAAACAGCGCCGCGCCGCCCTGGGGCCGGCCGCCGTCACGAACCAGAAAAAGCCCGGCTTCATCAGCCGCTGGCTCAAGCAGATGGCCGAGCAAGCCGAGGAATTCCAGAAAAAGGCCGACGAAATCTCCGATCGCGACCGCCGCGGCCGCCCGCAGGGCTGATGGGAAGCCAGGCGACGCAGCAACGCAGCGACGCCGGGAGATTCTTTTTCTTTCACCGCGCCTTGCCCTCGCCCGCAAACCGAACCGCGCCCGTCAGGAAGCGATTTAGATTCTGCAACAACCCGAACAGGAATACTACGCACAGAAACGGAGCGACGTAGCAACAAATCAACACTGGGCCCGAGTAAACGACGCATTGGGGCCGCGCTTCGGCCATCGCTGCTTGTCTCACTCCACATCACGCTCTTCCGCCGCGGCGGCGGTGTGTTCGTCAAAAATCTCGCGCAGCAGCGTCGTCGCATAACAGCCGCGCGGCAGGAAAAATCGCAGCTCCATAAACTCGCCGCGTTCATCCGCGCCGGTTGACACGCCTGCCTCTTCGATCGGAAAGCGCAGCGGTCGGCGGCTGCCCAAACCACGCAACAGCGCGTGCGACAGCAGCCCTTCGTCCGCGCCGCAGGCCGCAAAGGCCGCGGCTTCCAGCTCGGCCGCCAGACCGCGCGCCGGCGACAGGCGCGGCCCGATCAAGGGCCCGGCCGGGCTGATCTCCAGCGCGTCGGCGCGCGGCTGCTCCCGCGCGGCATCCTCGATGCGAAAGACATTATGCGACGCGTGACGATAGGCGTATTCACCCGCGAGGAGTTGATCAAGACCCGCGGCCAACCGGGCGGCGACAACGGCGTCGAAAACGCGCGATTGATACGCCGAGACGAAAAAATCACGCGCGCGCCGATCAATCGCCGCCAAAGTGCGGCGCGCGTTTCCGCCGGTTTCCAACAACACGCGCAGCGCGTGTCGCTCCGCTTGAAAAGCGTCGGGCCAGGCCCGCCGGGCGCGCTCATAGTCGCCGGCCTCGAAGGCCTCACGCGCGGCGCGCAGCGCGTCCGGGTCGGCTTCGTGCGGCGCGCCGAGCAGCGCCTGCAACGCGCCCGCGAAATCATCACGCAGCAGCGCGTGGCCAATGCGCCAGTTGTCGCCGCGCACACCGTAGCGCTGCGGTCCGAAGTAGTTGGGCACGCCGCGCAGTTGCAGTTCCGTCAGCGCCGCGGCCGCCTCGGCGGCGCGGCTCGTCATGGTCTCACGGACGCGAATCACGAAGCGATTTCCGCGGAGATGACCGAGCCGGAGCTTGTTGCCGTGTCGGCGCGATTCGAGCACGCTCAGGCGCGGATGCTCAATCCGCGACAGCGTCTCCGGCGTAATGTGCTCGACAGAGAACCATTGGCGCGTCACGGCGCGGGCGTCTTTCTGGCCGGCGTAGCCGATCTCACGGCGGGTCACGCCGAGGGCGCGGGCGAGTTCCTGCACGGCGCGGGCCGTGGTCAGCCCGCGCTTCTCGACTAGGAAAAATAGATGGGTCCCGGCGTCATCGAGCGGATAAAGGGGGACTTCTTCGACACGAAAATCGGTATAGTCGGATTTAATGCGCCCAGGCACGGTTGAAAACGCCGCCAGTCGGCGCGGCGACAACGAGCCGTAGTGAACGTTCATGCAGCGAAATGTACTGGAAATCACAGGATTTCGGCGCCGGTTGCCCGATGGCGCAGCGGGCATCCAAGCTGCGTCTTGGCCGCAGGAGACGCCGAGAATGTTCGCGGGGGTCCGAAAGTTTTTTGAGGCCGGTCGGTCAGACGTTCTGAGACTGGGGCTGGAAAACGCAGCCGCAAGAAAGAATCGACCAGTCTACCGATGTCGGCATGTAACTCAAAGCGATAACAATGGTTACGAAATCATAACGGGATTTGTTCGGGTCCGGAAATGGGCCTTGGATAATGCGTCCGATGTGAAAACCCGGCCAGAAAAATCCGCGAAGAAAAAAATTATGAGCTTGCAGACCTAGCGCTTGACATTTTAAGCTTGACGATAGATTCGGGATACTATAGACTGACAACGTCAGATGGGTCACGAGAGCGACCTACGAAGCGCTGGCGATAATTGTTTTGGAAGGGAAACAGAGGATAGATCATGCGAAAACTACTGACGATTGCAACGTTCGGAGCCGCCCTGCTGGCGGCGGATTTTGCCTCCGCCGCCGTACAGCAGTGGGCGTTCCGCATCACGGCGACCAACGCCGCTGGCACAGCCAGCTACGAAATCCCGCTCAGCGCGTTGGAATTCGTGCCGGCGTTGAATCGCTTCCGATTTAACCAGGCCACCGCGGTCGATCTCGAAGACAATGACGGCGATCTGATTGCCCGTCTCGACCAGGCCACCGGCTTTTACGCCGACGATCCGCAGATCAACATCGGGTGGGCTGTCTCCGCCGGTGACTCAACGACTGAGTTCGTCATCGAGTCGGGCCTGCTCGACTTCGCTGACTTCGGTGACGCCGTCGGCCGCGCGAGCGCAGCGTACACCTGCACCGACGCCGATTTCTCCGACTTCGCTCAGCTCGACGGCACGGGCGTCGGCGATCGCGCCTATCTCGCCCAATACAATGGCTTCGCTCCGGGCGGCACGACCTTCTCGTCGCTGATCTCGGGCGTCACCCCGCCGCCGGGCGGCAGCTTCTCCGTCGCTGAAAATGATCCGCCGCTGGGTGATCGTCCGATCGCCGGCATCGTCAGCGACATGAGCGTTCGCATGCAGTTCACCGTCACGGGTGGTGACACCGCGAGCGCCACGACAAACTACCGGATTACTCCGGAGCCGGCGAGCATCGCTCTGCTCGCCCTTGGCTTGATCGGTCTGCGTCGCCGCTAAATCGCTCAACGAGGCCACGCATCCGCACATAGCCTGAGTTCGCTTCAACTCAGAGTTACCCGCCGCCCCGGGATACCCGGAGCCGCGGGTAACTTTTTTATTGGACAGCAAAAATTTTTCTGACGCCAAAATTGGGACGCTATTTCGCCGCCCTCTTTCCTGCTCTAGCCGGCCGATGTCGCTTTCTCGCCGGTCTATCCCTTGAAATATCAGACGGTTAGCTCACGCATCCGACAGCCCCGCCCGGCCGCGCCGGCGAACCACTGAATATCCGGTTCGCTCAGCCGTTATTCAGGTGGAGTCTGCAGGCTGTCAGTCGGGTTGGCAGATGGCACGCGTTCTGCGTATTATATTGGTAGAGGAAGAAAGCGGCACACGCTCCCGCATGCCGACTTTGTATGTTGAATGAAAAATCAATCGCCGGCGCGAGTAGCGGTCGGCGCCTACCCGGGCTGGCGGCCTTTGGCCGTTCAGATGCACGCGAATAGCGAGTAAAACACACAATGGAGTGGATGACGATGCGACGGAATGTTTTTGTGGCTGTCTGTGCTGGTGGACTCGGCTTGTTGTCGTCGAGCGCCGTGCTGGCCATCAATCCGGATGATGTGCTCTTCAGCATCCGCGCGACCAACAGTCTGGGCACCGCCCTGCACGAGATTCGTGCCCGTGATCTGGGCAGCGCCTTCTCGTCCGATAGCGATGACATCGCCTGGTCGGAGACGACCAACATCAGCCTGGTCTCTGGCGGCCGCCAGATTGCCTCGCTGCAACAGTTCGGCTTTGAGTATCTCCGCCCTGCGCTTTTCAGCGATGCCGCGAGCAACCCGACGATTTCGCTGCAGTTTGCCGTGCAGTCCGGTCCGGAGCTGACGGAATTTGAAATCACCTCCGCCCTGCTGACGTTTGATACGATGGTCAATCCTGAGGGCCGCGCGATCGCAGCCTTCACGATCACCGACGGCCAGCGGCCTGAAGACTCTGATGGCGCTACGTTGGTTGGCCTTCAGCCGGGTGATGATCATCTGGGTGGTTTCCTCGCTTCGTACAACGGCCTCGGTCGGGCCGGCACGCGCTTCAGCACACTCATCCAGCAGATGTACGCTGGTCCGGAGCAGAGCGTCTCGGCGTTTGAGAATGACCCGACGCTCGGTCGCCGCGACGTGATTGAGAGCGTCTCGAGCATGAGCACCCAGCTGCGCTTCTCGCTGACGGCGGGCGATACGGCCAGCGGCACGACCAATTACGAGATGTTTGTGCCGGAGCCGGCATCGCTGGCGCTGCTCGCACTGGGCATGCTCGGTCTGCGTCGTCGCTAAGCCCAGCAGGCGATCCTGATTCGGCGTTGGGCGTGACGCCCACCTGCCAGAAAAATTCAAACCGGCGGCTCCTAGTGTAAGGGTCGCCGGTTTTGTTGTTTATCTGCGTGTTGTGGCGTCGCCTCGTCGATAGCTGTGATTCGACGCATCGGCGCAGTGCGAATGCTGAATCGTTGCGTTACGGTCGCGGCTCTGCTTGGGGTTCCATCACGGCGTCGGCCGGGGCGGGCTTGCGGCGCACGAAGAACGCGACGATGCCAGGCAGGATCGAAACAAAGATGATCGCCAGCACGACCAGCGAGAAGTTCTTCTTGACAAACGGAATCTGCCCGAAGAAATAGCCGGCGAAGAGGCAGATACCCACCCACAAGATGCCGCCGATCACGTTATACGCGATGAACCGTGAATAGGTCATGGCGCCGATCCCTGCGACAAAGGGCGCGAACGTGCGCACGATCGGCACGAAGCGCGCGATGATGATCGTCATTCCGCCATAGCGCTCGAAGAACGCGTGCGTCTCATCGAGATAGCGCCGCTTGAAGTACCACGTATCACCGCGGCGGACGATTGCATGGCCCAGATACTTGCCGATCCAATAGTTCACCGTGTCGCCAATGATGCCCGCCACCGAAAGCAGCACAAACAGCCCGATCACGTTGAGATCGCCGAGCGAGGCGATCGCCCCCGCCGCGAAGAGCAGCGAGTCTCCCGGCAGAAAGGGCGTAAAGACCAGCCCGGTCTCGGCAAAAATGATCGCGAAGAGGATCAGATAGGTCCAGGCCTGATACTGCGTCGTGACGGCTTGCAGATGCTTGTCGAGATGCAGGAAGAGATCGACGACGTACTGAAGAAATTCCATACGAAGCATCCCCGCGGCGGGCCGGCGCCGCGAAACAGGCTCAGCATCATCCGTCACGCGCGGAGCCGAGCAAAAACGCGCAGGTTTAGTTCTACCGCTAAGCGGACGCTCTACTTCATCGCCGATTTCGTGTGCAGCACGACGCCCGCATGCGCAGGGATGGACAGCTCCAACTCCTGCTCCACAACGCGCGGCGGTCCGCTTGCGCCAAAGACGTACTGCCAATCACGATTCACGCGATGATCGGGCAGCGCGACTTTCACCGTCTGCTGCTTGTCACTCGCATTTAGCGCGACGATCAGCTCTTCCTGCGCATCGAAGCGTCGAAACGCCCATACATCCGCCGCGTCATTCGTCAGCAGGGTCTGGATGTCGCCGGTTCGCAGTGGGGCGAAATCATGCCGCAGCTTGATCACTTCCTTGTAATAGGTCAGGAGATCCTTCATCACCAAGTTTTCTTCAGGCCGTTCATATGGCTGCAGGTCTTCCCAGAGCATCGGCTTGCGGCAGGTCGGGTCATCGGCGCCCCACATGCCGACTTCGTCGCCGTAGTAGATCATCGGCGCGCCGACGTAGGTCATCTGCAGAAGCGCCGCGAGCCGCAGCTTCTGATAGGCCCAGGCCGGCGGCTTGGAGTTGTCATATTTTTCGCCATCCTTCTCCTGCACGCGGTTGCCGCGGTCATAGACGCGATCGGGATTCAGCGCCATCGAGACCGCCCGGTCGGTGTCGTGGCTATCCAGCAGGTTTTGCAGCACAACCGTCGCCGCGTGCGGATACGCCAGCCGCAGCTCCGCCAGGCGGTGATCCATCGCCGTCGCATTGATCTTTTTCTTCTGATCAAAAATCCAGGCGACGGCGGCGTGCGCGAACTGATAGTTCATCACCGCATCAAAGCTGCGACCGTCGAGCCAGCTTTCGGCCCGGTCCCAGACTTCGCCGACGATGTAAGCGTCGGGGTTGATCGATTTCACGAGCTTGCGCCACTCATACCAGAAGGGCATGGGCACATCCATCGGCACGTCGAGCCGCCAGCCGTCGATGCCATCGGACGGATCGCCGTCGCCGTTGGGGTCCATCCAGCGCCGCGTGACGTTGAAGATGTGCTCGGTCACCTGCGGCGAATGGAAGCCGTTCTCGTTTTTCTTGAACGCCGGCAGCGCGTCGTGGCCGGCCCAGCCGTTGTACTTGAACGGTTCCCACGAAGTCACATCGAACCACTCGGCGTACTTGGAGGTTTGGCCCTTGGCTTTCACATCGAGGAAAGCCGGAAAATCGATGCCGACGTGATTGAAAACGCCGTCGAGCACGACGCGGAACCCCATGCTTTTGGCCTTTTTCAGAAAGGCCAGGAAGATTTTGTCGCTCTCGCTCCACTGCCAGGTCTTGGGGTCGGCCAAATCTTCGTGCGGGGCGACCTTTTCATAAGCGCCCTTCACGCCATAGCGGTCATCGATGTGGATGTAGCTGGTCGCGTTGTATTTGTGGTGGCTCTCGGCCTGAAAGACCGGGTTGAAATAGATCGCGGTGATGCCCAGCTCTTTCAGATAGCCGAGTTGCCGCTCGACGCCCTGAAAGTCGCCGCCATACATGCGCTCATAGATATAACCGCTATAGAAGCTGCGACCATCCTTGCCCTCCCAAGGCGCCGGCGTGAACCACTCGCTGCGCCATGGGTGCGTATTGGGCGGATCATTGGCGCTCTCGCCGTTGCGGAAGCGATCGACCATGATCTGGTACCAGATCGCCTGACGCGCCCATTCCGGCGTCACAAAACGATCGACATTCACCGGCGGCGCTTCGAAGGTAGTAAAGTGACTCACGCGCTTGGTTCCATCCTGTAAGACAAAGGTGTATGTGAGCGTCTGGTCGGTGCGCGGCAAAGGCGTCGCAACGTGCGCCTCATAGATCGCAAAGACCGGCCCGCGCAGGGCGATTTTCATCGGGGTCATGATGCCGAGAGAGGTCGCGACCTGAACGCTCTCGACGTCGTTGGCCAGTGTGCGATAGCGCAGCAGCGACATGTCCGACGACGTGCGCTGCGCATAGAAAAGCGACTCGGGCAGATGCTCAAGCGCCAGCCCCTCAATCAAACCATCGCCCACCGCCGCGGGAGATTTCGTGAAAGTGTAAATGCGCCCGAGCTTCAAGACCGAATTCTTGCCCTGATGGCCGTCGTCGAGGCCGATGGGGTTTTGCGGGTCGGCCAGCCAGCGCTGACCATCCACAATGAACTTGTACTGATGCACGCCATTCGCCAGGACGACGTGCCCGCCCCACCAACCCTCGGGGTCTGGCCCATTCATCGGCGTGGCCTGACGATCCCAGTTGTTGAACGTGCCGGCGAGATGGACGCGCTGAGCTTGCGGATCCTTGAATCGAAACGTACAGCTCCATTTGCCGATGCCGGCGCTGCCGGCCGTCACGCTGGGCGGCAAGTCGGGGGCGGTTCCTTCACGCGGCTCGATGAGCGCCGGCGCGGGCAACCAGTCCTGATCCGCCAGCGCTGCGGAGGGCGTCAGCGCTGTCAGCAGCGCGAGCGCACATATCACAAGCTGCGGCCCTGCCCCGCCCAATCGGCCCAGGACCGTGCCGGCGCGGTGACCCGCAGAACTGCGTGGGGCGCCAATCCGGCAACGTGCGCGCTCCAAGCAAACACCGCGCAGAACCTGCTCTGCGCAGGCAAAAAATGACCGAGAACAGGACCATGGAATCATGGCAGACAGTATAGGCGCTGCAGCCACAATTGGCAGCGGCAGCTTGGCCGTCCTGCGGCAACTGGCATGCGGTTTGCCCAACCAAGAGTAGAGGACGGTGCGATGTGGCGACGGTTGGATATGAACTAGTGCTTCGTCACAGTTGAATTTGCGGGTTCGAAACGAGGGTAGCATGGGCCTCCGAGCCTGTGAATTTT
>CAYQLG010000129.1:0-10531 GCA_964418235.1 uncultured Planctomycetales bacterium
ATCACTGCCGCCGATGCGCAGCGCCGCGCCCTGCGCCGCGGCCCGCCGCGCGAGGGCGATCAGCACGTCGCCGCCACCGCTGGCGAGGTCGAGCAGTCGCAGCGGCCGCCCTTTCGCCGGCGTCAGAAACGACTGCAACGCCCGCCAGTAGATCGCCTCGCTGCGGCTAAGCCGATTGATGCGCGCCAACCCGCGCAAGCCGGCGTCATGCTCGGTCACGTCGAGCGCGGGCGCGTCCATCAATTCGGCTTCGCATCGTCGCGGAAAAAGCTCAAACAACGCTGACACCCTCGCATGACCCGCCGAGCCGGCAACAGCGCCGACCGTATCGCGACAGCATAAGCCGTCGCCGCGAGTTAGACGTAGGAGACGATGACGCCGGTCGATCGCGGTGAAGCTTTGCGAGAACGGCGCCGTCACACGACGCGCCCGCGAACACTCCCATCGCAGACCCGCGAATATCAGGGAGTGGTCAGGCCTTGCCGGCATGAACCGAACCGCGACCGTGCGGGAGCGATTTGATTCTGCAACGGCCCTGAATAGCGACAAAGCGACGGAGCCACAAAGCGACGAAGCGACGAAGCGACGAAGGGGAAGATCAAATCCGCAATGATCGTCTGGCCCAGCACCGGTTTGACGCCGAAAGTCGATCGAAACCTCTCGAGGGTCAGGCAAGTGTCGAGTCGCTTCGATCGGGTTGATCCGGCGTGGATCGATCTGAATCGCTTCCTGATGGGCGCGGTTCAGCTAACGGGCGCGATTTGGCTAAGAGGCGCGGTGCGGCCGGTTGACGCTACTTCGCGACGTTGCGGAGATGCTCGAACGGATCCGCGGCTCGGGCCGCGGCGCGCATTTCATCAAGAAACGCCGCGAAGTCGCCCCCGCGGCGCTCGTACACTCCGCTCATGACGCCGAGATCGAGGTTGTAGCGCTGATTGAGCAGGATATAGGCATTGTTGGTCGGCAGATTGGCGTAGCCGCGATAACGCCCCGGCTCGGCCAAGGTCGCCGCGACCTCATTTGCAAATCGCTCGCGGGCCTGTTGAAAGACGGCCTCGCGCCCGTCGATCTTTTCCTGCGATGAGCGCCCGGAGGCGTAGAAGTCGCGCAGGGCCTGATTCAACTCGATCAGCCAGGCGTTGATCTTGTCCGTATCGGCATTCTGGCGGCGCAACGCGTCGATCATCGCGCGGCCCTCTTCGCCCCGCTGCTCATAGAAGAGGATCGCGCCCTGCCGGCCGATGAATGTCGCCATGCTTTCGTTGAAGTTGCTGTTGCCGTTGACGTAGATGGTGTTGTGGGCCAGCTCGTGGATGATCGTGTCGACGATCACGCCGTCATCGCGCTTCAACATGCTGGAGTGCACCGGGTCGGGGAAATAGCCGAGCGTGCTATAGGCCGAGACGGGATACATCCACGTGTCGTAGCCGTCGCTTTCGAGACGGGCCTGCTGCGCCTCGGCGTCGGCCTTGTTGAAATAGCCGATGTAGTCGATCCGCCCGATGACCGGGAAGTCCCAGCTTTTCGGTTCGAGCGCGTCGCGCCGCGATGCCGAGACGTTGTACGAAACCGGCTCGCCGCCGGTCTCGTGATAAAGCGTATAGCTGCGCCCGGCGGAGAGGCCCAGCGCGTTCACGGCGAATTCGCGGGCTTCGACAATCAAGCGGAGCTTGCGGGCGGCCTCCGGCTCCAGCCCGCCGCCGGCGAGCACGTCGTCGATCGGGACGGAATTGGCGACGACCTCGAGCTGGCCGAGGCCCTGTTGAATGATGTACTGCGTCGTTTCACAGCCCGTGAGCAACGTCAACGCGCCGAGCGCCACGAGCGCCGCGCCGTGGGCGGCCCGCCGGAGCCAGCCGCCCGGAATGTTCGCCGAAGTTCGCATGCTGTTATCATATCGGCTGCACAAGGAGTCCTGGCCATGCCGATCGGATCGCCCGTCGTCCCGACGCTGGTTTCGTTCCTGATCTGCGACCAGATCATTGACGACAAATTCACGAATAAAAAGAGCGCCATTGGCATCTTTAACACGATCATCGTGCCGAGCGTGCCGAGCCAGGTGCAGCAGATTTCGGTGCTGGCGTCACTGTCGGAGTTGAACGGGCGCTGTGAAGTCGAGCTGCGCTTTGTGCATGATTCCGACGATAGCGTGCATTTTTCGGGCCGCGGACAGGTCGAAGCGCCTGATCCGCTCGCCGTGGTCGATCTGGTGTTTTCGTTGCAGGGTTTGCGGATCCCGGTGCCCGGGCAGTATGCGTTTGAGATGCTGGCCGGGGGCGAGTTGCTCGGCCGCCGCCGGTTTCATGTCCTGCTGCGCCCGCCACAGGCGACGTAGCGCGGCGCCTGGCCGCGGCCGGATAACATGGTTCGGCTTAAATCCATACGCCTGTCATCGGGGTTTTGCGTATGTGGTTTGGGCGTGAATCGGCGACGCACCGGCGAGCGCAGAACCATGTTCAGAAAGGATGATATGAACGCTAAACAAGGCCGGAATAGGGACAATCTGGCGACCGATCTGTTCGGACGACACCAGCCGGGGCCATTGAGCCAGACAGCGTGCCGCAGGCAGATCGCGTCGCGCCCCGTGCGCCCCGTGCGCCAAACCGCCGTATATCGACGTAGCCCCGTCGCAATCGGCGGCGCCGTGATGCTGCTGTATTGCCTGTCCCAGCCGGCGCCGGCCGCGGCGCCGCGCGTGGTCCGCGCCGTGCCCGACAATGCCGATATCGGCGTCGATCCTGCATTGGCCGAGGTTCGCTTCGAATTTGATCAGGATATGAACACGACCGGCGGCCACTCGATCTGCGGCGGCGGGCCGGCGTTTCCCAAGCTCAATGGCAAGCCATCCTGGAAAGACCCGCGCACGCTCATTATGCCGGTCAAGCTCGAACCCGGTCACACGTATAGCTTCAGCGTGAATTGCCCCGCGGCCCAAAACACGCGCAGCGCCGCCGGCGTGCCCGCCGAGGTCTTCCCGGTTACATTCAAGACCGCCGCCGATGGCGAAGCCCCCGCCAAGCCGCTGACGCCGGAGAGCAACAAAACGGCCGCCGAAAAGCTGCTGAAAGCGCTCGACGCGCACTACTCTTATCGAGATCGTCTAAAGATCGACTGGCCGGCACGGCTCAAGGAGTTTGGGCCGCGCTTCGACGAGGCTCAGACCGTCGGCGGTTTTTCGCGCGCCGCGGCGGAGTATCTCTCGGCGGCACAGGACATTCATATTTCGGTGCGCGTCGGCGACATCTTCGTGGCGACGCACCGGCGCATGGGCGGCGTCAATTTTGACGTGGCCAAGCTCAAAGCGACCGTGCGCGACCTGAAAGACGTGAATCGCAGCGTCGTGACCGGCGTCGTCGGTGAGGGCGCCGACGAGAGCGGCTACATCCTCATCAATAACTGGGAGCGCAGCCGCGAGAAGGATTTCGACGCACTCTATCCGTTGCTGGAGGAGCTTCAGAAATCGCCGCGGTTGATCATCGACGTCCGTCCGAACGGCGGCGGCGACGAGCGGCTGGCGCGCGAGTTTGCCGGGTGCTTTCTGGAGAAGGCCGGCGTCTATTCGCAGAGCGACGTGCGCGCCCCCGCGGCCAAGGACGGCTTTGGTCCGCGGCACGACCGCACGGTGGAGCCTTCGAAGGGCCGGCCCGCCTATCGCGGCAAGGTCGCCGTTTTGATCGGTCCGGCCAACATGAGCAGCAATGAGTCATTCATCTTCATGATGAAGTTGATGCCCGGCTGCAAGCTCGTCGGCGAGAAGACCTATGGCAGCTCGGGCAATCCGAAGCCGCACGAATTGGGCAATGGCGTGACCGTGCTGCTGCCGTCGTGGCGTGACTATGGGCCGGACGGTCGGCTGCTTGAGGGCGTCGGCATTGCTCCGGACATTGAAATCAAATGGGACGCGCGGAGCAGCGAAGACGTCGTCATCCGCGCGGCGCAGAAGGCTCTGCAATAGTGGCCGGCTTGTTTTCTCATGGGTTCGCGCTGGCGGAGTTGCTTCCGCCGAGCTTGCTGTCGCATGCGCCGCTGCTGGCCGACGCGCTCGATTTCTTTTTCGCGGCGCTGCCGGCAGAGCGGCAGCAGGAGCTAACTTGCGCGCAGGCCGCATTGCCGCCGGGGGCGCCGGCGGCAATAAGGGCTTTGACGCTGCTCCAGGCCTGCCCGACGCTGCACAAGCTCGGACAGATGCTGGCGCGGCATCGCCCGCTGCCGCTCGAGCTGCGCCGCCGTTTACAGCAACTCGAATCAATGCCCGGCGGCCCGCTCGTTCCTGCGCAGCGTGAATGGCTCGAACAAGACTGGGCCGGCGCACTCGAAAGCGGAGAGATCGCCGTCGGTGCGCAAGCGCTGGCCGAGGGCAGCGTGGCCGCGGTCTTCCCGGTACGCCTTCGCATTGGCTCGGAAACTCAGGGCGCCGTGGTGAAAATCCTCAAGCCGCGCGCGGCGGCCCGGCTCACGCAAGAGCTGGACATCTGGCCGCGGCTGGGGGCCTATCTCGATCAGCGCTGCGCGGCCTATCGCTTGCCGCCGCTCGACTATCAGGAGCTTTTCGAGACGTTGCGCGCGTTGCTCCTCAGCGAAATTGACGTGGCTCAGGAGCAAGAGAACCTCCTCGCCGCGGCGAACGCCTATCGCGAGACGCGCGGCTTTCGCGTGCCGCGGCTGTTGCCTCAATCGACGCCGCGGCTCACGCTGATGGAGCGACTTGACGGCGTGAAGCTGACGCAAATCGACGCTTGGCCTGAGGCTGTCATGATGAGCGCGGGCCGTGATGACGGCTTGGGAGCATCCGCCGATTCGTCAGCCGCAAGCGGCACGGCTTCGCCCGGATCGGATCGCGCTGTGGCTTCGGAGTCGCGCGCGGCGCGCCGCCGGGCGGCTCTGCTGACGGCCAGGGCGCTGGTGGCCGAGGCGCTATGGCGCAGCGATGAGCACAGCCTGTTCCATGCCGACCCGCATGCGGGCAATCTGCTCTGGCTGGCGCATGAACAGGCGGTCGGTGCGCTCGATTGGAGCCTGTCCGCGCGGCTCGGCAAGCGCCAGCGCGTTGTGCTGACGCATGTGCTGCTGGCGGCGGTGCGCTGCGACCCGGAGGAGATCGCGCGAGAGCTGAGCGCGCTGGCCATGGCTCCGCCCGCAAGCCCGGCGGCGCTGCTCGACGCCGTTCGTGGCGCGCTGCGCACGCTGGTCGGCGACGCCCTGGCGGGGACGGATGCGTCTGCGGCGGCGCCGCCGGCCAGGTTGCCGGGATTGCATTGGCTGATGCTGATCCTCGATCGCGCGGTGCAGGAGGCCGGGTTGAAGCTGCCGCGCGAGCTGCTCCTGTTTCGCAAGAGCCTGCTGACGCTGGAGGGGGTCATCGCCGACTTATCGCCTGACGTTACGCTCGATGGCGCGCTGACCGGCGAGCTGGCTGCCCTGTTGCTGCGCGAGTGGCCGCAACGCGCCCTCCGCCCGGCGGAAGACACGCAGCTTGCCTCGCACATCCCGACGGCCCAGATGCTGCGGCTGCTGCTCGAAGCGCCCTTCGCAACGATGCGCTGGTGGCAACTGCGGGCGTCGCGCTGACGGGCTTGAGCGGCCGGCAGCTTGCCAGCCGCACCTCGGCAACTCTGGCACGCCTGGGTGGGAGAGGCTTCCAGCCTGTCGAGTGCCGGCATGCTGCCTCGCCCACACACATGCATCGATGCCATCGTTGGCAAGCTGTTTTCGTCGCCCCCTCGTCAGCTCCGCTGCGTTTTATCCTTGATTGGCTCATTTTCGCTGGCTACATTTCATTAACCGCCGGTGGATTTTCGCAATGGATAGCAGGGCCTGCCCCGTGCGGAGGAGAAGAAGCATGCGCTGCTGCGTCGCCGTCACTATCGGGCTTGGGCTGACATGGACAAACCTACCCCTGTCGCCGCATGCGCTGGCGGGCGCAGGCCAGCCCTGCCCGGCGGCTTGGGACACGCTGCCCGGTAATCCGGGAGTCGGTGGCGTCATCGGTGCGCTGGCCGTATTTGGCGAAGGCTTCAGCACCGGCCCCATGCTGTACGCGGGCGGATCCTTCTTGACCGCCGGCGGCGCCTTCTCGCCGGGCGTGGCGAGATGGGACGGCCGCGCCTGGCAGGCGTTACCGGAAGCAAGCGATATCGGCAACGCCTTCGTGCAGATGCTCGCAGTTTATGACGATGGCCAAGGCCCCGAACTTTACATCGGCGGAGATTTCTCCTTTTTCGCCGGCCGCGAAGCCCACAACATCATCCGCTGGAACGGCTTCCGCTATGACGACATGCGCGGCGGAACCAACAGCATCGTTCGGCAGGGCTTTGCCATCTTTGACGATGGCGGCGGTCCGGCTCTGTTTGTAGGCGGAAACTTCACGCTCGCGGGCGGCGTCGCCGCGAGCGGCATTGCCCGCTGGAAGAACGGCGTGTGGTCGCCGCTCGGCGCAGGCGTAACCAGCGGCGCGGGCATCGGGCTGAGCGTCCGCGCCATCGTACCCTTCGACGATGGCCGCGGACCGGCGCTGTTCGTCTCCGGAGAATTCACCACCGCCGGCGGGAGCCTGCCGGTCAGCAACGTCGCCCGCTGGGATGGCCAGAATTGGTCGGGCGTCGGCAGCGGCGTCAATGACCTTGTTCGACAGGCCATCGTGTTTGACGACGGGCGCGGCGCGCGGCTCTATCTCGGGGGTGAGTTCACACAAGCCGGCCCAACCGTCGCGCGCCGCGCCGCCACCTGGGATGGGCTGCGCTGGGAAGAGCTGGGCGGCGGACTCGACGCCAATATCCGCACGTTCGCCGTGCTCGATTCCGGCGCGGGGCCGCTGCTCTATGTCGGCGGGCTTTTCACCCAGGCCGGCGGCATGTCCCGCCCGGGCGGCGCCGCCTGGAACGGCAGCACCTGGCTGCCGTTGGGCGCTGGCGTCAATGACGAGATCTTTGCGCTCCTGCCGTTTAACGATGGCAGCGGCGCGGCCGTCTGGGCCGGCGGCACTTTCTCCTCCGCAGACGGGCGCCCCGCCACGCGCGTCGCACGCTGGCGGCTGGCGTGCCCCGGCGACGTCGATTGCAGCGGCGCGACCAATTTCGACGACATCGACGCGTTTGTGCTCGCGCTGATTTCGCCGGTGCTGTTTGAATTGCGCTATCCGCTCTGCGACGTGAATCGCGCCGACGTCGATCTCAGCGGCCGCATCGATTTCGACGACATCACGCCTTTCGTCGCCGCGCTGGTGGGATAGAAAGCCACACGACTTCAGCGCGGCGAGCCGTGACAAATCGGCGCTGCCCCATCGATCGCGGCGGTTTCATCAGCAACGCAAGCGAGCGCGTGACAATGTGATAAGGTGATAAAGTGATAAAGTGATAAAGTGATAAAGTCGCCGCTTCATGCGGCGATCCCCATTCGCGCTTTGCACTTCAAACTTTACGACTCGCTACTCGTAACTCGCTACTCGTAACTCGCTACTCGCTACTCGCTACTCGCTACTCGCTACTCGTAACTCGCTACTCGCTACTCGTAACTCGCTACTCACCGCGCGCCTCCTACCCTCCCACCGACACCACGCGCTCGACAAAGGGCGAGATATCGTCAAAGTTGACGCGGCCGTCGCCGGTCAGGTCGGCGAGCGGAAGCGGGCAATCGGGATAGCGCTGGCGATACGCTACCGGCCCAAGCACGGCCAGCACGAACGCATCGATGTCGTCGAAGTTCACCACGCCGTCGCAGTTAAGGTCGCCCTTCGACCGCCGGGCGCAGGTGCCGTTGCGAAAACGGCTGATCGTGGTGGTGAGGTTGTTGGCGACCACGACATCGGGGTCGCCGTCGCTGTCGAAATCAGGCAGGGCTACGCCGATCGGCCCGCTCTGGGTGGTGTAGCTGAGCGGCCCGGTGAAGCTCAGCCCGGCGCCGCCGGTGTTCAGCAGGATCGAGACGAGCTGCGTACCGACCTCTTCGCTGGTAAAGGCCACGTCGCGATCGCCGTCGCAATCCATGTCGGCGACGGCGAAAGCCTGTGGCACGCGATCGCCCGGTACGACCAGCGTGGCCGCCATGCTGAAGCCGCCGCTGCCATTGTTGCGCAGGATGGAAATGCCCGGTCCGCGATGATTGCCGGTCAGCGCGTCGAGATCGCCGTCGCCATCGAGATCAGCCAGGTGCACGAGCCGCGGATCCTGTCCGCACGGGACGGCGCTTCCGACAAAACCGCCGAATCCGTTGTTTCGCAACAGCGTGATCATTTCGCCCTGCCGATTCGAGACGATCGCGTCGATGTCGCCATCGCCATCTACGTCGCCGGCGGCGAGCGTCTCGGGCCGCGTACCGGCCGGATAGTCGCCGGCGGCGACGAACGCGAAACCGCCGGTATTGCGATAGAGCCGGGCCGCATTGAAATCTTCGCAGGTCGAGAGCAGGTCGAGGCGACCGTCGCCCGTGAAGTCGGCCGCGACCAGCCCATTGCCGGCGCACGCGAAGAGCGTGATCGCTGGAGCGAACGATCCGCCGAGATTGCGGAAGAGCGAGAGCCGGCCCAATTCATCGTCGAGCGCAGCCAGATCGATCCAGTCGTCGCCGTCGAAATCGGCGGCTACGACCGTCACCGCCGGCACGGTCACGGGCAGCGGGATCGGCGGCTCGAAGGCCCCGCCAACGCGCCCCAGCAGCACGGCGAGCGCGGCTTCGTCGGTCTTGGCCAGCGCCAGATCGGCCCGGCCATCGTTATTGAAATCCGCCGTCGTGATCGCGATGGGTCCGGGGCCGACGTCGACCGGCGTCTGCGGCTCAAAGAGCAGCTCGACGCGCAGCGCCGCGGAGACATCGAGCCGCCCCGCGCCCAGCATGCCTTCATAACCGGGATTGAGCGCGTCGATCGGCGTCGCGCCGGCTTGCAAGAACGCGCGCACCTGATCGACGCGCGCCTCGCTGGCGGGCCATTCCGTCCGGTCCGCAATCAGCAGCGCCGCCGCCCCCGCGACCATCGGCGTCGCGAAACTCGTCCCATCCCAAGCGGCATAGCGCGCCGCCGGCAACGCGCTGAACACAGCCTCGCCCGGTGCAACCAGCGCGAGCCGCTCGTGATAATTGCTGAAATCGGCCCGGCGATCGTCCGCGCCGACCGCCCCCACCCCGATCGCCGACTCCTGCATCGCCGGAAACTCCTCCGGCGTGCGGCGATTGAGATTGCCGGCGGCGGCGATGACCGGAATGCCGCGCGCCCGCGCCTCGCCGATCGCGTCTTCGAATGACTTGGAGTTGTAGGTCGAGCCGGCGCTGACGTTGATCACGTCGGCGCCCACGTCGATCGCGTGAAAGATGCCCGCGGACAGCCGCGTGTTGGTCGTGTTCCCATCAGCGTCGAGCACTTTGATCGGCAGGATCAGCGCATCCGGCGCCGTCCACGAGATGATGCCCGCGACGTGCGTGCCGTGTCCGACCATCTCGTTGGGCGTGCCGTCGCCGTCACTATCGATGGGAATGGGCGGCGCGGCGTCAAGAAAACTGGTCGAATCGGCCGCAAAACTGGCGGCGCCCGGCGCGATCTTGCCGGCCAAAGCCGGATGTCCGGGATCGACGCCTGTATCGACAACCGCGACGGTTACGCCGCCGCCGGTTGATACTTCAGTTGCGCCGGAAAGGTCGATCTGATCCCACGCCGGTTGCGAGGTGTAGCCGCCGGGGTCGGGTGACTCGAGGAAAAAGAAGATACGGGCGCTGCCTTCGGGGGCGTCGCCGACATACTCCAACTCAGCCCAGACGACCCACCGTTGCGCCTCCGGTTCGCGGTCGATGCGGTCGGCAAAGGCCAGCGCTGCTTCGCCCAGCGGCGGGCGCACGACGTGGATCTCGCGTGATGGAATCGCGAATTCCGCCGGCGCGCTGCCATATCGCAGGTGAAACGCGGCGATGCTGATGCCGGGTTTCAGGCGCAGCACGACGCGGTCTGCGACGGCCGGGTCTGGCCCGGCGCCCTGTGCCGCGGCTGCGGCGCCCGTGAGTAGTGACAGCGCGGTCGCCAAGCGCGCCGCGAAAATGCGAATCTTGTTGCGGTGCTTCATGACGCAGTGCCCTCTCCAACCGTGACGAACGGCGCCCAAAATGCCGGATGCTCACGCTCGCGCAGGACTTCGCGTTGGGCCGCTCTCAAGGTCGTCGCCGTGGCTTGCCCAACTGTATCATACGCAAATCCAGAATAGAATCGACGCATTAATTCACGCGTGGCCGCGTCGTGCACCGGCCAGAGACTGACGATCAGCGCCGCCGCGCCGGCGGCTAACAACGTCCGCATCAATCCGACCAGCTCATCGCCGCGACCGATATCGCTCTGACCGGTCTCGCAGCCGCTCAGCGTCACCAGATCGCAATCCAGCCGGAGTTGCAATAACTCCCGCACCGTCAGCCAGCGATCCGCGAGCTTGAGGCCGGAAGACTGCGGCTCTTGTGTTGAAAAATGGCCGTGACAGGCCAGATGCGCCACCGTGCAGTGCGGCAGCGCCGCGGCGACGCGCGCCGCCGTGGCCGCCGCGCCGCAAAGCAACTCTGCCCC
>CAYQLG010000130.1:0-10277 GCA_964418235.1 uncultured Planctomycetales bacterium
CCGCCCCCGCCGCCGCCGGCCGGTCAGCCGCAGGTCGAGATCACCAAGCGCTGCCCGCCGATGCGCTACCTTGATCGTGAGGCGACCTTTGAGATCACCGTCACGAACCGCGGCAACGCGGCGGCGGCCAACGTCACGGTCACCGACGTGATCGACGGCGGCATCGAGGTGCTCAGCGTCGACAACAACGGCCAGCGCGAGGGCAATCGCATCGTCTGGCGCATCGGCACGCTGGAGGCCGGCGGCACGCGCCAACTCGCCGTCAAGGCGCGCTGCAACCGCATCGGAACCGTCTACAACACCGCCACCGTCAGCTATTGCGCCGAGTCCGCCGCCCGTTGTGAACTGGTTGTCAAGGGCATCCCGGCGATTCTGCTCGAGTGTGTTGACGATCCCGATCCGATGGAGGTCGGCGGCCAGGTGACCTACACCATCATCGTCACCAACCAGGGCACAGAGACCGGCACCAACATCGTTCTCAACTGCCAGATTCAGCCGGAAGCCGAGTTTGTCCGCGGCGGCGGCGCGACGCCGGGAACGGCCGAAGGCAAGACGGTGAAGTTCGCACCGCTGCCGACGCTGGCGGCCAAGGCCCAGGCGCGCTGGACGCTGACCGTGAAAGGCGCGACCGCCGGCGATACGCGCTTCAAGATCAGCATGAAGAGCGATCAGATCAACAGCCCAGTCGAAGAGACCGAGAGCACGCGCTTCTACGAGTAGCCGAGGCAGAACTGCCCACAGCCCGGTTCGAATCGCGGCGGTTCGCGCATTCCTCGGTCTCGTCGGACGGTTGACGCGGGGGTGCGCGTCCATCGCGTCGCGACGTTCATCCGCAGCTGTAGCTCGGGCCGGCATCAACCCCGGCCCGACTTGATTTGCTGATTTCCTGATGGCTGCAATTAACCAACATCAGAGGCGTTGACCTTCGTCGCTTCGTCGCTTCGTCGCTTCGTCGCTTCGTCGCTTCGTCGGTTGCTCAGGCGATTGCGGAATCTGAATCGCTTCCTGACGGGCGCGGTTCGGTATGCGCGCACTTCGGCTTGGCCCGCGCATGACGCTCCATCTCAGGCCGATTACCATCCTGCGCAGCCATGACGAAGACTTTACGCATCGGCATTGACATCGGCGGAACGTTCATCAAGGGCGCGGTCTGCGACGACAGCGCCCGCGTCCTCCATGAACGCATGATCGCGACCGAAGCCGGCGGCGGATTCGAGCACGTGCTTTGTCGCATCGTCGATCTGGTCGAAGCGCTGATCACCGCCGCCGCGATCCCGCGCGAGCGGTTCGTCGGCGTCGGCGTCGGGGCGCCCGGCCCTATGTCCCATGAGCATGGCATCATCTACGAGGCGCCCAACCTGCCCGGCTGGCGCAACGTCCCGCTGCGCGAGCGGCTCAGCGCCCGGCTCAACAAAATGCCCGTCACGCTCGAGAACGACGCCAACGCCGCCGCATTCGGCGAGTTCTCGGCCGGCGCCGGGCGCGGCGGTCATAGTCTCGTGCTCCTCACGCTCGGCACGGGCGTCGGCGGCGGTGTTATTCTCAAGGGCCAGTTGTGGCGCGGCGCGCACGACACCGCCGGCGAGATCGGCCATATCGTCGTTGTGCCCGCGGGGCGGCCCTGCACCTGCGGCCAGCGCGGCTGTCTGGAGCGCTACGCCTCTGCGACGGCGGTCGCGCAGCGCTGCAGCGAGGCGCTCGCCGCCGGACGGCGCAGCTTGTTGCAGCCGCCGATCGATGCACAGGCGGTCTGCGTCGCGATGCAGGCCGGCGATCCGGTCGCGCTCGAAGTGTGGGACGAATGCTGCCGCACGCTCGCGCTGGCGATGATCAGCGTGCACCACCTGCTGAACCCCGATCGGATTGTGCTTGCCGGCGGCCTGTCCAATGCAGGCGATTGGCTGTTGCGGCCGGTCGAGCGCTACTTCCGCCAGATGACCTGGAAAATCGCGCCCGATCTGCCGCAAATCCGGCTCGCAACGCTGGGATCCAACGCGGGAATGATCGGCGCAGCGATGCTGGCCACCGCGCAGAAAGCGCCCGCATGACCGACGGGTGTGCGAGCCAGCGCTTACGCGCTTGTCGCGTGTAGCGTTGGATCTCCGTGCCCAACGCCGGATCGGGCGGGTGTTTCAAGCCGGCTGCATACGCCGTCGACCAGAGAGGGCCGACGCTCCGGCGGCGACTTCACTTCGTGCTTCGCTCTTCGCCATTCGCTATTCCTAGCTCGCCGACGCTTCGGAACGCTCGGCGGATTCGCGATGGACGCAGCGCGTCTTGCCGATAAACGCGGTAGGATCATGAAATCAGCCCACCGGCGCCGCGCCGCTGATCCCAGCGGCCTGATCACAGCGTCAACGACGCCGCGCCGACCGGCTTGTGAACACGGAGACGCACGCGCGTGGATCGACCGACTCTCGAAAACAACGACCCGCTAGAACAACAACGCCGCGCGCAGCGCGAAGCCGCCATTGCCGACTTTGGCCAGCGCTTCCTGGCCGGCCCCAATCGCGATGTCTACGAAGACATGCTGCTCACGATCTGCCGCTTGGCGCGCGACGGCGCCACGCGCGGCGACGTGAAAATCCTGAGCAAATCGCTCGCCGAAATGCGTTACGCGCTGAAGGTCTTCGGGCCATATCGCGAGACCCGCAAAATCAGCATCTTCGGCTCGGCCCGCACGCCGGAGGATCACCCCAACTATCTCGCCGCCGTCGAGTTCGCGGCCAAGGTCTCCGCCGCCGGCTGGATGGTCATTACCGGCGCCGGCGACGGCATCATGAAGGCCGGCCACGGCGGGGCCGGGCGCGAGGCGAGCTTTGGCGTGGCGATCCGTCTGCCCTTTGAGCAGAAGACCAACACGATCATCGCTGACGACCGCAAGCTCGTGAACTTCCGCTATTTCTTCGCGCGCAAGCTGATGTTCATGCGCGAAGCTTCGGCGATCGCGCTCTTCCCCGGCGGCTTCGGCACGCAGGACGAAGGCTTCGAGGCGCTTACGCTTGTGCAGACCGGTAAGGCCCCGCTGATTCCGATCGTCATGATCGAGCAGCGCGGCGGCACCTACTGGCGGCATTGGCTCGATTGGGTACGCGCTGAGCTGCTCGGCGCCGGCCTGGTCGGGCGCGACGACCTCAGCCTCTTCCACCTGACCGACAGCATCGACGACGCGCTGAATTACGTCCGGCGCTTCTATCGCATCTATCACTCGATGCGCTGGGTCAATGATGATCTCGTGCTCCGGCTGGAGCGGCCGCTGTCGGCGCGCACGCTCGACCGGCTCAACGCTGAATATGCCCCGTTGCTCTCCGCCGCCGCGATCGAGCAAGGCCAGGCCCTGCCGCAGGAAGAGGGCGAATACAGCGCTAAGCCGCGGCTGATCTTCCACTTCGACCGGCGCAGCTACGGCGTGCTGCGGCGGATGATCGATGTCATCAACAGCGATGTCGATGCGTGAGCGGGGCGGGTGCTGACAGACAGCGCGATGAGTGGCGAGTGGCGAGTGGCGAGTTGCGAGTTGCGAGTAGCGAGTAGCGAGTAGCGAGTAGCGAGTAGCGAGCGGCGAGTGGCGAGTAGTAGCGAGTTGCGAGTTGCAATGAGTGGAGTGTTCTCGCTGTACTCAGCGTGAGCATGCATAGCGTGCAGCGTGAGCAAACATAAGCCCCCTTGGCACGCTTTCGCGAAGTACCGTAAATGCACGGTACTCAACGGCCACTTTCGAGAGCCTCTGCGATGCAATCGAAGCCTATTTGGATAGGGCTTGTCGAGGCACAAAGAATGGAAGCATGCACATTCCTGTGCAAAGAATCAGCCGGCGTATATGTCACGACCATCGTTAGAGCGCATGACACAGACTCCTTCGTGACGCTGGTTGCGGAAGCCCTGGATAAGCTGGGTCTTCGATATCTAGCTGTCGAGGACCTGGAGATGCTGGATGAGCGGGCGAGGAAAGCAGTGCTTTCAAAAGAGGTGCGAGCGGCGGCTACGGCTGTTTCAGAGGAAGAGCCGGTGCAGTTTCTTACGTTGCACTCCTTTCCGCTTGATGATGCTTGATTGCCGGGCGTCGGGTGAGATGCTCTTGCTGTTTATGGCCTCAGTATGCACGCGCACCTCGGCATACTTACGCGGAGAACGCAAAACCACGCCACCCAATCTTGACTACATCTCACCCAACGCCGCCTAGCGCGCTGTTAGAAAGCGTATCCACGCCCGCCAACCGTGCCCGTGGCTTCGCATTACACTGCACCCCCATGCAATCACGCGCCGCCACCGTAGAGGACTATCTCGCCGCGCTCCCCGAAGATCGCCGGCTCGCGCTCAACGTGCTTCGCCGGACGATCCTCGACAATCTCGATGCCGAATACGAAGAGGGCATGCAATACGGCATGATCGGCTACTACGTGCCGCACCGGGTCTTTCCCGCCGGCTATCACTGCGACCCGCGTCAGCCGCTGCCTTTCGCCGGGCTGGCGTCGCAAAAGAACCACATGTCGCTCTATTTCATGGCGATGTATGAGGGCGGCGAGTTGGAGCGCTGGTTCCGGGCGGCGTGGGAGAAAACCGGTCGCAAGCTCGACATGGGCAAGTGCTGTGTGCGCTTTAAGAAGATCGAGGATGTGCCGCTCGAACTGATCGGCGAAGTCGTCAAGCGCATGCCGGCGAAGAAGTACATTCGTCACTATCAGGACTCGCTCTCGGCGACGAAAGCCGCCCGAGCCGCGCGCAAGCCGGCCGCGAACAAGACTGCCGCGAAGCCCAGCCGCAGCGCCAAGCGCGTGGCCGCCACCAAGCCCAAAGCCGCCGGCACAAAAGCTCAAGCCGCCGTGAAGAGCGCTCGCGCGACGAGCGCCAAGAAGAAGGCGCCGGTTGCCAAGACCAACCGCCGCGTGGCCAACTCGGCCCGTCGCGCCGGAAAATCCACGCGCTCGTAGTCTCTCATCTCTCCTGATTCAGATTTGAATCACGGGGTAGCATGGGCCTCCGGCCCGTGCGTTCGGTGATCGTGGGAAGGTGGGAACGTGGGAAGGAGAACTGCCGAATCGCGGGGTAGCATGGGCCTCCGGCCCGTGCGTCCCACAACAAACAGAGGCATTGATTTCACGCCGTGACGCCGGAACGCGATATCGCTTGATCCGCAAATTCAAACTTAACAGAACAATAGCCGCCGGCGCACCGGCGATGCGGGCTTCTGCAGGCTTGACGCCGGCGAGAGTGCGGTTACACTCCAATAAGAGTGTGGCGGTTGCGGACCGCGTCCCCGCCGCCCGAGGACTAACCGAATGGCCGGCGCCAAACGAAAAGCCCCACGACCCAAGCCCGCCGTCACGCTCAAGATCCCCGCGGAGCTTTACGAGACGCTGGGCAAGCTGATCGAAAACACCGGCTTTCGCAGCGTCACGGAGTTCGCGATCCACGTGTTGCGCGACGTCGCCGCCGGCGGCAAGCTTACGCCCAAGGCCCCGACGCCCAGCCTCTCTGAGCAGGAAGTCGAACTCGTGCGCCAACGGCTGCGCGCACTGGGGTACATCGAATGACGCACACCCAGGCCGCCCCATCGCATCGTTCGCCTCGTTCCGCTCAACGGGGGCGATCAATTCCGCTGAAGCAACGCTCCGCTCACGCTCTATTCTTGCCCGGCACGGAGCGCTTCTCATGAGCCGGCTCGTAGCCGCGCCCATGTTTGCGCTCGCGCCCTCGTGGTTTGCACGCGCATGGCGCTATCGCCGCATCCGCCTGAGCGCGCTCGGCGTAGCGGCCATCGGCGCGCTGCTGTTGACGCCGTGGCTCTGGCCGGCGGCGCCGTGGCTGGAGGTGGTCGGGCTGGGCGGCGCTCCGCCGGTGCTGGCGCTGATCTTTTTCGCCGCGCTGGCGTGTGAACTCATCGATTCCAGCATCGGCATGGGTTATGGCACGACGCTCGCGCCGGTGCTGCTGCTCGCGGGCTATTCGCCGCATGAAATCGTGCCGGCGATCCTGCTGAGCGAGTGCGTCACGGGGCTGCTCAGCGGCTGGCTGCATCATCGCGATGGCAATGTCGATTTTCTGCGCGACCCACGCGCCCGCGGCCTGGTGCTCTTTTTTCTGGGCGCGACGCTCGTCGGCACGCTCGGGGCCGTCGCGGTCGCGCGCGTGATCTCGCCCGCCCGGCTCAGCGCGCTGATTGCTGTGATCGTGATCGCGGTCGGCTTGTTGCTGATTTTCACGATGCGCCGCCGGCTGGCTTTCCGCCCTGCGCAGCTCGGCTTTGTCGGGCTGCTCGCCGCCTTTAACAAGGCCGTCAGCGGCGGCGGCTATGGCCCGCTCGTCACCGCCGGCCAGGTCGTCTCGGGCGTGCCCGCGCGGCACGCCGTAGCGATTGGATCGATGTCGGAAGGGCTGGCGTGCTTGCTCGGGCTGGGGGCCTACTTGGCCCTACAGCAGACGCCAGCGCTGGTCCTGGCGCTGCCGCTCGTTGCGGGTGGTGTGCTCTCGGTGCCGCTGGCAACGCTGCTGGTACGCCGACTTCCGGAGCAGGCCCTGCGCGGCGCGGTCGGCGTGGCTACGCTCCTGCTGGGAACGTTGGCCCTGATCAAGGCGCTCGCGGCGTAGGCGCATCCAGCGACCACGGTCAGGGGGGGATAAAGCGGCAGAGCAGCGCGGCGCTACTCGCGACCGACGTGCGTGACCAGTTCGAACATCCCATGACCGGCCTGACGCAGTTTGCCCTGGCGCGAGAGTTCGTCCCAGACCGCGCGTGGATACTGCGACGGCGGCGTGATCGCGACGATGCCCGACCCGCCGCCGCTGCTCATGGGTCCGTGTCCAAGCCGTGATTCATCGTCGAGTCGGGCCAGCTTCAGCCGTTTCTTGAATGCCTTCATCGCGGCGCTCAGCGTTGCCGCATCGATGCCGGCGCCGGGCGGGGTGGGCGAATCGCTGTTCATGGGAGAGGTCTCCGGGCGGCTGTGCAACCCTGCGCAGCACGCGCAGGCTGTAGCCGTCTGGATATTGTACGCGGAAGCGCCCTGGCCATGAGCCTTAGAGTGCAGTGCATCAACTGAGAGCCAGGGCAACCGCATTCATGCGTGTTGCGCTGAAAGGCATGGGGGCAGGCTTCATGCTTACCCGAACAGGCTGGAAGCCTGTTCCCACCCGGGCTGGAAGCCTGTTCCCACCCGGACTGGAAGCCTGTCCCCACCAGACTCGAAGCCTGTTCCTGCGAGGTCGCGTCGATCGACGTACACTCACGCGGCTATCCCGCATGAGGACCGAGCATGGAGCCTGTCGCCGGCGATCCGCTCTTCATCCTGGCCAATCGCATCGAAGCCGTGTTCTGGGTGGTCTGCGCCGCGGGCCTGCTGATCGCCGCCTTTCGGCGGAAATCGGAGAATGAATCATTGCCACCGGGCAAACGCGCGCTCGGCCCCGGCGCCGACGTGCTGATCTCGGCGGTCACGCTGGTTCTTTTCGGCGTGTCTGATCTGGTGGAGACCGTCACCGGCGCCTGGTGGAGGCCCTGGTGGTTGTTGCTCTGGAAGGGCGTCTGCGTCGCGATCCTTGCCGCGTTGACCTATCGACACTATCGAAAGAGCTCAAATAAACGTGAGCGGCCCGCGGAGAACAACTCCCGCGGGCCGCGATAAGTCCGACAATCGATCTCTTACAGCACGCAGCGGCTACCTGGCCAGCACGCCCTGCTCGAGCATCACGCGCAGCTTGGTCAGCGCCTTGTTCTGAATCTGTCGCACGCGCTCCTTCGTCACGCCGATCAGCGCTCCGACCTGCTCCAGCGTGCGCGCCTTGGCGGCGGGGTCGCTGGCCGGCTCATCGAGCGCGAAGCGCGCCGCCAGCACGCGCCGCTCGATCTCGCTCAGATTGGCGCGGTTGCTGATCAGGATCGCCTTCAGCTCGTCGACGCATTCCAACTCAAAGTCGTCGCGGCGGCGCTCGACATAATCGCTCTTCTCAAGGGTCGGATCGTACTCCGTCGGGAAGTAGCCGCGCATTCGCGCTGCACGGGCGGCGACACGCGAAAACGCCTTCAAAATCGCCCGGCAGGCATACGTGCTGAACTTGAAGCCGCGAGCGCAGTCGAATTTGTCCACGCTCCGCAGCAGGGCAAGATTGCCCTCGCTGATCAGATCGGCGATGTCGGCGCCGGTAATGCGCGTCCGCTTGGACATCGCCAGCACCAGCGGCACGTTCGCCCGCACCACGTCGCAGCGAGCTTCCTCAGCGCGCAGCTCCCAGCGAAGCAGTTCACGGGCCGCCTCAGCGCTCAGCCGCTTGCCGGAGAAATCCTCCAGAACACGCGCCACCCGATAGCGGCAATAATTCAGCTTCAGGAACATGTGCTGTTCCGGCGTAAGTTGCGGGCTGGCGGCGTCGGGCAGGTTGAAGACGCCCGAATCATCGATCCGCGCCCCGGCGCGTTTTCGCACCGGTTGTACGATCGGCCGCATCAGGAGCGTCTCGCTCTCGAGCTTGGCGAAGCTCTCATACTCGATGAACTCCGCCGGCTCGGCGATACGCCGCTTCAGCAGTTCGACCTCGGCCGGCGAAAAACCCACCAGGCTCGCGGGGCCGGGCAGCTTCGCCTGCGGCAACAGCTTGCGGAGCGTCGAGCAGCTCAGATTCGGGTTTGTTCCGAGTGTGGCCAGGGCGTTCGCATCGACCGCCGCGCAGGCTTCGCTTTTCGCGACGGCCTTCGCAGACAAGGCGGGATGGCTCGGATCCTTAGCAACGGCACTCGAATGTTCTGAAGCAGGACGCATGGTCGTGACTCCCATCATGCACACAACGCAAGCTGGTGCGTCAACCAAAGGCCCGATAATTCGCAGGCACCGACTGCGAAATATACGGTGGAGCCAGGCAACAGACACAGCCACAAGCTTCGCCGATTAGTGACCCGGCGTTAGGTGGGAGCGACTAACTCGCCGGGGCGGTTTCGGTTTGGACTAGCGGAAGTATACGGTACGAATTTGCGCCGAGCAAATTTTGTCAAGTTTTCCGCGCATCCAACCCTAGCAGATGCCGCTGAAGCGAGTTTGTTAGTCGTGTTTTGTAAGAAACTTATGGCGAATTGTCGAGACGATGGCAGCGTCCTCTGTACCCGATAAGCAACCCCTGGGACAGCTAGTGGTTATCCAGACGGGCTGACTGAAAAGGCTCGGAGCAGAGATTGCTCCCAACGTCAATATCTCCGGCGATATCGAGCCGGTCGGGCTGCGTCAATCCGCGAAGCAAGCGTGTCTGTCGGCTGCTGGCGTCCGACGTCCGCATTGCGAACCACGCCGGGTTGGCGCGGGTCGGCCTGCAATCATGACGTTTTTGTCCCTTTTGCCGAGAGGCACTTGACAAATGCCTAAAAAAAACGTGAAATACGCAGAGTTGTTATCGAGCCTTGGCTTTCGCACACCGTCGACTCTCCGACAAAGACGGTTCCGCCTCGAAAGTCACCTACATTGAGGAGGATTAGTATGCGGAAATGGAGTATGGCGTTGGTCTGCGCCTTGGCGATGGCTGCATCCGCCCAGGCCGGACTCACAACGTATGTGGTGTCGCTGAGCGGCGCCGCGGAAGTGCCCGGCCCGGGCGATCCGGATGGTTTCGGCACGGCGACGCTCGTCATTGACGACAGCGTCAGCCCGCCGACGATCACGTGGAACATCGAAGTGTTCGACATCGGCCCGACCATTGTCGGCGCGCACATTCACCAAGGCCCGATCACGGGCTTTGGGCCGGTGCGGGTTGACTTCAGCGCTCAGCTCACCGGCGGCCCGCTGGCCGACGCGGATCTGACCGCCGTCTTGGCGAACCCGACGAACTACTACGTGAACATCCACACGCCGGCGTTCACGCCGGGTGCGATTCGCGGTCAGATTCCGGAGCCGACTTCGCTGGCGCTCTTGGCGCTGGGCGGCCTCGCGCTCATCCGTCGTCGCTAGTCTGTCATCTGCTTGCCGAATTCAGGAACCCACCATCCCCGCGGCCAGCCGGTCGCGGGGATGTTGTTGTTAGTCAGGCATGCCGTGACTGGTGAAGGTGCAAGTCCTCTGCGGTCCGTGATGGCCGGAACCGCCAGGCCGAGCAAGGGTATCCGCCGCGAGGCAGAACGTGAGGGTAGCATGGGCCTTTGGCCGGTGCGTACTGCGATCGTGGGAAGGTGGGATCGTGGGAAGGTGGGAAGGTGGGATCGTGGGAAGGTGGGAAGGTGGGAAGGTGGGAATGAGAAATACCGAATCACGGGTAGCATGGGCCTCCGAGCCTGTGAATTTTTCGCCTTGACGCGAGTGGTA
>CAYQLG010000131.1:0-10212 GCA_964418235.1 uncultured Planctomycetales bacterium
GCCATCGTGGTGATCTATGCGGGCGCGATCCTGGTCACGTACGTTTTCGTCATCATGCTCGCTCAGCAATCGGGGCCGGCGATCTACGACGCCCAGGCGCGTGAGCCGTTTCTGGGCATCATTGCCGGGTTCGCGCTGCTGGCGGTGCTGTCGAATGGTCTGACAGCGAAGAGCGCTAGCGCAGAAGCAGGCGCGCAACCTGCCGCGATCGTCGCTGCGCCGGCCGGCTATGGACAGACGCTGGCTCTAGGCACGTCGCTCATGACGGACTATGTCGTTGGCCTGCAGATGGCGGGCGTTTTGCTGCTGGCGTCGATGGTGGGGGCGATCGCGGTAGCGCAGCGACCGGCGCTCGAACTTGAGGATGAGGAGGCCGACTGATGCTGGTTCCGTATTTGCTGCTGGGGGCGGCGCTCTTCACGCTCGGGCTGATCGGCTTTGTCACGCGCCGCAACCTGATCATCATCTTTCTTTGCACCGAGCTGATGTTTCAGGGCATCGTCGTCAATCTGGTCGCGTTCGGGCGCTTTCCGCTTTCGCCGGAGCGCGGCCCGATTCTCGACGGACAGACCTTTGCCTTGTTTCTGCTCTCGATCGCGGCGGCGGAGGCGGCGCTGGGACTGGCGCTGGTCGTGCTGCTCTATCGTTACAACGGCACATTGGACGCAAACGCCTGGAAGCTCTTGAAGGACGAATAAGCGCTCATGCCGACGGATCCGATACCTCTGCTGCTGGCCGCCGGCGCAACTGCCGGTGATCTCTCCTTTCTTTTCAAGACGATTCCGCTCTGGCCGCTGCTGGCGGCGTGTTTGGTGGGCTTATTCCTCGCGCTCAGCGGTCGCTCTGCTACGGATCCGCACGGGCATGACCACCACGGCGGACATGGCGATGATCCGCACCGGCATGACGCTCATGCACACGATTCCCACGGCGGGCATGGTCACGCCGCACACACGCATGGCTCACACGGACAGGCCGGCAACAGCGCCGGCGGCGGGTTGCGGGCGCTGTGCGACAAGGTTGTGATCGCCGGGGCCGCCGCGTCGGCGGTGCTGTCGGTCATGCTGTGGCTGAGCACCGGTGCGCCGGCCGGCACACATCCCGCGCAGCATCAGGATGGCGCCAAGGCAGCAACCGGCGCCGCGCATGTCGATGAACATCTGGAATCCCCGGCAAACGGCGACGCCCACGGCGGTGGCCACGCCACCGGCGCGCATGATGGCGACGGGCAGGGGGGGCACGCGACTTGGCACTATGTCGCCCACATTTTTCAGTGGATCAGCCTGGGCGAAGTCCGCGGTGAACAGCGCTGGATCGACGTCAATTACTACATCGATCCGCTGACGATTGTGATGCTGCTGGTCGTGTCGGTCATCGCGACGTTCATCATCCTGTATGCAACCGGCTACATGCGCGACCATCACGGCCACAAAGAGCGTGGCTATGAGCGCTTCTTCGCGTTTCTGGCGCTCTTTGTATTCAGCATGCTGATGCTGGTGCTGGCGGGCAATTTCGCGCTGCTCTATCTCGGGTGGGAGCTGGTCGGCCTGTGCAGCTATCTTCTGATCGGCTTCTACTATCCCAAGCCTGCGGCCGCCGCCGCCGCCAAGAAGGCGTTTCTGGTCAATCGCATCGGCGATCTGGGCTTTGCCCTGGGCATTTTCTCGATCTATCAGTTCATCACGCCGCATTTGCAGGCCGGCGAAAACCCGCTCGATTACGCGGTGGTTTTCAAATACGCGGCGGCCGGGGTCTTCAGCGAGGGGCAACTGACGCAGATCGGCCTGTTGCTCTTATGCGGCGCGCTCGGCAAGAGCGCCCAGTTCCCGCTCTATGTCTGGCTGCCCGATGCGATGGAAGGCCCGACGCCGGTCTCGGCGCTGATTCACGCCGCGACGATGGTGACCGCGGGCGTCTACATGATCGCGCGGTGCAGTCCGCTCTTTGTCGGCTCCCCGCTGACGATGGACGTGATCCTGTATGTCGGCGTGATCGGGGCGGTGCTCGCGGCGACGATGGCGCTGGCGCAATATGACATGAAGCGCATCATGGCGTACAGCACGATGAGCCAGCTCGCCTTCATGTTTGTCGCGCTGGCCTGCGGGGCGGCCTCTTCGGCGATCTTTCACCTTTATACGCACGCGTTCTTCAAGGCGTTGCTGTTCCTCACCGCGGGCAGCGTGATGCACGCGATGGGCAACATTATCGATCTGCGCCAGTTCAGCGGGCTGCGAAGAGTCTTGCCACAGACGTATCTGCTCTGTCTGGTCGGGTGTCTGGCGCTGGCCGGGTTCCCGCTGCTCGCGGGCTTCTGGAGCAAGGACGAGATTGTCCACGCCGCATTCGCCTCGGATATGGGCAAGCGGCATCCGTGGCTGTTCTGGGTGATGCTCGGCACGGCGGGGCTGACCGCGTTTTACACGTTCCGCATGTTTTTCCTGTGCTTCCATGGCCCGCTGCGCACGCCGCGCGAAGCCGGCGAACACATCCATGAGTCGCCGCCGCGGATGATTCTGCCGCTTGTTCCGCTGGCGGCGGGGGCGGTGCTGGCGGGCTTTGTCGGCGTGTCGCTGAAATTCTCGCTGGGTGAGTCGTTTCTCGGATTTCTGAAACCGCACGGCGCGTTCCATCACTATCTGCATCAAAGCTCGCTGATCGACGGCCCGCATCACAGCGGTGATATCTGGATCGCGTACCTGTCCGTGCTGGTCGGGTTGGCGGGCATCGGCCTGGCGTGGCTGGTCTATGGCCGGGCGCCGGTCACCGACCCGGTCCGCGGCGCCCTAGGCCCGGCTTGGTCGCTGCTCAACCATAAATACTGGGTGGATGAAATATACGCGGCGATCTTTGTGCGACCGTTGCGCAAGCTGGGCGATCTCTGCTTCGCGGCCGACCGCAACGGCATCGACGGGCTGGTGTGGTTTACGACGGCAGTGCCGCGCCTGGCGGGGCTTTCGCTGCAACTATTCCAGCGCGGCGCGCTGCAGGGCTACGCCCTGAGCATGGCGCTCGGGCTGGCGGCGCTGCTGGGGATTGCGATGCTCTTGATCCGAGGAGCGGGGAGTTGATTCTCGCTGTTCCTCAACGCGATGGGTTGATTCGAATGTTTCAGTCTCTGTCGATGATGAGAACCGGCGTGCATGAAGTTGGAGAGTGCGCCGACGTAGCATGCGGCTTGGCGCGGCGACGGCCAAGAGTGATCGCCGGTATCTTCAGTAGCAGGTGACTATGGACGCAGTGTGGCTGAATCTGCTGGTCTTCCTCCCGCTCGCCGGGGCGATCGCGGTATTGCTCTGGCCGAAGGAGCGGGTCGAGGGCGTGAAGTCGTTCTCGCTCGCGATCGGCCTGATCGTCGCGTTTGCGTCGCTGGTGCTGTGGCTGCGCGTCGGGCCGGAGCATGCCAGCGGCAAGCTCGTCGGCGAGTTTCAGCGCTCCTGGATCGCCTTCGGCGACGTTATTCGCGATGCGACCAGCGGCAAACGGACCACCGTACGCGAGCTGCGCATCAGCTATCACGTCGGCCTCGACCCGATCAGCGCCCCGCTGGTCGCCCTGACCGGCATCCTCGTCCCGCTTTCCATCGCCTGCAGCTTTACCGCCATTCGCACGCGCGTGAAGGAGTATTACGCCTGGCTGCTGGTGCTGACGGCGGGCATGTTCGGTGTCTTCGCCGCGCGCGATGTGCTGCTGTTTTACGTCTTCTTCGAGTTCTCGCTGGTGCCGCTCTACTTTCTGATCGGCATCTGGGGCGGATCCGACCGGCGCTACGCCGCCAACAAGTTCTTCATCTACACCTTCGTCGGCAGCGTCGTGACCTTCGCCGGCATCTTGTATCTCGCGATGCGCGGCGCGAGCGAGCAGGGCGTCGTCGATTTCGATCTCGTGCGGCTTTCGTCCCTGGGCCTGACCGCGACGGAGCAATGGTGGCTCTTCATCGCGTTTTTCTGCGGCTTTGCGATCAAGGTGCCGTTCTTCCCGCTGCACACCTGGCTGCCGCTGGCCCATACCGAGGCGCCGACCGCCGGCTCCGTGCTGCTGGCGGGCGTGCTGCTGAAGCTCGGCACGTACGGCTTCCTGCGGTTCAGCCTGCCGATGGCGCCGGAGGGTGCGCTCGCCTGGGCCGAGCCGATGGCGTTTCTCGCGGTCGCCGGCGTCATCTACGGCGCGCTGATCTCCTGGGTGCAGAGCGACATCAAGAAGCTGGTCGCGTATTCATCGGTCTCACACCTGGGCTTCTGCATGCTCGGGATGTTCAGCATGCTGCCGGTCGGCTTGTCGGGCTCGGTGCTCTACATGATCAATCACGGCATCAGCACCGGGGCGCTGTTCCTCATCGTCGGGATGATCTATGAGCGCTATCACACCCGTGAGATGGACCAACTCGGCGGCCTGGCCCGCACCATGCCCGTCATGGCGTTTTTCCTCGTGCTCTTTGTGCTATCCAGCGCGGGGCTGCCGGGCTTGAACGGCTTCGTGAGTGAATTCACCACGCTGCTCGCGGCGTACAATTCGACCGCTCTGCGCACGCCGTGGTATGGCATTCTCGGCGCGACGGGCATTTTGCTCGGCGCGATCTACCTGCTCTATATGACGGGCAAGGTTCTCTTCGGCCCATTGAAGGAACCGGAGCATGACGGCCACGCCGGTCCGGATCTTGCTTACGTCAAGACCCGTGATCTGAACGCGCGCGAAGTGGCGATTCTCGTGCCGCTGGCGGTGTTGGCGGTGCTGTTGGGCTTCTATCCGCGGCTCGTGACGGATACGCTCGATCCGGCGTTAAAGGCCCAGGTCTTGGCGCGCGTCTGGGCGGCCGACCCGCGCGTGGCCGAAGCGGCCGCCGGGCCGGGCATGTCCGATGCGGGCGCCGCCGTCGATCAGCTAGTGCCGCGCCCGGCAACGGATGTCGCCGCCGGCGCCGTTGTGCCAATGGGAGTGCCGATGGGAGTTCTGCCATGACGCCGGCGTCGCCGATTTCTTTGCTGACGTTGACGCCGCAATTGATCCTGATGGCCGGCGCGTGCGTCGTGCTGCTCGTTGGTCAGGGCTACACGCAGTCGGCCCGCCGGAGCGTTTCATGGATTACGCTCGGCTCGGTGGTGGCCGCGCTGGCCGCGGCGCTCTTCATCTTCAGCCCCGAGTTGGCCGCGCGCACCGGGTGGCAGATCAACCTCTCCGGCAACGGTCTGGTTCACACCAATCTGGCGGTCTATGTGCTCAAAAGCACGCTCACGCTGGGCGTGCTGATGATTCTGGCCGGCTGGACCGCCGCCCGAGAATCGGAAAATGGCGAGTTCTTCGCAATGCTGCTTTGTTCGCTGACCGGCCTCTTGCTGGTCGGGCCGGCGGACAATCTCGTCATTCTCTTCCTCGCGCTTGAATTGGTCAGCGTGCCCACCTATGTCATGGTCGCGCTGAGCCGCGTGAATCAGCGCGGCGTCGAGGCCGGCACCAAGTATTTCTATCTCGGAGCTTTTTCCGCCGCGATTATGGCGTATGGATTCAGCTTTCTTTACGGCGTCGCGGGGACGGCGTCGCTGTCGGAAGCGGTCCGCGCGACCGGATTGGCGCTAAGCCGCCCGGGCGAGCTGCCGTTCATTCTCGCGGTCGTCGGCGTCACGCTCTCGATTGGCGGCTTGCTCTTCAAGCTCGCGGCTTTTCCGTTCCATTTCTACGTGGCGGACGTGTACCACGGCGCGTCGTCGCCGGTCGCGGGGATGCTCGGCTTCGTGCCGAAGATCGCCGGCCTGGTGGCGGTATGCAAGATCGTGACCGCGACGGGCTTCTGGGATGTGTGGAATGTCGCGGCTTTGTCGCAGGCGATCGCCGCGGCCGCCGGCGACAAGATCATCGACAGCACGATCGGCGCGGGCCATGTTGCGACGTTCTGGCTGCTCTGGCTGGTCGCGGCGCTCAGCATGACGATCGGCAATCTGCTGGCCCTCATGCAGTATAACGTGAAGCGCATGCTGGCCTACTCCGGCGTCGCGCATGCGGGCTACATGCTCGTCGGCGTGCTGGCCGGGCCGGGCGACAGCACCTGGCGCGACGGCACCGCGGCGGCGCTTTTTTATGTGGTGGTGTATGGCATCGCCAATCTCGGCGCGTTTGTGATTCTTGGGTTGTTGCGCGTTCGCGGGGAGGCGTGCGAGACGCGGCGCGATCTCGCCGGCTTGATGCGCCGGCATCCGGGGCTGGCGGTGCTGATGGCGCTGGCGATGTTCACGCTCATGGGTATGCCGCCGACGCCGGGCTTTTGGGGCAAGTTGACGCTCTTTGGCAGCGCTCTCGCCGCCGGGCAGACGATGCCCGGCGATTTCGGCTGGTGGATGACCGCGCTCGTGGTGATCGCCGTGATCAACTCGGCCATCGCGGCGGCTTACTATCTCAGCGTGATCGCGGCGGTGCTGCTCGACACGAGCGAGCGGCCGGCGGAGGCGCTGCCGCGCGAAGCGCCGCAGATGGGCGCCATGCTGTGCGGCCTGCTTACGCTGATTTTCGCGTTTCACCCTTCATTGTTGATGAACGTCGGGCGTGACGCGACGAATGAATTTCGCAGCATTCACGTCGCCGCGAAAGCCGCGCCGGGGCCGCCGCGTGTAGCGCAGGCTGAGGCGCGCGCAGCAAGCAGCGAGTAGCAATGAGCGAGTCGGCAACTTCAGAAGCATGACGCGCGAAGCGCGAAGCGCGAATAAAGTCATCCAATTCGTTTTGCAACCAGCTCTCTGAGCATTCCCTGTCAGCGCGCTGAGCGCGATTCGCCGGCGCATTTCAGCGGCTGTTGATGGGCGCTTGAAATTGTCGATATCCATCAGGTGACAGTTTCTGACATATTCTGTGCTATGTTTCATCCGTGCAAAGACGGTGCGCGCCAACCCAGCGAAACACACCGTGGACCGCGGCGACGCTCCGCTCTATGCAATTTGGGAGGACTTCATGACGCCCATTCAGGCCGAACTGTGGCGACGCATCGAGAGCTTTGAGCTGGACGACCCGCGGGCGGCGCGGCCCTTCTCGCGTCGCCTGGCGCAAGAACAGCGCTGGTCGCACGCCTTTGCGCTGCGCGCCATCGAAGAATACAAACGCTTTTTGTTTTTGTCGGCGGCGTGCGGGCATCCCGTCACTCCTTCCCGAAGCGTGGATGAAGTCTGGCATCTGCATCTGCTCTATACCCGCTCCTACTGGGACATCCTGTGCGCCCAGGTGCTGCAGCGGCCGCTGCATCACGACCCCGGCACAGGTGGACTTGGCGACGAAGAAAAACATCGCGATCAATATCAGAAAACTCTGCTGAGCTATGAGCGCTATTTTCGCGTTGCGCCGCCGGCCGACCTTTGGCCGGCCAACCCACCGGCCAAGCCCGCGCGCCGCACCAGCGCGCCGACTGGCGACGAGTCTGACACCATGACGGCGTTGCCGCCCGCGGCGATGTTTGGGGGGCGCCGCGGAGCGGCGGGGGCTTGGTCCCACGGGGGACGCGCGAGCACTGCGGTGCTGCTGGTGGCACTGAGCTTGATTGCCGCGACGCCGGCCATGGCCGCTTCGGGCAAGGCTATCGCGCTGCCCTGGATTTTCGGCATCAGCGGGGCCGTCCTCGCGTTAGGCGTTCTCACAATACTTATCGCCAGCCGGCAGGCGGCAGCTTCCCATCAACACAAGCATGACCACCGCCGGCCTGAGGGCGGCGGTTCCGTCGGCTCGTGCGGCGGCTCCGCTGGCAATTTCACCACCACGAGCGCCGCAGCCGGCGCCGCCCATTCGAGCAAGGGCGTCAGCACGACCCAGCCGGCGGACTCAGGCAACGACGGCTCGACCGGCGGAAACTCATCGGGAAGCGATGGCGCCGGGGCTGACTCCGGCGGCAGCGCCAGCTCTTGCAGCGCGGGCGGCGCCAGCTCTTGCGGCGGCGGCGGTTGTGGCGGCGACTGATCGCGTCCAGCCCGCAGGCCCGTGAAAAAGCCACCGCAGACGCCAACCCAGGCCGACGCCCATGTGTTTCTTCACACATGAATTTGCGGGTCAGCAACGCGGGGACATGGGCCTCTGGACCGTCGTGCGTCTTACAACAAACACTGGCGCTTGTTTCCGCCGTGACGTAGACGATTCCTACCTCCTCACAGCTTCGTGTTGTGGGTAAGAACTGGTGAGGAATCCTGTCGAGCCGGCAGCATCGCCGCAGCGCGGCAGGGGGGGCGAATGAGGAAAGCGAGTGACCGGGATCGAACCGGCAACGTTCAGCTTGGGGTCGCGGACGACAACACTATGCCCACGCACCCCGGATCGCCGGCGTGGCTGGTGGCGGTCGGGCTGTCGATACGTACCGAGCTTCAAGCGGGTTGAACCTTGACCTGATACATACCGTGTGTAATACTAAGGCATGAACAGCCGGGACGTGATCCGACGGCTGGAAGCCGACGGGCGGACCTTGGTCCGCACCAAGGGAAGCCATCGCCAGTACCGTCACCCAACCAAAACCGGGCTGGTGACCGTTCCCCACCCCAAGCGCGACCTGCCGACAGGCACATTGCGCAGCATCGCCAAACAAGCCGGATGGAGCAAGCTATGAAATACCCCGTTGTGATCCACAAAGACCGAAAGAGCGATTACGGCGTGAGTGTGCCGGACTTGCCGGGATGCGTTTCCGCAGGCGCGACCGTCGATGAAGCCCTGGCAATGGTCACCGAAGCGATCGAACTCCATCTGGAAGGGATCATCGATGACGGCGGGGTGATCCCGCTTCCCACCTCGATCGAGAAGCTGCGGGCGGATCCGGGGCGGCGCGACGAGTGGGCCGACGGCACGTGGGCGATCGTCACCGTCGATGAATCCACTCTGCGCGTCAAGATCGCGCGCGTCGGAATCACCATGCCCCAGCGCGTGCTCGACGCGATCGACCGCTACGCCAAGGCGAGCGGCGAGACCCGATCAGGGCTACTGGCGCGCGCGGCGGTGCGGTACATCGGGCGGGAAGCGGGCGACCTGCCCGAGGCAAAGCGCGGCGGTGCGAAACTTCGAACGATGCGGAACAAGGTGAAAGCTCGAACGCGGAAAGGACGGTGACGCATGGCACGGAAGCAACGAAGCAAGAGGAGCGACACGCTGTTTCGCAAGACTCCGGAGGGGCCGTGGATCGCGTCCTATTGGGACCACGCCGGCAAGCGGCACGAGCAATCTACGCGAAAGACCGACCGCCAAGCGGCGGACGCATCCTGACCCAAACGCATCCTGACCAAGCTGGTCGCGGATACGGTCTTGCGGCGTGAACTTGTGATTGACCCGGCGACGATCGTTTCGCCACGGAATGGCGGCGGCCCCTGACCGAACACGTCGCGGCGGACATCGCGGATCGTTGCCCCGCCGGCCAAGCGCCCCACCACGTCTCGCAGAAGGAAACACTAGGAGTCTTCAGGAAAGCGGGTGACCGGGATCGAACCGGCAACGTTCAGCTTGGAAGGCTGATGCTCTGCCATTGAGCTACACCCGCGGCGATCGCACGCTGGTCGCGCGGCCCGGTTCGCCGGACGATCGGCGCGAACGCGCAACTGTTCGACCGCAGCATCCACTGGCGATCCGTGTCGGATTCTATCACGACCGCACGTCGCGCTCTAGGCGCCTCACAGACGACCTCCAAGCGGCCAAGCCGTGAAGATCACCGCCGCTCGGTTGAGGATTTATCACTCGGAATGGTTGATACGAAATCGATGATCCGAGATCGCGCAGCAAGCATGCTCAGGCGCGCGAATTCTTTACTATGGCCAGAGACTTATTCAAGACGGTCGGTACCAGGCACTACAGAGATCGACAGAAGCGCGGCTGGCGAAGAAACCGCCTACTGAAGACCCGTGGTGAGCCAGGGTCTCACGGCTGGCGAGGTCGGGTCAGTCTTTCAGGCGTGGGACAGTGTTGCAGCCGCTTTGGATAGGCCAGATGTCTGGACCACCCATGGCACTCGGCGCATCCTGGCAGCATGCATTTTCCCTGACTCCGAGATTGTCAGCAGCAGGGCGGATCGACACGATGATCGTAACCCCAGCCGCACTTTGAGGGTCGAAATGCCCGTAACTGTTTAGGTCCTATAATGTTTATTATGTTGAGTTATGCTATGCGGCCAGCGTGGGTGATCCTGGCGTCAAACAGAATTTGTTTCGCGAATGATTGCTCGACGCACGGGCCGGAGAGCTCGTGAACTTTTTGCCGGCTCGGATTCTCGCTTTC
>CAYQLG010000132.1:0-10199 GCA_964418235.1 uncultured Planctomycetales bacterium
AGATACCACTCGCGTCAAGGCGAAAAATTCACAGGCTCTCCGGCCCGTGCGTCCAGCAACGAACAACGGTTGCCGGTAGTCTGTTTGAGCGCGGCGAACCGCGGTCGCACGTTCGATTAGATTCGATCGCAGCAGGCGAAGGCCGAATCGACTTAGTTGAGTTCGGCGCCGACAGGAGCGAAGTTTGGCGAAGCGAAAGACGGATCCGACGTTTGACATCACGCTCGCCGGCCTGGCGGCATGGCTGATCCCTGGCGCGGGGCACTGGCTCGCCGGTCAGCGCGCGTTTGCCGTGGTCTTCTTTGTCGCGATCACGTTTCCTTACCTGGTGGGTGTCGCGCTGGGCGGCGTGAAGTACTCGATCAATGCGAAGGAAAACGTCTGGGTCTTTCTCGCGGAGATGGGCGTGGGCGGCTATACGCTCGCCGGCGCGCTGATTTCCAACGCCATCACGGTCGATCCGGCCAAGCCGGGCGAGTATCGCGCGTTCTATCCCGGGTCGGACGTATCTCAGATCTATCTGATCACGGCGGGTTTGCTGAATCTGCTGGCGGTGCTCGATGCAATGTCGCGCGTGCATTACAACCAGCCGACCGTGCCGGTTGACGCCGGCCCGCTCGAGGAGCTGCGCGGGGCGGCGGAGCGTCTGCGCCACCCCCTGACGCCCGACGCGCCGGGTTCGACGGAGGGCCGCTCGTGATGTTCGCCGCGATCATGGCTTTTTTGACCGCCGAGTCGATGCTGTCGGCGTTGCCCGAGTTGTCGGTGTTATCCGCGTTGGCGGCGCCGATCCCGCAGTGCGGTCTCACAGCGGCGCTGGCGCCGCTCGGCGCGCTGTTCATCCATCCGATCGAACTGCCGGCGGGTTGGCGGCTTCCGTTGCTGGTGCCGCTGGCCGTTTGCATCGCGGCGGTCTACCGCGCGACGCGTTCGCGCTCGGCCCGCGAGCTGCCCTTCGCGACTGCGATCACGACGCTGAATATCGTCTTCGGGATGTTTCTGATCGCGGTGGGGTTTTATGTGCTGCATGAAGTGGTGAAGCGGTTTTTCTAGCGCGTCAGGCATCGCGAGGTGCGCCGTGACCGTCGCAACGGTAGATCATTCGGGCCATCTCCAGGACGTGCGCAGCGTCACGCGGCTGGCCCTGCGAATGTATAAGAGCATCGAGAAATGCGACATCGAGTTGGCCCCGCTCACGATCTTTGTGGGCCGGAACGGGTCGGGAAAGAGCAATCTGCTGGATGCGTTGCGCTTTGTCGCCGATGCCTTGCTCAATGACCTGGATTTCGCGATTCGCGAGCGCGGCGGCATCGATCATGTGCGGCGCAAATCGTTGGGCGGGCGCGCGACGCATCCAGGCGTAAGCGTTGAGTTGCGCCTGTCCGAGCGCGAGACCGCGAATATGAGTTCAAAATCGCCGCGGTCCAGGGCCGTTCCTTTCGTGTTGACCATGAACGCTGCGAAGTGTGCGGGTTTGATGGACGCCCCAGGCATCACTTTCGGGCTGAGAACGGAGTAGTTGAATGGTCGCTTCCGGTCGCGGCGCCGACATACGCGAACGATCGCCTCTTCCTAACCGCGGCATCGGGTTATCCTGAATTTCGACCGGTCTATGACATTTTGCGGCGGATGGCATTCCATAACCTAAGCCCGGAGGTGATGAAATATCCGCAGCGTCCGGGCGCGGCAGACCTGCTCGCCCATGACGGCAGGAACCTCGCCAGCGTCATCAAGCACCTCGAGTCATCGAATCCGGAGGGGCTTGCCCGCATCGCTACGTACATGAGCGCGATCGGAGTGCCGATTGCGCGGATCGAGCACAAGCAAGCCGGTCCGCTCGAGACCATCGAAGTCTCGCAGCAGGTCGATGTTCCCGATGGGGTGCGCAATTCAAATTTTGACGCGATTGCCCTGTCAGATGGGACCATCCGCGCGCTGGGCATATTGGTCTCACTCGTATCGGCCCGCAACCACGGCGCCGGCGGACCGACCTTGATCGGAATTGAAGAGCCGGAAACGGCGTTGCATCCAGCCGCCGCCGGCGCCCTCATGGCGGCGCTGCTCGAAGGGACAGAACGCACCCAGGTGCTGGTGACATGCCATAGCCCCGACTTGCTCGATTATCCGATGGTCACATCCGAGATGATCCGCCCCGTCGTCATCGAAAATGGCCGCACGCAGGTCGGCACGCTTGCGCCCCAAAAGGCTGACTTAATTCGAACGCACCTATCCACAGCGGGCGAATTGCTGCGGATGGATCAACTCGAGCCGGATCCAGAGGAGCTCAGGCGGCAACGCGAAAAGCGCGGCACGCTCTGGGAACAAGCGGAATGAGTTTCGTCGTCGCGCCAATCGTCGAGGGGCACGGCGAAGTCGATGCGATCCCGCGCTGATCCGTCGCCTGGCGCCTGCGCTGATCGTGGTCAAGCCGGTCCGCATGAATCGCAATCAGCTCTTGAAACCCGATGAGTTGACCCGGGCTATGCACGTGGCCGCAGCGAATATGCGGGATGGTCCGTCGCATGGCGCGATTCTGCTGATGGTCGATGCCGATGAAGATTGCGCCGCCGTGTTAGCCGCTCGACTGGTCGAGAACATGCGCTCGGCGATGCCGCACAACGCGGTGCGCGTGGCGATTCCCGTTCGAGAGATCGAATCGTGGATCGTGGGCGGCATCTCTGAGTTTGGCATCGACGATTCAGACTCGGCCGGAAGGTTGGAGGGACGAATCCGAAAGCACTTCAGCCATTACAAGAAGGCCGTCGACCTCAAGCCCTACCTTAAACAAAGCGACCCAGCCCTGCTCGCGCAGCGTTCACGTTCATTTCGAGATTTCCTGAATGTGATTCGAGAACTTGAGGGCTTGGGAGGGTGCGCTTCAGAATAGCTGTCGCATGTTAAACCCATGCCGCCGATTTTTCTTGCCCCAGCGGGAACCTCTCCGCCGTCTGGGGGCTTGTATAAGGTGTGTCGCGTTGGCGCGGGTCGTGCGGCTGGTCCATGGCGACCCGCCGACGGCCCCGGCCGAAAACCGCGACATCCGCGCAAGGTGCGAATAGATATGGAGTTACCACTGTCCGCCGAAGCGGCGGCGGCGGCCGCGCTGAGCGGCGCCGCGGCTGATGATGTCTCGTTGTTGCAGCGGGCCGCGCGCGATCGACAGGCCTTTGCACTGCTCTATCGCCAGCATTATGGGTTGGTCGCCAACTACATCCTGCGGCGTGTGGGTGATCCGCACTTGACCGAGGATCTGGTCGCGGATGTTTTCTTCGCGGCCTTGCGAAATCTGCCGCGCTTTCAGTATCGCGGCCTCCCGATCAAGGCCTGGCTCTATCGCATCGCCGCCAACCGCGTGAATCGCTGGGTGCGGCGGGAGCGGCGCAAGCTGGTGGCTTCGCTGGCAACACTTGAGGCCGCCTGGCGCGGCGCACGTACGCCCGGCGGGGAGTGGGCCGGCGGCGCTGTGAGCGGCAGTGCGTACCCCGCCGCCGACGCGCATCGCCGGGCCGGTGACGAGCCGGCCGCCGGTGCGGAATCCAACATTGATCGCGAGCGCGTGCGGCTGGTGCTGCTGACGCTGCCGCCGCGCTACCAGACAGTGCTGACGTTGCACTATTTCGAAGGACTTTCGCTGGAGGAGATTGCGGCGTCCGTGGGGTGCCGCCTGGGCACGGTAAAGTCGCGACTGGCCCGCGGGCGCACGCAACTCCGACAGCAGTTACGCCAAGAGGGATCGAGATGAAGACTGAACATGACTCGTTGGACCTGGCGCTCTCGTCGCTGCGCTCGCAGCAATGGAACGGCGCCGCGTTTGACCCAGAATTAGAGGAAAAGCTCATGAAGAACTTTGGCGTCCGCGGCACATTGCCCCGATTCGTTCTCCACCCGGCGTTCACCCTCGGCCTCGCGATTCTCGCGATCGGCGGCGGCGCGTTCGCCGCGACCGGCGGCTTGGCCAAGCTGAGCGGCTGGCTCTATCGCGTCACGATCAATGGGCGCGAGGTCACGCTCGTCGCCGCCGATGGCAAGCCCGCCTCGATGACTTTTGAGACCGCTGACGGCAAGACCGGCACGATCCACCTGATGAAGACCGAGGTCGATGGCGGTGAGAAAGTCGCCGCCGCGGTCATCGCCCACGGCCCGAGCACATGCGAAGAAACCAAGTTTGAGGCGCTCCGCTCGGTTTGGACATCGCAGGCGGACGGCGCCACGACATCACTGAATATCGGCGAGGTTGATCCGGCGGTGCTGGGAGAGGCCGAGCCGCGTCACACCTGGACGATGCCCGATGGTCAGGCCGGCGCGTTGTACGCCATCCGCGATGCGGATGGTCTTGGCACGCTCTATCTCAAGCTGACCGGCGCCGGCAATGTCTCGAAAGTGCGCAAGCTCGTGACGCTTCCGGCGGCGGTATCGGCCGGCCTCGACGATATGCAGGTCACGACCGACGCCGATGGCAACGCCACGCTCATCAGCGAGACCGCCGACGGCCAGAAGCGCGTCATCAAGCTCCGCACCTCGACCAAGATGCACATCGCGCCGGGCGACGCCGCACCCAAGGAGCTGAACCTCGACACGCCGAGCGGCCCGGTGCAGATCAAGATCGAGCGCACGCCGGTCGAGAACTAGCCGGCGGGCACGCGAGGTTGTCATCGCTTGACGGCTGAGCCGTGCAGCCTGCCGCGATTGCGACAGTCAGGAAGATCGTCCGCAGTGCCATCTCTCCCTGCTTTTCCGCGAAGCCCCCGCTTCCGGATGGCTGAGGAGGGATGGCACTGCGGCATTGTTGTATGCAGGCGTTGCGCGGTCGCGCCCGGTGGGCGGTTTGCACAATAGAAAAGATCGGACCAACGCCGGGGATGCGGGGCCGGCCTCACCTATACTCCTGTGCATCGCCGAATTGATGCGAACCGGCTGCCCGGTAGAATCTGCGGGCGATCGGCGGCTGAAACTCCGTCGGCGACGGCATGAAACGCAAGAATCGGCCCAAAAGGTTGTTAGACCAAGCGTGAGAGCCAATGGACTGTAAAAGCTACAAGATCTGGAATTCCGCGACCCTCGATTCCGAGCTGGATGCCGCTTCTAAGCTCATCCATCACAACCATTTGGAAGCGTGCCCCCCATGCAATGACCACGCCCGCACGGTTGCCGCGCAGCGTGATGCGCTCGCGACCTGGGCCGCTCCGGAGCCACAGCGGGAGCCCTCTGTCACGATCTTTCGTATCACGGAGCAGCGCCCGGCATTCCTGCGATTACGTGATTGGCTCGAGGCGATCGGCTGGCGGCCCATTTCGGTCGCGGCGGCTTCGATCGCACTCGGAGCGCTGTTGATGAACGCTTTGCCGACTCAACCATCATCTTGGGGCCGCACGACGGCGCACGCCGTTGCGCAACCACGGCCCGCGACGGAGTCGGTCTTTGGCGACAACTACGACCCGCTCGATCAGCGCGCGATCGAAGGGCGGCTTTATTCGCTCGTCACGGCGGTCAGGGATGGGCGATGATTGCGTTTTTGACCCGCCGCACACTTTGGATTGCGCTGATCGGTTCGCTCGGTTTCAACCTCGGCGTGTTGGGAACAGCCGCGGCACGGTATTCGGGAAGCTGGGTCGCGCCCGCGGCGCCATGCGGTGGCGGTGTAACGGGTAGCTCCGGCTGTCACGACTCGCTCGAATCGTTGCCGAATTTATCGGCCGAGCAGGTCGAAGCGATCCGTAATGGCTGCAAAACCCTCAAACAACGCAATCGCGAGATTTGCCGGTCGTTGCACACAGAGAATGAGCGCCTGGTACAGCTCATGACCGCGGAGCAGGTGGACGCGGCGGCGATTGATCGGCAGTTGGAGATGACCTCCGACTTGCGCAATCAGCTTCAATTCAACGTGATCGAATATTACCTGGACGTGCGGAAGCTGCTCCGCGCCGATCAGATGGATGCGTTTCGTGAGTTGATCCATGGTGCGGTTCTTCAGCACGGCAAACACCCCGGCCATGGACAGCATGAACACGGGAAACACTCTGAAAACAAGGAGACGCAATGAGACGTGGCATGCTGATGACGATGACGGGTTTGTTGCTGGCCGCAACGGCGCTGGCTCAGACGGCGCCGCCCGCGGGTGGGCCGGACGGACGCGAGCGCCCCGGACGGGGACAGCGGATCGACCGGTGGATCCTGAACATCGCCGATCGATTGCAACTCGATGAGGCCCAGCGCGCGCAGTTTGACGAAATTCTCGCCGCTCACCGTCAACGCATGCAGGAGCAGCGCCCCGCCGGCCCGGACGGCAATCCAGCCGGCGGCAACGTCGAAGGCACGCCGCAGAATCGTGGCGAAGGGCGACCAGATGGCCCAGGTCGTGGGCAGGGCTTTGGGGCCGCCGGAGAAGGACGCGGCGCGTATGGCGAGTCGCTTAATCAGGCCATGGGCGAGATCGAGCAAATTCTCCGCCCTGAACAAATGGATTCGTTTCGGCAGATGCGCGAAGAGTGGACGCAACGCAGCGCCGAACGTCGCAAGATGATGGAAGTTGTGCGTGAGCTGCCGGATCAGGTCAATATGGATGATGAGCAGCGCGCCCAGTTTCGAGAGCTGATCGACCAACGCCGCTCTGAAATGCGCGACCGCATGTCGCAGATGCAGGGGCTTTGGGATGAGATGCGCACGGCGCGCGAGGCCGGCGATGAGGCCCGGATCGAGGAGCTGCGCGGCGAAATCGAGGCCATGCAGCCGACGCGCGAGCAGCAGCTTTCGGTCTTGCTCGACGCCGTTGCGCCGCTTTTGCGCGACGATCAGAAGCCGCTGCTCGACCAATATCGTGCTGGGCTCGACATCGGCGCAGGGGGCGGTGCGGGTGATGGCAAAGGCGCTGACCTGCGGGCGCTCCTGCGGCTCGTGCGGCGGCTTGATCTATCCGACGAGCAGAAGCGCGGCGTGAAGGAGATCGAGGAAGACGTCAAGCGGAAGCTGCACGATGTGGATCGCAAGGACAGTGAGGCGAATGCACTGATCACAGCCGAGGCTCGCGCCGCGATCGAAAAGCTGCTGACGCCCGAACAACTTCAGCGCTTCGAGGCCCAGATTGAACGGCAGGGGGCACGGGCGCGGCGCGACCGCTGATGCGGCGGTCGGCTCGCGCCGTGGCAGAGCGGACCGGCATGTGCATTCTGGTGGATGCCGGCCGATGCGGCTTGGCACGTTGCCCGCTGGTTGAACGTAGATGTTGCGTATTGTTGCCGAAGCGGAGGTAGAACGTTCCGGCGATCTGATCGCGCGATGGCGTGCTGCCTGCACCGCTTTGTCGCGCTGGGATCGAGGTGCTGCGTGTGGCCAGCCGGCCCCGCAGCGCCTCACTTTTTTTGATTTAACGAGTGTGCCGTAGTGTCGGCTCGCTGCGGCCGAAGGCGGCTTTGTAATGGCGAATTGCGAATTGCGAATTGCGAAGAGCGAATTTAGAACAATTTGCTTCATGAGAATTCCAGGTGCTGACGACACCGACGTGATCACGTCCTCGCGCAGCCGACGGCGCATGCCGCTGGCTTATAGCGCCTTACCGACCCGGCGCTGGGTACGGAAGCCCCAACGCTACAGATCTGCCCCTCATCCACGTAATCTGGCGGTTGAAGTCGCGGGCTATTTCGGTCGATAGATTATCCGCCAGTGGCCACATGGTTTTGGCCTATAATCACTTGGCGATACGCCGCGCGTATCGGAGCGTGGCCAAAAGGAGAAATACATGTTGAATGTGAAGCGCTGCGTCTGGGCGGGGTTGGCGTTGCTGGGGCTTTCGTCGCTTCTGGGCGGCTGTCCGCAGAACGTGGGCGGCGAGTTTGTCTCGCTGCCGACGGCGATCTCCAAGGCGACTTCAGGGCAGCTTGACGCGATGTCGCCAGGCGAGATCAAGCTGCTGGTAGACACCGCGTCGCAGGCGGCGGGCACCGGCGTCGAACTGCCCTATGAGCAGGCTTCGATCATCCGCGACATCATCCAGCAAAATGACATCAAGACGTTGGAGCAGCTGGAGGCGGCGATCGCGAACCCGCAGTCGCTCAACATCACGCAAGCTCAAATTGATTCGCTGACGCGCTTTGCCGAGAGCATTGCCCCCAGCGAGGCCAGCTAACGCGGCGCGATCGCATCTGCGATATCGACCAGCGGCCCGCCGGTTGGTGTCTGAGACACCGTCGGCGGGCCATTTTTTTTTGGCCCGGTCAGCCGCGGTCGGCGCCGCGCTTGCGGTCGCGACGACGGGTTTTCTTGCGATCGGCCGGATGCGAGCGTGGCCCGCCACGCGGGCGGTCGGGCGGTGCGGCTTCGGCTGCGGCCGGCGAGAAGGCCTGCCGCGCCGGCCGGACAATCAGCTCCATGCGCACGTCATCGATCTCTTCGGCGACCACGCGCAGCCGCTGACCCAGTGAGATGACGCGATCGTCGTTTCGGCTGATCAGGATGCCATAGGTGGGGTCGTAGCGCCACGCGTCGGCGCCGAGGCGCTGCGGGGGAATCACGCCTTCGGCCATGTGCGGCTGGAGCTGCACAAAGACGCCAAAGCTGGTTACTCCCGTGACGAAGGCGTCGAATTCGCGCCCGAGCTTGCCCTTCATGAATTCGAGCAGGAGCGCGTGGCGTGCCTCGCGCTCGGCCTGCTGGGCGCGGCGCTCCATCTGGCTGGCGTGCAGCCCGAGCGCGGCCAGCTCGACCGCCGAAGCGTCGGTCTCGAGGGCGACCCGTTGCGCCGCGCGATCCGACGCCGATCCGCTGCCCGCGGGGCGCATCTTGTCATGAGAGGCGGGCCGTCCCGTCTTTTCGCCGGGCGCGCCGACCGCGTGCAGCAGACGATGCACGGTTAAGTCGGGATAGCGCCGGATCGGCGAGGTGAAGTGGCAGTAATCCTCGCTGGCCAAGGCGAAGTGACCCGCGCGGGTCGGGCTGTACTTCGCCTGCGCAAAGCTGCGCAGGAGCACATAGTGCACCGCGGGCTCCGTCGGCTGGTCCTTGACGGCGTCAAGCAAGTCGCGGATCGCGCCGCGGTCGCGCAGCCGTTTCTCGGGCCGGCCCATCGTCTTGAGCAGCCAGCGGAGCGGGCCGGAATCTTCCTCGTCCAGTTCGGGATGCACCCGGCGCAGATGCGGAATGTCTAGCGCCGCGAGCCGGGAGGAGACGGCCTCGTTCGCCTCAACCATGAACATTTCGATCAACGTGTGAGAGAAGCCGCGATCGGCCGGGCCGGCGAAGATCACGCGACCGTCGGCGTCGAAGCGGAGCGCCACCTCGGGCAGATTCAGCGCGATCATGCCGGCGGCCAGCCGCCGTTTCCGGATGCGCTGCGCCAGCCGCTCGGCTTCCACGAGCAGCGCCGCGATCGCCGGCGGCGCGGCGCTCTCGTGGGCGAGGATGCGATCGACCTCCTCATAGGTCAGTCGCGCCGCCGAGCAGATCACCGCCGCTGCGAAGCGCGTGCCGCGCACCTGGCCGTGCTGGTCATAGGTGATGAAGACGCTATGGCTGAGGCGCGGCTCGCCAGGTTGCAGGCTGCAAACGCCGTTGGAAAGCGCCTCAGGCAGCATCGGCACGACGTAGCCGGGAAAGTAGACGCTGGCGCCGCGCTGACGGGCCTCGCGATCGAGGACGCCGTCCGGCGTGACGAAGTACGCCACGTCGGCAATGTGCACGCCTAGCTCGACCGTGCCCGGCTCGGCGCCCGGCTCGATCGAGATGGCGTCGTCAAAATCGCGTGCGTCGGGCGGATCGATCGTGATGACGCGCAGGCCGCGCAGGTCGACGCGCGGCTCAGCTTGTGCTGCGCCGCGCCGCGCTGTGCGACCGGCGAACAGCGCCCGCTCCGGGTCAAATTCCGCCGCGACGCGTCGCGCCGCGGCGCTCACCTCGGGCGGAAACGCTTCAGGAATGCCATAGCGGCGCAAGATCGCGCGGACATGATTGCGATAGTCAGTGGGGTCGCCGAAGCGCTCGGTGACGACGCCACGGACATGATCGCGATAGAGCGATTGTTCGACCGGCTCGACCAGCACGAGATCTCCCGCGCGAAGCGGCCCGTCCGCATCGGGCTGGATCGTGACGGTGTCGATCGGGACGTTGCCGCGCGGCCGCACGCGCCAGCCCTTTGCCGTCGGCTCAATCCGGCCGATCCAGCGCGCCGGCGCGCGGCGCAGGATGCGCACGATCTCGGCCCGCGGCGAATC
>CAYQLG010000133.1:0-10197 GCA_964418235.1 uncultured Planctomycetales bacterium
AAGTCGTGGCGGAATCGGCTGCGGCGGTTCGCCGAGGGGCTAGCGCTGCCCGAGTCGCGACGCTATTTCGAATGGATGCGCGTCTTCGACCCGGCGGATTTGGCGGTCGGATATCAGCCGGACTTCGCCGCCCGTATCGATCGCGCTCAGCCGATTGCGTGGCTGCGAACGCTCTATGCGTCGTCCGCGGATACGCCGGCGGATCGAGCGATTCATGCTGATTTTCGCAGCTATCTGCCATTTGATCTGTTGACGAAGGTTGATCTGGCGTCGATGGCGGTAGGGCTTGAATGCCGTGCGCCGCTGCTCGATCATGAGCTGGTCGCGTTTGCGATGCGTCTGCCGCTGCACTGGCGCCTGGGCCGCGGCGCCGACGGAGGCAAACGCATCCTGCGCGACTGGGCGCGCCGATATCTGCCGACTGCGATCACGCGCCGGCGCAAGAGCGGTTTTGGCGTGCCGCTGGCGCGATGGTTTCGCACCGATCTGGCGGCGCGCCTGAGCGAGCGATTCGACGATCCTGCGTCGCTATTGCGGCGGGTCTTTCGAAGTGAGTGGTTGCAGCGCTTGCTGGCGGAGCATCAGAGCGGGCAGCGCAACCACGATCATCGGCTGTGGGCGCTGCTGATGCTCGACGCGTGGCAGCGGACTTGGGGGGCGACGTTCGAGTAGGCCGGTTTTGCCGGTATTCATCTGTTTTTGCGGAACCACGACCGTGAGGGAGTGTTCAGGTTTGCCGGGTGCACCGCTTCCTGACGGTCGCGGCTCTGCTTGCGGTCGCGGCTGTGTTTACGGGCGCGATGCCACTACGCTACGATCCGGGCGTGGCGCGCGTCGCGAAGGAAGATGAATATCAAGCACGCCGCAAGCCATAAGCGGCAGGCGGTAACTTGAAGCTGCCGGCGCAGGGAAACGCAACCCGCGCCGGCCGCGCTCGGCCACACCCTGGAAGGACGTACAAGCGCATGGCGAATCACGATCTGGTTGTCATCGGGTCCGGCCCCGGCGGCTATGTTGCGGCGATCCGCGCTGCCCAACTCGGCCAAAACGTCGCAATCATTGAGAAGGAAAAGCTCCTCGGCGGAACCTGCCTGCGCGTCGGCTGCATCCCCAGCAAAGCCCTGCTCGAAGCCAGCGAGCGCTTTTGGCAGGCCCGCCATGACTTTGCCCGTATCGGCATCAAGTGCACCGGCGTCGAACTCGACCTGCCCGCGATGATGAAGGCCAAGGATGAAGTCGTTACGGCCTCGACCAGCGGCGTCGAGTTCCTCATGAAGAAGAACAAGATCACCGTCTACCGCGGGCATGGCCGCATCACCGGCGCGGGGCTGGTCGCGGTCGATCCGGGCGCAGGCGGGGGAGCGCCGCAGGAGCTGCAAGCCAAGAACATCTTGATCGCCACGGGCAGCCGGGTGGCGACGCTGCCGGGGGTCGAGCTGGACTATGACCGCATCGGCACGAGCACGGAGGGTTTGCTGTTTGGCGAGGTGCCGCGGCACTTGGTCGTGATTGGGGCCGGCTACATCGGCCTGGAGTTAGGCTCGGTCTGGAACCGGCTCGGCGCGAAAGTGACCGTGATCGAGTATCTCGATCGTATTTTGCCGGGCATGGATGCTGAACTGGCCGCCGCCGCATTGAAAGTCTTCAAAAAGCAGGGGCTAGATTTCAAACTCGGCAGCAAGGTCAAGGCCGCGCGCGTCGACAAGCCTGCCGCCAAAGCCAAAGCCGCGATTGAGACGCCCTGCATCGTCGAAATCGAAGGCGGTGAGCCGATCCGCTGTGATCGCGTCTTGCTGGCGGTCGGTCGCGCGCCATTTACCGAGAATCTGGGCCTCGAGACCGTCGGCATTCAGCTCGACGCGCGCGGGCGCATTCCGGTCGACGCGCACTACGCGACTTCCGCCGCCGGTGTCTATGCGATCGGCGATGTGATCGCCGGCCCGATGCTGGCGCACAAGGCTGAGGAGGAGGGCGTCGCGTTCGCCGAGTGGCTCGTGACCGGCTACGGGCATGTGAACTATGACGCGATCCCCGGTGTCGTTTACACCCACCCCGAAATCGCCTCGGTCGGCAAGACCGAGGAGGAGTTGAATGCGGCCGGCGTCCAAATTCGCAAGGGTGTGTTTCAGTTCCGCGCGAATGGCCGCGCCCGTGCCATCGGACAGCTTGACGGCTTTGTGAAAATTCTCGCGGAAGCCGCGACGGATCGTGTTTTGGGCGTGCATATCATCGGCCCACATGCGGGCGATCTCATCGTCGAGGCGACCGCCGCGATCGAGTTCTGCGCCAGCAGCGAGGACATCGCCCGTTGCTGCCACGCGCATCCGACGCTTTCCGAAGCCGTGAAGGAGGCCGCACTGGCGGTGTCCGGTCGGGCGCTGAATGCGTGACGGCAAGCGGCTTTTGAGATCGACCGGATTAGCCGACTTGATTCGGTCGAGCTTTCAAAGTAGGCTTTTCTACGGCACGATGCACGTTATAATCCGCGACTCGACGGCCAACGCCGGCGGGCGACGTGCGGGTGCATCCACCGCAATCCGTGCCCCCGGGCCGGGCCGCGTGTGCCGATGTAGCTCAATGGCAGAGCACGGCTTTCGTAAAGCCGGGGTTATGGGTTCAACTCCCATCATCGGCTCTCTCCTGTTCCCTTGAGTTCCGCGATCCTGATCTTGTTCTGCACGTGCCGACCGGCCTCGTGTTCCGTCAAGCTGGAATTTTCGGTCGAAGCGGAAAAAGCATCGGCGCTTCGGCGTGAGATCAGTGCTTTCTTTGTTCTGGGACGCACGGGCCAGAGGCCGATGCTGCCCGCTCATCAAACCCGAACAATGAGCCGTGACAGACTACGAGCCGATTTTCAGCCGCTCCCAGACAAGCGCGCGATGATTGAGACGCTGTCCCGTGGCACTGTGCATCGGACCGAACGAGGCGGTCTGGATCGGCTACAGTATTTGGCTGCGGAGTGGCTGTTGCGGAGCGGTCCGCACGGTGGGCATACACACAGGATCGATGACATGCTGAATCGTCTGGGATCGATCGGATCGACGGTGTTGGTTGTGACCGCGCTGCTGTTGTCAAAACTGGCAGATGCACAAGGCATGGGCCCGATGCCGGTTGTCGTAGAGACCGTGGTCGAGCGCGACTTGCCGCCGACGCTGCGGCTTGTGGGAACGGTGCGGCCTGATCGATTCGCGGTGGTTGCCGCCGAGGTGGCCGGGCGGATTGACGCGTTCGTTGCCGACGAGGGGCAAGCGGTCAAAGCCGGCGACGTCATCGCGCGCGTCGAAGCGATCGTGCCGACGCTGCGGCGCGACGAGGCGCGGGCTACGCTGGCGGCACTGCGTGCCCGGCTGGCCGAGCTTGAGCAGGGCGAGCGGCCCGAGGAACTGAGCCGCATCGAGGCCATGATCGGGGAAGGCAACGCGATGGTGGCCAAGTGGAAATTCGAGGCGGAGCGCACGAAGGCCCTCTACGAATCCAACAGCAGCAGCGAGAAAGAGCGCGTCGACGCCGCCGCTGAGTTGGCCGCGGCGCAGCGCCGCGTGGCGCAGATGGAGGCCCAGCTCGACATGGCCCGCAAGCCCCGGCCCGAGGTGGTCCTGCGAGTGCGGCAAGAGGTCGCGGCCCAGGAGGCGGTGCTAGCGCGATTTGAGCATGATGTGGAAAAGACGGCGATTCGAGCGCCCTTTGATGCGGTGATTACGTCGAAGCGCAGCGAGGCCGGGGCCTGGATCGAGGTCGGCGGCCCGGTCGCGGAGATCATCTCGCTGACGACGGTCCGCGTGCGCGTTGATGTGCCGGAGAATGCCATCGCGTTCGCCCGGGTCGGGGCGCCAGCGTCGTTGGAGATCGAAGCGCTGGGCAAAGACCTGACCGCGACGATCAGCCGCTGCATCCCGTTGGCGAATTCGACCGCACGGACGTTTCCGGTCGAAATCGACGTACCGAATTCGGATCGCGCACTATTTGCCGGGCTGTTTGTCTGGGCGCAAGTTCCGGCGGGGCCGACTGAAAAGCGCCTGATGGTCAGCAAGGACGCGCTGGTTGCGCGCGGCGGCAGTAAGCAGATTTTCGTCATTCGCACGATGGCGCCCGATCAACCGCCGATGGCGATGCCGCTGCCGGTGAAAGCCGGGCTGGAGGTCGCCGGTCAGGTGGCGGTTCAGGCCGATGGGCTGAAGGCTGGCGACCAGGTTGTCGTCCGCGCCAATGAGCGGCTGTATGGGCCGATGCCGGTTCTGCCGCGTGCCGTCGGCGAAGGCGAGCCAGGCACTCCACCGTCGAGCGCGCCGGCGGGCCCGGGTGGTCCGAGCTCTCGACCGGGGGCGGTGGGGTCCAAGCCCTGATTGCGGTCTTGGGCGAGTAGAATCAAAGCTGCTGGGCGGGCAGCCGCGAACATCGCGATTTGTTCCAATCATTGTTTTGGCCTCGCACTTGCATCTCGCCTGCTCATCCGCCTGGGAACGAAAATAGGTGAATGCCTTAAACTGGATAGGGACATCAAATACAGGTATATGCCTAATTTCCAGGCAGTCCGTACTTTGGATAATGCCCGGCCAGCAGGGTAGGTAGGGTCTGCGGTTCATTCGAATGAGCCTTTGGGAGTGATTAGTTACGAATGCAGGGCTTTGTCGAGGAAACCCGAGCCTGTTTGCTCGCCGAGCGCGAACTCGACCGGGCTGCGTATCTCGCGCTGCTGCGTTATGAGTGTGGCGTGGATGCGCTCGTCGGAACCGATTTCTCTCCAACGTCGATCTGGAGTGTCGTGCGAGATGGAGCGCGGCTGTTCCTGATCGATTGCGACATGCCCGACAGCACGGTGATCGACGCCGTGCAGATGATCCCGCGGTTGGCGCCGGATGCCCGCCTGGTGGTTCTCTCGGCGACCGCCGGTAGCGAGCAGATGCGGGCCTGGTCACGCTGTGCGCTGCACGGCTATGTGCTGAAGACCGGCGGTGTGGTTGAGCTGCGGTCGGCGGTGGCGGCGCAGCGCAAAGGCGAGTGCTTTTTTAGCGAAGGCATCGAGAGTCTGTTGCAGCAGCGTGCGCGGCCGGCCGGCACAGTTGAGTTATCCCGGCGGGAGCGCGAACTGCTGCCGCTATTGGCCAATGGTTTGACGCTGCGCGAAGCCGCGCAGCGTATGTCCGTCAGCTACAAGACCGCAGACGCCTACCGCACCAGCCTCTTCCGCAAGCTTGGGCTGCGCGACCGGGTGGAACTGGCCAGGTATGCGATCCGTACGGGCATTATTGAGGCGTAGGACGAGGAGCAGTCGGCCCGGGGAAAGTGACGCTGTCGGTCTTTTTCGCCGCAGCGTGAAAAAAGCCCGTGTGCGGCGCTGAGCGAGGCAGCGCTGCCGCACGGGACGTGACAGACCGTGTGGCGCTCAGCTTCGACATGGGGGCGGATGCGCGCTATGGCGGCGGTGCGTGGCCGGCAGTGCACGCTGGCGCTGTCGGGGCGCTTGAGAGAGTTATTCCCAAGCGTAGTTGTTGGGGGGGGCGGCGCTATGAGAAACGTGCCCTAGAATTCACGCACGGAGCGATCGCGTGGGCCGGGGCCGAGAGCCGCAACCGGCCGCGCGTTCCGGCGTGGAGCCGCAGATGGGTGAAAATTCTCGCAACACCATGGTCGGGCTGTTTGTGATTCTGGGGTTGGCCTGCCTCGCGGCGCTGATCGTCATGTATAGCAGCGTGCCCGGGCTGGTCAGCACCTCGAAGCGTTATGTGCTCAACATTCGGTTTCCGTCGGCCGACGGCATTCGGATCGACAATGCGGTCATGATCAGCGGCCAGGAGGTGGGCCGGGTGCGCACGATCAGCTTTGTCGATCCGTCGGATTACTCCGCGGGCGTCAATGTCGCCGTCTCGATGGATGCGCGCTATCGCGTGCCCGCTGGGGCACGGGCGATCACCACACTGCCGATGATGGGGCAGGGCCGGCCGCCGATCGACCTCGTCATCGAGGACCCGACGGCGCCGCCATTGCCCTACGGCGCCACGATCAGTGGGCGCGTGCGGGGCGGGTTTGACGCGTTGATTCCGCCGACGACGGTCGCGACGCTGGAGCGCACCGCGGCCCAAATCGGCGAAGCCGCCGAGGCCCTGACCCCTGTGCTGCGCGAATTGGAGCAGATCGTGAAAGCCCGGCAGCCGGCCGAGGTTGACGCGGCGGGCGGTCCGCCGGGGAATCTCGCGAGCGCGATTACGCGGCTGGATACGTTGCTGAAAGATGTGGACGAGGTTGTGGGCGACGGCGACGTGAAGCGCCAATTGCGCGAGGCGGTCGCCAACATTCACGCCATGTCCGAAACGGGCAAGGTGGTGGCGGCGAATCTGCAATCCGCCTCGGGCGAAGCGCAGGTCTTGATTGCGAAAGCGGGCGGCGCGGTGGAACGCGTCGATGGCGCCGTCGCCGCCGTGCAGCGCGATGCGGAGTTGATCGCGCGCGATGTGCGTGGGGTGCTCGATCAAACCAGCACGTTTCTGGATGCGGCGATCGTCTTTGGCCGCGAAGCGACCAGCGGCGATGGCACCATCGCGAAGCTGCTGACCGACGGGCGGCTTTACGATGCGCTGGTGCTCACGTTTCAGCGGCTGAGCCTGGCCGTTGAAGATTTTTCCGCCCTGTTGACGGAGTGGCGGAAGGGAAAAATTCGGGTCGGGTTCTAGCGCGCGGGGCTTGAGGAGCGCACGCGGTGACGAAGTTCTGACCGCCCGCTATTCGCGGCCGCGCTTGGCGGAGCGACGACCGTGAGGGAGTGGTCAGGATTTGCCGGTTGCTCCGCCTGCTGATGGTCGCGGCGCTGCTTGAGAGCGCGGCTCTGCTTCAGGTCGCGGTGCGGACTTTCCGCCCTGTGGTCGTGCATTAAGGGGTTATGCGGCTAGAATTTCCGCATGGCACGCGCCCCGCGTCGCACACTCCGCTGGCTGTTTCGAGGGTTGCTGATTTGCGCGGTGGTGGGCGTCATTACGCTGTGGTGGGTGCTGCGGCCAGAGTTTATTCAGCCGTTCTTGCAGGCCCGTCTAGCCGAACTCTCTCTGCCGATTGAGGCGCGACACGTCAGTCTGTCGCTCGCCGGGGGCATCGAGCTTTACGACGTCACCATCCGCGCGCCCCGGGCCGAGCCGCGCGAGACTTATCCAGCCGCGACGGGGCAACCCGTTGTGGATGTTGTGGAAGGCGACGATGGCGGCCGGCGCGCACTGATACGGGTCGGCAGCGCCTGGATCGGCTGTGACTGGTCGGGCCTCCTGCGGGGGAGCTTCCGTCCACGCGAGATCGTGCTGCGCGATGTGGCCACGCGCGTTGTCGCCGGCGAGTTGGCGACGCTCCTGCCGCCGCGCGAGGATGCTGACAGCGCACCGCAGCCCTATCCGGCGGCGACGCTGCGAAAGCTGCTGGCACGTGAGTGGCCGCGGATGCGGATCGAAGGGATCGACGTGCAATTGCTTTCGGATTCAGGTCCGCGCCCGCGCCTGTTGCGGCGCTCGCGCTTGGACCTGACCGGCGAGCCGCGGCCCGACGGCTACCGGGCTGCGCTGAGCGGGCTGACCACGAGCGGGCGGCCCTTGATCGAAGCGAACTGGCACGCGCCCAGCGGCGAGCTGGCGCTCTCGACAGATTGGCTCGATCTGGAAGCCCTGCTGCCGTGGCTGCCGGAGGAACTCCAGGCGCATCTGCACGCCTGTGCTCCGCGCGGCCGGGCGCGGATCGAGCGAGCGGCCTACTGCGTCGCGCCGGCCCCCGATCGCCTCGGGGCGCTGCATGAGCTTGGCATTCAATTCGACGGGGTCAGTGCCGCCTATGCCTTGCATGATGAGCAGGCCCAGGTGCCGGTGGTCGCGCCCTACCTGCGGATCGATCGGATGAGCGGCGGGTTCAGCTATCGACCGGCGGAAGCGTCCGAAGCTGCGCGCGTTTTCGTCAGCTTGCAGGGCCTTCTGCACAACGCCCCGACGACCCTGCGGGCCGCACTGACCGGCACGGCGCTGCGCGACCTCGTCGCCGGGCGCATTCCGTCGAGCGGGGGCGTGCTCTGGGCCGATTGCGAGTTGCGGCAATTGCGCTTCCCGACTGTCGAGGAGGATGGCGCGTTTGTGAAGGCCGAGCAGTTGCCGCGGGCGATCCGCCATTTTCTGCGCGACTATCGGCCGCGCGGTCCGGTCACGATCCGGGCGCGGGCGGCGCCGCGGGCCGATCCGCATGCGCCGCCGATTGCGCTGCTGGAATTTGACGCCGAGGATTGCGCGCTGCGCTATCACCGTTTTCCCTACGATTTCTATAACGTGCGCGGGCGCGTGCGCATGGTGAATGAGGAGATTTTCGTCGAGGGTTTGCACGGACGGCATGGCCCGGCCCGAGCGCGCGTCGACGGTTATGTCAGCAACACCGAGTCGTGGGCGCGGCTCGATCTCGATATTCACGTCGAGAACATCGCCTTTGACGAAGACCTCTATCGCGGCCTGCCCAAGAGCTATCGCCGCCTGTGGCAGAGCGCGGCGCCGCTCGGCCTGGCCGATGCCAAGATCATCATCCGCCGCCCGGAGGGTGAACCGCATGCCGGTCCGGCCGAAGTGACGACGGATGTTGATTTGCGGCTGTTGCGCGGGAGCCTGTGGCTCGACGACGCGCTGCGGATTGAAAACGCCAGCGGCTTCGTCGCCGTACGCGACGACGGCGTCACGTTTCACGATCTGCACGGTTATGTCGGCGGAGCGGCGGTGCGGCTGTCCGGTCGCGTCGGCACGGAGCATTCGCCGCCGCCGGTAGAAATGGATTTGGCGCTGTTGCGGTGGCCGGTAGTGCGCACTGCGAACGTAGCCGGTGGGCGGTTGGAGTTTGACGGGCTGGTCGATGTGTGGGGCCGCGTCGTCCGTGAGCCGGGGGCGACGCCGCTGGAGAGCTTCTTCAGTGCGCGCATCGGCGACGGCGTCTTGCGCGGCTTTGATCCGCGGCAAGCGTGGAAGCCCATGCGCGGCTGGGTCACGATCGACGCGCGCGAGCAGCGCCTGCGCGGCTTCCGGGCGGCGTTTGAGCAGGCTTGGATCGAGGCGGAAGGGGCGCTGCCGCAGGCCGCGGCGCCGGTCGGCGCGGAAGCCAATGCGCGGGCCAGCGCGTCGCCCGCGCGTGCGCCGCATGCGGCCACAACCGCCGCCAATATGGGCGCGGCCGGCACGGGCGACATTCACGCACCGCCGGGCTTCACGCTGGCGGCGCTGCCGGAAGGGCTGACGCTTCGCGCCGGCGGACCGGATCTGGCTGAGGTCTTGCGCCAGTTCCTGCCGCCGGAATGGGCCGCGCAGGTCAGTGAGCTGGCGCTGAGCGGCGCGGGCGAAGTGTCGGCGGAGGTTGAACGGAGTGGTCCGGCGGCGTCTGGCGACGTGGCGACGCGCGTCCGCTTTCAAGCGGCCCAGGCCCGACCCCGCCATCTGCCGCTCGATCTGCGTTCGCTTTCGTGCGATGCCCGGCTGTGGGCGGACGGCTTTGAAGTGCTGAGCGCCAAGGCGGGCTTGCTTGGCGGCGGGACGGTCGAGTCATCCGGCGTCGGTATTTGGAAGGAAGGCCGCGAGACGCTCGATTTGCGCATCGCCGCGCGCGATCTGGAGTTTTCGCCGTCCCTGCTCGAAGGGCTGCCCCCGGCGCTGGGGCGGACGCTTGCGGCCCTCTCGCCCCGCGGAGATTTTGACGCGATTCTCGAGCGCGTGCGGATGGAGTCCACGCCGGCCGGTCGTGCTTGGGACATGAGCGGGCAGGTCGCCTTGCGTAACGCGGCGCTCGACGTGGGACTGCCGCTCGAAGGGGCCACCGGCGATTTGCGCGGCGGCGGCCGCGTCGCGGCCAATGGCGACGTGGCGATCGACTGCCGGCTGTCGGTCCAGCGGGCGACGCTGGCGGGACGGCCGATTGAGCAGCTCGAGGCGCGCCTGTTGCGCGTCGCCGGCGACAGCGCGATCTACGTCAAGGACATTCGTACGCGCTTCTGCGGCGGCGACACCATTGCCGACGTGCGCGTCGATCCGGCCACGCGAAATTATGAGATGAAGCTGACGTTTCAGGATGTCAGCATGGACGCCTTTTTCGCGCTGGCCGATCGCTCGGGGGCGCGCTCGGCCGCGCCGCGGCCGGGGCGGCTTGATGGAGAGATTTTCCGGCGCGCTCGAGCACAAGGACTCGACCGGCGGCGGCGGCGTGCTGCGG
>CAYQLG010000134.1:0-10159 GCA_964418235.1 uncultured Planctomycetales bacterium
CCTGAGCCGGCGATGGGCGCGGCGACCTCGCGCACCGCGCGCCAGCGCGGCCGTGTGGCCAAAGCGGGAAAGATCGAGCATACAGAGTAAAGGCGGCCGCCAACCCGCCTGGCGCCCTTGAAAAGTTCGCTTAAGTTGAGGAGAGTCTGCAAGCTTGGCTGAGAGCCAAGGCAGGAGCGTCCTATGCACGTCGGTTGGTCCGGTGAAAAAGTGCGGCTGGTGCCGCTGGAGAAGGCCCGGCATTTTGAGAACACGCTGCGCTGGGTGAACACCCCTGAGCTGACCCAGTGGACATTTTCGGGCGATTTCCCCATCGGGCGGCTCGCGGAAGAGGAGTTCTTCGACAAGCGCACGCGCGATTCGCAGACCGACATCGTCTTCGCGATCGAAACGCACGCCGGCGAGCACATCGGGCTGAGCGGCATGCATCAGATCGATTTTCGCCACGGCACGGCGCTGACGGGCACATTGATCGGGCGCAGCGACTTGTGGGGCCAGGGCTATGGCGCCGACAACGCCCGCACGCGTGCGCGCTATGCCTTTGACGTGCTCGGCCTGCGGATTCTCTTCTCGAACGTGATGGCGGACAACGTCGCCTCGCTGCGCGCCCTGCTCAAATGCGGCTACGTCGAGTATGGCCGCGTGCCGCAGCGCTTCTGGAAGCGCGGCGCATACCGCGATGACATTCTGCTGATGCTCACACGCGAAACCTTGCGCTTGAAATAGTCGCGCTGAGCGCACACCCGCACTCAGGGCGTATCGTGGCGCATGGCATGGCCAGCCATCTGTCAGATGGATAATGACGAAGAACTAGACCCGACTGCGCCCTCGTCCATGCATCACCGGCAAAATCACGCTCAGCAGCGCCAGCGACAACACACTCGCCGGCTCGGGCACGGGCACGACCGTAAAATGCACGACCCACTCAGTGTAGTCGCCAAACTGCTGCGCCCAGAACGTGTAGCTCCCCGCGGGCAACGGCGGCGTGAAACCGCGACCGCCGCGGCCGATCTCGGCCAGGATATCCTGCCCCTGCTGCCCCGCGCCAAAGAGCGTCCAGCCGAGTAGGTCGTCGCCGCTAACGCTGGCGGGGTCGTCGGGAAAGACGCTGCCCGGCTGAATGCCGACAAACGCCGCCGCGTCTTTGGAGAAATAGGCGTCGAGAATCATCGCCGAGAAGAGATACCCCTCCGGCACGGAGATCGTGAAGTAGTCGCGATCCAGCACGCCCTCGCGATCAAAGCCCGCCAGAATGCCATACAGGTAGTTGTCACCCGGAATCAGCTCAAAGAGCGTCGGATTGAAGCGGTCATCCGAAAGGTCGCCCGCGACCGCTTCGTCCCATAGATCGTTCGCGCCCGCAAGCGGAACCATCACGGACAGCATCAACATCCCCAGTACACGATTCTTTTCACGGATGCACATCGATACGAACTCCTCTTTACCGACTCCCGCAGCCAAACGGACCAAGCCCGAGCCTATTGCCGCCATCCGACTCTTCTCGCACTTCCGCATTCAAGCTTTCAAGCCTTACTGTCAGCCGCTCATCATGGTAGTCCGACCGCCGCGGTACAATCACCGAACCGGCTGGATCGCCGGAATGTCGGTATGAGAATTCAAGCTTCGATGGACCGCCGCGGCGATCGGCGCAGCGTCGTCGCGTCGGACAACCCCGAGCCGCCGGCGATCGATCGCCGACCACTGGAGTCCGCACCATGCCCCACACGCGCATATCATTTCTCGCGGCGTTGTTGAGCGTCACGGTCAGCACGCTGCCGGCAATTGCCCAAGCCTCGCAGGCCGCGCTGCGGTTCTACGGCGCCGGCGCCGGCCAGCAGGATCGCGTCCGCATTCGCATTGATGACAATCAGCCCGGACCCGACGCGAGCGCGCCCTGCGACGTCGGCGCCGCCGGCTTCACGATTGATTTCTGGCTGCGCGGCACGCTCGCCGACAACCCCACCGCGCGCGGCGGAGGCGATCGCGAGTATTTCGATTTCCGCTGGATCGACGGCAACACGATCGTCGATCGCGACATCTTCGGCGCCAGCTTCCGCGACTGGGGCATCAGCCTCGCCGGCGGCTATGTGCGCTTCGGCACGGGCAGGGCGGACGTGGCCCCGCTCGACGGCGAGCACACCATCGAGGGCAACGTCAACGTGCTCGATGGACAGTGGCGCCACGTCGCCTGCGTGCGCGACGCGACGACCGGCGTGAAGTCGATCTACGTCGATGGCCGGCTCGATTATGCCTGTCTGCCCGGCCGCTCACGTGAAGACCTCAGCTATCCCAACGACGGCGACCCGGCGCCGGTCACACCGTGGGGGCCGTTCATCGTGCTGGGCGCCGAGAAACACGACGCCGGTTCGGCCTATCCCAGTTTCCGCGGATACATGGATGAATTTCGGGTCTGGAACGCGGCCCTCACGTCGCGGCGTATTCTCGATGTCTATGACCGCGTGATCGCCGCGGATACGCCCGGCCTCGTCGGCTACTACCGGTTTGAAGAGGGCGGCGGCACGAGCGTCGCCGACAGCAGCGCGGCAGGTTCGCCCGCCGGTCAGTTGATCGCGGGCACGCCCGGCAACGGTGAGTGGGTCACGTATGCGGCGAACCCGTCGAACACCGCGCCGGTATCGAGCGGACCGCTGCCGGTCGGCTTCGCGCGCGAGACGCTCGTCACCGGACTGAATGAGCCGACCGTGCTGGAGTTTCTACCGAGCGGCGACCTGCTGATCGGCAGTCGTTTCGGTCGGATCGACATCTATCGCGGAGGGCAGTTGCTGCCCGCGCCGCTGATTCAGATTCCGGTTGATTTCGCCGGCGGCGAGCGCGGCCTCGTCGGTCTCACGCTCGATCCCGATTTCGCGACGAACGGCTATTTCTACGTCTATTACACCACGCCCGAGCCGCGCAATGTCGTCAGCCGTTTCACGAAAGTCGGCGACACCGCCGCCATCGCGAGCGAATTCCGCGTCTGGCAGAACCACGAGATCGCCCGCGACTATCACCACGGCGGCACGATCCGCATTCTGCCCGACGGCAATCTCTACATTGCGACCGGCGATCAATTCGACAGCGGCACGTCGCAGCCGCTTTCGACACAGCATGGCAAAATTCTGCGCGTCCGCCGCGACGGGACGATTCCGCCGGACAATCCGTATGCCGGCGGGCCGGGTGGGGCGCGGCCGGAGATCTGGGCGCGCGGCGTGCGCAACCCCTTCCGCTTTTCCTACGACGGGCCGACCGGGCGCTTCTTCATCGGCGATGTCGGCGGCAACGCGGAGGATTCATGGGAAGAGATCAATCTGCTGGCGCGTGACGCCAACTACGGCTGGCCCAATCAGGAGGGGCCGCGCTGCTATGTGTCGGACTGCTCGGCGTACGTGTTCCCGCTCTATTCGTATCAGCACAACGACCCGGCGTATTTCTCCACGCAATCGCAGGGGTCGATCACGCTTGGCCCGGTCTATCGCTTCACCGGCGGCAGCGGGGCGTTTCCGCCGCAATACCGCGAGAATCTCTTCTTCGGTGATTACGCCAATCGCTGGATTCGCCGGCTGGTGCTCGATTCATCCGGCAATTTTCTCGGCGATCCGCTCTTTCTGCGCTCGCCGGGCGCGGGCACCATCGTTGATCTCGAAATCGGCCCGGACGGCGCGCTCTACTATCTGACCATCGGCGTGCCGTGGAGCGGCGACCCGGATGTGCCGGCGCTGCATCGCGTGCGCTTCACCGGCGGCGGAAATCAGCCGCCCATCGCCATCGCGGCGGCGACGCCAACGAGCGGCCCGGCGCCGTTGACGGTGAATTTCAGCTCCGCCGGCTCAAGCGATCCGGACAGCGGCCCCGGCCCACTCACATACTCCTGGTCGTTTGGCGACGGCGGCTCATCGACGCAGCCGAATCCATCGCACACCTATTTGACGCGCGGCGCGTATACCGCGCGCCTGACGCTGAATGACGGTGCGGCATCAACAACGAGCGCGCCGCTCACGATCACCGTCGGCGCGCCGCCGAGCGCGAGTATCGACACGCCCGCGATCGGTACGACCTATCGCGCGGGTGACATCATCAGCTTCAGCGGCAGCGCGAGCGATCCCGATGGTCCGCCACCGCCGCCTTCGGCCTTCACGTGGCAGGTCGTGCTCGTGCACGCGGCTCATACCCATCCGCATGTCGGCCCGATCAGCGGTGTGACCGGCGGCAGCTTCGAGATCGAAGCGACCGGCCACTCGCCGGAGAACACGTACTATCAAATCCGGCTTCAGGTGCGCGACGGCGACGGTCTGGTCGGCGTAGCGACGCGCGACATCTATCCGGTGGTCTCGCCGCTGGCTTTCAGCACCACGCCGCCGGGCATTCCGGTCTTCATCGATGGCGAGGCCTTCACGACGCCGCGCACATTTGAGAGCCTGGTCGGGTTCCAACATACGATCGAAGCCCAGGCGACATTTGTCATCGACGGTGTGACGTACGGCTTCCAGCGCTGGACCGACGGTGCGCCGCGAATCCGCTCATTCACGGCGCCGGAGGGCGGCGCGGCGCTCGCCGCGATCTATGGCGTAAGCGGTCCGACAACGGTGACGGTCAGCGTGCCGGCGAATAATCGCAACGCCGACTATTACTCTGCCGGCAGCCAGCAATTCGCCAACCCCTTCGATGAACTCGGTCTGTGCTGCGGGCGCGACGGCGGCGGGCACTACCAGATCGGGCTGCAGTTCGCGCTGCCCGTGCCGCGCGCGGCGACGATCGCACAGGCCAACATCGAAATGATCGCGACCGCCGATCAACAGGCCGTGCCGCCGATCACGATCTCGGGCTATGACGTGGGGAGCGCGCCGGCGTTCATCGCGGGTTCCACGACGCCGCTGCACGCCTTCGCGCCGCTGACGAGTGCGGCGGTCGCCTGGACGCCGCCGGCGTTTCTCCCGGCGCAGACGCATGCAACGCCGGAGCTGCGCGCCATCGTGCAGGAGGTTGTCGCGCGCGGCGACTGGAACAGCGGAAACGTCATCGGCTTTGTCCTGGATGGTCGCGCCGCGGTCGCGGATAGCTGGCGCTGCATTCGTAACTTCGCCAGCGGCCAGCCGGCCCGGCTCGTCGTGCGCTTCAGCGTGCCCGATCCGTGCGCGGGCCTAATTCGCTGCGATGCGAATTGCAGCGGAACGGTCGATTTCAACGATATCGATGCGTTTGTCATCGCTCTCGTCGATCAGGGCGCTTATGCCGCGAGCCATCCGGCATGCAGTTATCTCTGCCACTGCGATACCGACGGCGATGGCGCAGTCACGTTTAACGACATCGACGACTTCGTCGCCTGCTTGGTGCGGTAGTCACGAACGTTCGAACAGGCACGCTGCAATCCGAGCGAAGCGAGCGAATTCAAGACGCGATAACGTGATAACGTGATAGGGTGATAAGGGAATAATTGACGGTTTTCGTGAGTCAGCATCCGGGACAAATTCTCATGCGGCACGACATTTGCCCCCTTATCACCTTATCACTTCATCACGTTATCACATCGCCGGCTCGGACCACCGAAGCCTGGCGGGCTGCGAGTTATTCTTCGATCGGTTCGTTGTTCGACGCGCAGTTCCAGCAGATCGAGAACGTGCCCGGGTTGTTCTCGCCGCACCGGGCACAATGCCATTCGATCGCGCCGAGGGTGCGCGCCTGAGCCAGCCGGCGGCGCTCCGCCGCCAGCGCCGCGCAGCTATCAAAGAAAAACTCGCGCGGGATGAAGAGCCGCCAGGGAAAGTCGCCGCGACCCAGGATCATGTCGCCGAAGGTGCGTTGCAATTGAAAGATGTAGGGAATCTGCTCGCGCTGCATGAGCAGCTCGACCGTCGGGCCGTTCAGCCCCGGACAACTCTGCTCATGCAGCATGAAAAATGCCGCCGCCGGCAGCCGTTCCAGCGGGTCATTCTCGACGCCGCACTGCGGACAGCGCGCCGTCGGCCAGCCGCGCAGCTCGCGCCGGCAGCCGCTGCACTGAAAGCCCCAGTCAGGAATCGGCCGCTCGCGTCCGGAGAAGCGCGGCGGGCGCACGCGCGTCCACGATTTCAGCAGCGCCGCCACATCAAACGTCTCGCCGCATTCCGGGCAACGATGCGAGGGCAAGCCGCGCAATTCGTAGTCGCAAGCCGGGCAGCGCAACCCCCAATCGGGCACGGGCAATTGAGCCGGATCGATCTCCATCTGGAGCGATTATAGTTCGCGCCCCAGCGGCGCCCCGGCGATGCGCAGCTCGACTTCTGTTCGCTTCTTGCCGGGCGGTTCGGCCGAGGAGCGCGCGGGCACGCCAAGAACTCTCGCGCACCGCGCCAAAATCTCCCCGGCATGATACGATTTCTCGTCTATGAACTGGCTTTTGAACGTCGGCGACACGGACATTCTGCGCAGCGCCACCACGACCGGCGAGGTCTTCCGCTATCGCATTTCGCGGGCGCCATCCGTCGTGCGCGGCGCGACGGGATTTGCGATTCTGCTGGGCATCATGCTGATCCTGCTGGTGGTCGGGCCGCGCAGCATGGGCCTGCCCATCGAACGTGACGCGCTGGCGGTCTACTTCGCGCTGGCCGTCATTCTGGCGGGTGTTTACTTCGGCTGGGTGCTCGTCCGGCTGCTGCCGGGGCGAAACGACCGCGTCGTACTCAGCCTGCGCAAGTGGGTGCGCGAACAGATCGACCCGCTCGCCGAGCCGCTTGAAAAGCTCAGCGACGACGAGCTGCGGGCCAGGACGCCCGCGTTCAAGGCCCGCCTGGCCAAAGGCGAAAGCCTCGATGACATTCGGGCCGAGGCGTACGCCTGCATGCGCGAGGCATCCCGCCGGGCGCGGGCCCACCGGCAGTTCGAATGCCAGCTCATCGGCGGCAAGATCATTGAAGGCTGCAACGTCGCCGAAATGCGCACGGGCGAAGGCAAGACGATCGTCTGCTACACGGGCAACTACATGAAGGTGCTCAGCGGGCAGAAGGTCCACATGGTCACGGTCAATGACTATCTCGTGCGGCGCGACGCCGAGTTTGCCCGGCCGATCTTCGACCTGCTCGGTGTCAGCGTCGGCTACATCACGTCGGACATGGAGGCGTACGGCGCCGGCGTCGAGGTTCGCCGGCAGAACTACGCCTGCGACATCACCTATGGCACCAACAGCGAGTTCGGCTTCGACTATCTGCGCGACAACATGAAGATGAGCACCTTCGACCAGGTGCAGGGGAAACAGGATTTCGCCGTCGTCGACGAGGTGGACAGCATCCTGATCGACGAAGCGCGCACGCCGCTGATCATCAGCGGCCCGGCCCATGACGACGTCAGCTACTACAAAACCGCCGACCAGGTCGCGCGCAAGCTGATCGCCAAGCAGAAAGCCGCGAACGAAACAACCGCCAAGCGTCTGCCCGAGATCGAGGCCAACCCGACGCCCTATCAGAAGCAGGAGCCGAAATTCTGGGACGGCGTGAAGAAATTCAAGACCGACCCGCAATGGCTCGACAGCGCCGAGGCCGAAATGATCGGCCACATGCAGTATTACGTGGTCGAGGCCGACCGCAAGTCGGCGCACATGACCGAGCACGGCGCGAAGCTGGCGCAGCAAGACCTGGGCCTGGGCACGTTCTACGACAGCAAGAACATGAACTGGCCCCACTACATCGACAACGCGCTGCGCGGCCATCTCGTCTACCTCAAGGACAAGGACTACGTCGTCCAGGAAGACACTGTCGTCATCGTCGATGAATTCACCGGGCGTCTGATGGTCGGGCGGCAATGGTCCGACGGCCTGCATCAGGCGATCGAGGCCAAGGAGGGCGTCCGCATCAAGCAGGAGACGCAGACCCTCGCGACGATCACGCTGCAAAATCTCTTCAAGATGTACAAAAACCTCGCGGGCATGACCGGCACGGCGATGACCGAGTCGGACGAGTTCATGAAAATCTACAAGCTCGAGGTGCTCGCGGTTCCGACCAACAAGCCCATCCGCCGTGTGGATTACAACGACAAGATCTACAAGACCGAGGCGAACAAGTTCGACTCGATCGTCGAGGAGATCAACGCCTATTGCCATCAGGGCTTTCCGGCGGATCCGTGGTCGCTGCAGGACATGCTCAAGCAGGCCCGCCACACTTTCCAGGAAGAGCAGCGCGCCGGACGCAGCGACGGAGAAATCCCCGCGCAGCTCGCCGCGATCGACGAGGCCCTGAAGGAATTCCGCGACGGCAGCGGCAGCGAGGAAGCCCTCACGACCGGCTATCGCAAGCTGATGGGCGCGAATATCGGCGGGCGGCCGATTCTGGTCGGCACGGCCAGCGTCGAGAAATCGGAAAAGCTCAGCAAGCTGCTGACGACGCGCTATGGCATCGAGCATGAGGTGCTCAACGCCAAGAACCACGCCCGCGAGGCCGACATCGTCACGAAGGCCGGCCACCAGCGTGAGATCATCCGCGCCGGAAAGAAGAACATCTGCGGCAACGTCACGATCTCGACCAACATGGCCGGCCGCGGCACCGACATCCGCCTCGGCCCCGGCGTGGCCGACATCGGCGGCCTGCACGTCGTCGGCACCGAGCGGCACGAAAGCCGCCGCATCGACAATCAGCTTCGCGGCCGTTGCGGCCGTCAGGGCGACCCCGGCAGCTCGCGTTTTTTCCTGAGCATGGAGGATGAGCTGCTGCGGCTCTTCATGGGCGAGTGGGTGCTGAAGATGCTCAATCTGCTCGGCTTTCAAGAGGGCATGGCGATTGAGGACAAGCGTCTGAATCGCGGCATCGAAAACGCCCAGAAGAAGGTCGAAGAGCGCAACTTCGGCATTCGCAAAAACCTGCTCGAATATGACGAGGTGATGGATCACCAGCGCAAGTCGTTCTACAACCGCCGGCAACAGATCGTCGCGCGGCGCGACTTGCCCGTGTTGATCTGGGACATGATCGACGGCGTCGTGAATGACGCGGTCGACCGCTTCTACGATCCCGCTTATCCCTCGATCTGCGCCGCCGAGTGGGTCGGGCAGAATTTCGGCGTGCAGGTCGACGCCAACCGGCTCGATGTGAAGGACGAACGCGGCCTCGTCGAAAGCGCCCGCGACCAGGCCACCAGCGAAATCCGCGGCATCATCGAGCGCACGTTCGGCGAATATATCGATCCCGATGTCGAGTCGGAGGAATGGGACCTCCGTGGGCTGATCGGCTGGGCGGCCCAGTACGGGCTCACTCTGACACAAAACGAAGTGCGCCAGGCCGAGCCGTATGAGACGATGAGCAAGATCGTCGAAGCCGCCATTCGCAAGATCGAAGCGGCGGACATGAGCGGCCTGGCGCAGTTTGTGGACACCCACTATGGCAAGGCCCGCCTCTGCCGCTGGGCCAAGGAGAAGTTCGACGTTGATGTGACGCCGGACGATCTGAAAACCGTGCCGCGCGACGACGCGGTGGCACTGTTTACGCAGAAAATGCGGGCGGCCTATCGCAAGCGGGAGATCGAGTATCCGGTCGGCGCGATCATCGAGTATTCCGGCGCGCGGGCGGGCAGTAACGTCAACGAGTTCTATCACCGCCTGGCGCAGTGGAGCAATCGCAAGTTCGGCTTTGACTGGACCTATGAGCACTTCGCGGGAAAGGATCCTCAGCAGATATTCCAGGAGCTGCGGGCGATCAATGAAGAGTTCATGACCAATGGCCGGCTCGATCGCGAAATCGACAAAGCCCTCGCGCAGCACAGCGGCCCGGCCCTGCACGCCTGGGCCAGGGAGCGCTTTGGCTGGGCCTACGACGAGAATCGCCTGGCCGAAAGCAACGGCGATCAGCGCGGCGTCCTGCAGGTCTTTGGCTATGAGATGCTTCGCCACGAGCTGACGCAGATCGAAGCGTTCGTGCTGCTCAACGTGCTCGACGGCGCGTGGAAAGACCACATGTACACGATGGACCTGCTGCGCAGCGGCATCGGTCTGCGCGGCTACGCCGAAAAGGACCCCAAGATCGAGTACAAGAAAGAGGGCACGCGGATGTTCAACGAGATGAACGCAAACATCCGCGAGCGCGTCACGGATCTGATCTTCAAGGTGCATGTCGACAGCCAGGGTTCGGCCGGCGGCGGCGCGGCGGAAGCGCGCGCCGGCGAGACCGGCACGGGCAGCGGCAGCGGCATGTCAAGCGTCTACTCG
>CAYQLG010000135.1:0-10143 GCA_964418235.1 uncultured Planctomycetales bacterium
GGGCCTTGTGCGCCGGCCGGGCCTTGGGCGCCAGGCGCGCCATCGGCGCCATCGGCGCCGGCCGGGCCTTGCTCGCCTTGCGGCCCGGGCACGATGGTTTCGCCCAGCACCTGGCCCGACTGATCATCGTCCTGATTCTCGCCCTGCTGGGCATCGATGGCCTGATTGATCAGAATCGACGCGGCCAGCGAGCCGGCGCCAAAGAGCAGATCACGGCCCCAGTCCTGCAGACCCAGCGCGCTGCCCGGGTTGCACCCGGTCGCGGCGCTCAGCGCCAGCATTCCGGAAACGGCGCCGGCAATCGTAGACTTCATGAAACGTGACGGTTTGCGCATCTTTCTACCCTCTCTGAGTAGTTCCAATTGCCCGGCATTCCAAAACCGGCGCCGACGCGGAAGGGTTGCCAATCAGCCCGCCTGCGCGCCGCTCGCCGCGCATCGTCAACGATGCTTGCGGTGGGAGCCGGCGACGCTAACGCGGGGAGCCGAACGAGTTCCGCACGCTCTCGATCCTCTCTTGACATGCTAGGCCGCGCCGCTCCACGGCAAGCTGCTGTGCGCGCCACGTGCGCAGCGCCGCCCGCGCGCCGTCCAAGGTCAGTTGTCACAAACGTTGGAATTCGTCATTGCGCGAAACGGGATGAATGCTTTATCGGCGCGGCGGTCAGTCTGATGACTAGACCCGTTTCATCCACGCGCCCTCGCGATTGCGCTAGTGTCGATAAGTGCCGCCCAAGAAATCGCCCGGCGCCCAAGAAATCACCCGGCGTTTTGCCCGCATGCAGGCAGGTTGCTCTTCGGCGCCGCCGCGCGGGCGCCGTCGAAAAACCTGCTCCGACCGAATCATTATGACGTCGCGACGACGCACGATTCACGGATGACCAATTCGGGCTGGAGCGTCACCTTGGACGGGAGGCGCTCCGGATCAGCCAGCCGCTGACAAAGCAGCTCAATCGCCTGGGCGCCCATCTGGGCCATCGGCACGCGCACGGTTGTGAGCGCCGGCCGCGTCATCTGGGCGATGCGGGTATCGTCGAAGCCCACGACCAAGAGCGCTTCGGGCACGCGCACGCCCGTCGCAACAGCGGCGGCGACGACGCCCGCGGCCATCTCATCATTCGCGGCAAAGACGCACGTATGCGGTCCTTGCCACGCCGCGACACGCTCCCGTGAAAAGCGATACGCGGTGTCGTAGGTATAGTCGAGGTGCGCCACGTCGCTTTCGGCGAGGGCCAGGCCCGCCTCGCGCAGGACGTCGCGACAGGCGCCCAGACGCGTCATCGTATCGACGTTCTGCGCCGGGCCCCCGACGAAGACAATCCGCCGCACGCCGCGCCGCTCGAGCAGATGCCGCGTGAGGGCGCGGGCGCCGTGGGCCTGATCGATGATGACGCTATCATGCGGCTGACCTTCGATCTCGTCGTCAAGCACGACAAAGGGCAGGCGAAAGTCGGCCAGCGCGTGTTCGATCTGATTCGAGACCTCGGAAACCATGACGGCGACGCCATCGAGCAGCGTGCGCTGTTGCAGCGCGTTGAGCAGCGACGGACCGTCTTCGCGCTCGCCGGTGGCGGTGAGCAACAGGTTGTAGCCGCAGCGGCGCGCGGCCGCGCCGGCGCCGCGGATGATCTCGGAATAGAACTCGCCATGCAGATCAGGCAACATCAGTCCGACGATTTCGCTCCGTCGCAGCATCAGGCCGCGGGCGAAGGCGTTAGGCGTGAAGCCAAGCTGCTGAATGGCATGCATGACGCGGGCGCGGGTGGCCTCATGCACGACCTGCCGGCCATTAATCACGCGCGAGACCGTGCTGATCGAGACGTTGGCGCGCTTGGCCACATCGGAGATGGAGACCGACATCAGGTGACTCCCGCCGGGCGCACATTCCACAACCAGCCCGGCGACAAACTGAATCTACGGGTTAGGGCTTGAAAATGTCAATTCAATCTACGCCATTCGTGCCTCGCTTGGGATCGCCGAGCGCCGACCTCCGGACGATTCTCCGAAACCCGCAGCGCGCGGTGAGGCTGCTGTTATGCATGGTCCTAGCCGGCGGCAGCCTGGCGGGTGTCAGTTATTCAGGGGACGCGCTGCGCAGCGAAGGGCATGCGCCGCACCCCGCGGTCGTCGCCGCGGCGCCCCTGCTGGACGAGATTCAATTCGGCTGCTTCCAGTATTTCTGGAAGGAAATCGGGCAACCGTCCGGCCTTGCCAAAGATCGTTTGAAAGGACCGGTCTCCAGCATCGCGGCGGTGGGGTTTCAGCTCTCGGCGCTGCCGATCGGCGTCGAGCGCGGCTGGATCACCCGCGCCGCCGGCGCCGAGCGCGCCCGCACGATCCTGCGCACATTGCTGGAACGCAACGACAACAAGCGCTTCGGCGTATATCTGCATTTTCCCGATCTCGACAGCGGCGGCGTCTCGCTGCACGGCTACGAGATCACGGCCAGCACCGTCGATCATGCGCTGCTCACGGCCGGCGCGATCCCGGCGGGCGTCTATTTCGGCGGTGACGTGGCGGATCTTGTCGATCGCCTCGTGCGCGATGCGAACTGGAAGGCTTTCGCCGTCGCCGAGAAGGGGTTTCTCTCGATGGGCTGGAAGCCCGACGATCCACGGAATGTGGCCGGGCCGGGCCGGTTCCTGAAACACCACTGGTATAACGCCAGCGACGAAGAGCGGCTGGTTTACTTCCTCGCCGTGGGCGCGCCGAACCCGGCCTTCGCGGTCGAGCCGCGGCTGTACTACGAGCTGCAGCGTAAACAAAAGCGCCACGCCGACGGCCCGCCCTTTGTCGTTTCATGGCCGGGCATTCCGTTCACGTATGCCTTCAGCCATTGTTGGATTCTCTACGGCCGCTTCGGCGCGGATGATCCCGGCGCGTTCGGCGTCGACGCCCCGGGCATCGATTGGCATGAAAACTCGCGCCGGGCGTTTCTGGCGCACCAGGCCCGCTGCCAGGAACAAGCCGCCTGTCGCGTGCTGCTGGGTGAGCACGGCTGGGGCGCCAGCGCCTGCGACGGGCGCAGCGGCTATATCGTGCCGAGCGTCCGGCCGAATCTGTCCGATCGGGAAGAGTGGTTTGACTGCACGCTGGCGCCCTATGCGGCGGCGTGCGCGATCATGTTTTTGCCGGAGGAATCGATCGCCGCGCTGCGCGCCATGCGCGAATTGAAAGACGCCGCCGGCAAGCCGCTGGTGTGGCGCGATCCGCGGACGGGCGGCTATGGCTTCGCGGATGCGTTTTGCCTGAGCCAGAAGTGGGTGTCGGAAGACTACATCGGGATCGATCAGGGGCCGATGCTGCTGGCGATTGAGAACGCGCGGACCGGGCTGATCTGGCGGCTGTTCCTCGAAAGCCCGCATGTGCGGCGCAGCCTGGAGCGCCTGAAGCTAAGCCCGAAGCATTGATGCGAAGCCCCCCATCCACCCGTTGACACTTACGTCGGCCGCGAAGTCGGCCGGCAGTACATTCTCCGACTGCACCGCATTAACTATTCGGCGGTGAAAGCGCCGCAGCGCTCCATTCTTTGCGTTTCGATGCCCGCCAACAGTCTCCGGTGGCGTCAGGACGGCTCGGTCGAGCTACCCGCGCACACGGCTGGCCGCGGCGCCGGCGCGCCGCTTGCCGCATTGAGCTTGAACATCGCGGAGCAGGCCCGCGACGATGGAATCGAGCGCCATGGGGGCGGAATACTCTCCGCGCTCAATCGCCCGGCGCAGCCGCATCAGCCGCCGAAACGCAAACAACCCCAGCGGCGCGGCGGAGCTTGGCGCGGCCCAGGCCGGGCGTGCCGCGCGGCGACCGCGACCGGCAGGCCGTTGGTTGCGATCTGCAAGGCGTATCTTTTCGTTCATGGTCCATCATCCTTTCGTGGGTCACATCAACCCACTATTGACCGGTTGTATTTATCGGGTCGGAAGGTGAAAACGGCGCAGGAATTGACCGCCAGGCGCAGCGATTGCGCGAGGATTGGGCGTTGCTCTTGGGTGGTTTTTCAGCGGCTCGGAGAGGCTGCAGGCCGAGGCCCGCAGTCTCGGCACAGTCAGCGGCACGATACGTGCTGTATTTCTACGCCAGCAGCGCGTGCACGCGCTCCAGCACGTCTTTCACCGCAAAGGGCCGGCCCTCGACTTTGTGCAGGCCCATCGCGTCGATCGCGAAGCGACCGCGCAGGATCAACTGCAACTGGCCCATGTTCAATTCACACACCAAGACTTTGCGGAAGCGTGCCAGGATGTCGCCGACGTTTCGCGGGAACGGGTTTAACCAGCGCAGGTGCATGTGAGAAACGCGCAGCCCGTCAGCCTGTGCCCGCTCACACGCGGTGCGCACCGCGCCGAACGTGCCGCCCCAACTCACCAGCAGCAGTTCGCCGGTCTCGGGGCCGAAGAGCGCCTGAGGGGCGATGTCACGGGCGACGTTGGCGACCTTCTCTGCGCGCAGGTTGGTCATCCGCTGATGGTTCGCCGGTTCGTAGCTGATATTGCCGGTGACGTCCTGCTTCTCGAGTCCGCCGATGCGATGGGCCAGCCCCGGCGTGCCGGGCAGCGCCCACGGCCGGCTGCCATGCTCGTTACGCAAGTATGGCTTGAACGTGCCCGGATCGGCGGCATGCTCGACCCGGATCGGCGCGATCGCCGCCGGGTCGGGGATCAGCCAAGGCTCGCTGCTGTTGGCGATGAAGCCGTCGCTGAGCAAAAAGACCGGCGTCATGTACTTCATTGCGATCGTGACCGCCTCCAGCGCCGCCCAGAAGCAATCGCCGGGAGACTCCGGCGCGATGACCGGCGCGGGGCATTCGCCGTTGCGTCCGAGCATGGTCTGCCACAGGTCGGCCTGCTCGGTCTTGGTCGGCAGACCGGTGCTGGGGCCGCCGCGCTGCACGTCGATGATGATGCAGGGCAGTTCGGTCATGACGGCGAGGCCGACGGCCTCCTGCTTGAGGGCGATGCCGGGGCCGGCCGAGCCGGTCACGCCGATCGCGCCGGCGTAGGCGGCGCCGAGGACGCTGCACATCGCGGCGATTTCGTCCTCGGCCTGGAAGGTGCGCACATCGAAGTTTTTGTGCTGACTCAGCTCATGCAGAATGTCGCTGGCCGGCGTGATCGGATACGTGCCGTAGAAGAGCGGCTTGCCGGCCTTCTGAGCAGCAGTGATCAACCCGATCGCGAGGGCCTGATTGCCGGTGATGTTGCGATACTTTCCCGGCGGCAGCTGCGCTTGCGACACGCGATAGCGCACGGGGAACATCTCGGCGGTCTCGCCAAAGTTGAACCCGGCCCGGAGCGCCAGCACGTTGGCGTCGAGGAGCGCCGGATTCTTGCCGAATTTCGACTGCATCCAGCGCAGCGTCGTATCGAGCGGGCGATCATAGAGCCAGTAGATCAGCCCCAGCGCATAGAAATTCTTGCAACGCTCGGCTTCCTTCGCGCCGAGGCCGGTCGGCTTGACCGCGTCGAGCGTGTGGCTGGTGATCGGCACTTCATAGACGCGATAGCGCGCCAGCTCGCCGCTTTCGAGCGGGTTGGCGTCATACTTGGCTTTTTGCAGGTTGGCAGCGGTGAATTCGTCGCTGTTGACGATCAGAATCCCGCCGTCGAGCAGGTCGCGCAGGTTGGTCTTCAGGGCGGCGGGGTTCATCGCGATCAGCGCGTGCACCTGGTCGCCGGGCGTGTGGATCGTGTGGCTGCTGAAGTTGATCTGAAAGCCGGAGACGCCGGCGAGCGTGCCCTGCGGCGCGCGAATTTCGGCGGGAAAGTCGGGGAGCGTGGCGACGTCATTCCCAAATACCGCCGAGGTGTTCGTGAATTGCGTGCCGGCGAGTTGCATGCCGTCGCCCGAGTCGCCGGCGAAGCGTACCGCCGCATTGGGTAGATCTTCGGTGTGCCGTTGCGGCAGAGGTTGGGTCGTGGTCGTGCTCATGTTTGTCTTCCGTATGATCGCTTGCCGCCGACATGGGCGACGGGAGATGCGCTTCCCTGCGCGCCCTGTGGGTGCGGGCAAGTTCTTATGCCGAGCATTCAGCCTGGGCCTGTCGCAGGAAGCCACCCGCGATCCTGGGAAGCGGAGTTTCCTTCCCTTGTCGAACCATCCCTTGAGGGTGGTGGTTCTCAAAAGCGACAGGGCGATTCTGAATTTGCTCCAAATGATGTTAGTCGAAACCTGCGATTGCGTCAGCCTGGCGAGTGGTCAGGTACGCGGGGCAGCCGCGTACACGTTTTGACTGCTCATAACTTTCGAGCGTGGGCAAGGTTCCACATCCAGCCGGTACCGGGCAGGCAGGCGCAATCCGATGCCACGCCAATCGCCGGTCGCGGTTCGGATGCGGTTCACCCTTTTTCATGCGGCCCGCCATGGCGCTTGTTCTGGCGCGGCACTCCTCGTGGCGCGCGGTCGCGAGCGCGCCACGCGTGAAGCGCATCCAGATATCCTCAATATACTTACGGCGTTCGGGCCGGCGCAGCTCGGCATTGGCGTGGCGGGTCGGGCATGTTCTGTGCGGCCGCGCGCTGGATGCCGCGTCCATGCTGGCCAACTACAAATGAACATATGACTCTGACGATTTCCTGGTATGCTACGAACACAAGCGGTCGCGCTGTCTAGCGAACCGGCTCATTGCTCGGGGAGTGCAAGATGGAGATTTCCACGAGCCAGGCGTTCGTGCTATCCGGGCGCCGATCGAATGCCGGAGGGACGAGGGGAGCTCGACGCGGTGTCGCTTCGGGCTTAAGCCGAGCCTCGGCGGGGAATGTTTCCAAGGGTCCTCGATTCGCTCGGCCGTTTCATCAGATGGATCGGATTTCCGTCGTAGTCGAGTTCCATATCCAAACGGGTTTGTCGATCAAAGGGGCATCAAGATGCGTCTAGCGAGCATGAGAAAGTGGCGTGATGGCATGATCACTGCGGCGTTGGCATGGTCCGCGCTCGGTGGCGGCGAATATGCAACGGCGGCGGGCAGAGACAACGATACTTGTGTTCAGCAGTGGCTGCCGGGCTTCGGCCTGCTGGGACTGAATGCTTCGGCATACGCTCTAACCAGATGGGATCCGGATGGGAGCGGCCGAGAGCCGGCGCAGGTGGTGGCCGGCGGTAACTTTACGCTTGCCGGCGGAGTTGCGACGAATCGCATTGCCCGCTGGGGTGGCCGCACGTGGCAGCCCTTCGGATCGGGGATGAACGGCACGGTTCTTGCGCTCACGACATGGGATCCAGATGGGAACGGTCCGCAACCGCATCAAGTGGTGGCCGGCGGAATCTTCACGACTGCCGGCGGCGTGATGACGAACTTCGTCGCTCGCTGGGATGGCCGCGCGTGGCTGCCCTTGGGAACTGGAACGAACAATTGGGTTTTGGCTCTCACGACCTGGGATCCGGACGGGAGCGGTCCACAGCGTGTGCAATTAGTAGTCGGCGGACGGTTCACAACCGCCGGTGATGTCCGAGCGAACTACATCGCCGGTTGGGATGGCGGAACGTGGCAGCCCTTCGGAACCGGGATGAGCGGAGGTAGTTTTCCCTATGTCCACGCCATCACCACTTGGGATGCGGATGGCGACGGCCCACAGCCGGCGAGATTAGTTGCAGGTGGGGAGTTTACGTCCGCCGGTGGCATCGCGGCCAGCCGTATCGCCCATTGGGATGGCCGCGGATGGCAGCCCCTTGACTCGGGCATCAACGGTACGGTTTACGCACTCGCGAGCTGGGACCCGGATGCGAGCGGTCCCGAACCTGCGCAACTGGTGGCCGGCGGATATTTCACAGCCGCTGGGGGCATCTTGATGAACCACATCACCAGTTGGGATGGCCGCGCATGGCAATCACTCGGATCTGGGATGACCGGACCGCTCGGTCTGATTTCGGTTCGTGCTCTCACGAGCTGGGATCCGGATGGGAGCGGTCCTGTGCCTGCGCGACTGGTGGCTGGAGGAGACATCAGGACTGCCGGCGGGATATCAACGAACAATATCGCACGCTGGGACGGCAGTGCTTGGGAGCCCATCGGATCGGGGTTGAATAGTACGGTATTCGCAGTGATGAGTTGGGAGTCGGACGGAGTTGCTTCTCAGCCGCCATCATTGGTTGCGGGCAGACAATTCGCGACTATCAGCGGCGGGACGGCCGACGGGATCGCCCGCACGAATCACACGACCTGGCAGTCATTCGGATTGGGGCTGAATAGTTCCGTTGAAGCCCTGACGAACTGGAACCCGAACGGGAACGGAGCACCGCCTGATCTGGTCGTGGCAGCTGGCTCGTTCACATCCGCCGGCGGTTTGCCAGCCAACCGGATCGCTCGTTGGGATGGCAGCGTGTGGGAGTCGCTTGGAGAAGGAATGAACGCGAATGTACTTGCTCTCACGACCTGGGTTCCCGATGAGCCTGGGCTAGAGCCGGTGCGGCTCGTGGCCGGCGGATCGTTCACAACCGCCGGCGGTGTGACGGCCAACCGCATCGCTCATTGGAATGGCAGCGTGTGGCAGCCATTCGGAGCCGGGATGAACGCCAACGTAATCACCCTGATGACCTGGGATCCCGATGCGGGCGGTCCACTGTCGGCGCAATTGGTGGCCGGTGGATTGTTCACGACCGCTGGCGGCGTGTCAGCCAACCACGTCGCGCTCTGGAATGGCATGACGTGGCAGCCACTCGGAGCCGGTGTGAACGGTGGGGTTCGCGCACTCATCGCCTGGGATCCGGATCGTCGCGGTCCTGAGCCGGCCCAGCTGGTGGCCGGCGGACAGTTCACTTCCGCCGACGACGTGACGGCCAACCACATCGCCCGTTGGGATGGCCAGAGGTGGCTGCCCCTTGGAATGGGAATGAACGACTGGGTTTTCACGCTATCGACCTGGGATTCGGACGGGAGCGGTCCAGAGCCGGAGCAACTGGTAGCTGGTGGCAGCTACACATCCGCCGGCGGCGTGGCTGCCAATCGGATCGCCAGTTGGAACGGCAGCGCCTGGCAGCCCCTTGGTTCAGGGATGAACAATACAGTTCGCGTCGTAGCGAATTGGGATCCTGATAGGAGCGGTCCTCAGCCGGCGCAACTCGTGGCCGGTGGGAACTTCACGACAGCCGACGGCGTGATTACGAACTTCATCTCCCGCTGGAATGGCAATACGTGGGAGCCTATCGGAACGGGATTAAGCGGCGGCGGTTCTCCCTATGTCTACGCCCTCACGACCCTGGATTTGGATGGGAGCGGTCCGCTGCCGTCGCAGCTCGTTGCCGGAGGATTCTTCAGGCTCGCAGGCGGACTCGATTCAAGCTACATCGCCATCTGGGGATGCCCCGAAGACGTTGTTTGCCTGCGCGGAGACACGAATCGCGATGATGCCATCGATTTCCGTGATATCGATTGCTTTGTGTCAGCGCTGGTGAGTCAGGCGACCTGGCTGAGCTGCGCCGGCGGGTTGGATGCCGCTACGTACATCTGCGCGAATGATTGCAATTGCAATGGCAGCGTCGACCCGGATGACATCGACTGCTTCGTGCAGTGCCTCGTTGCCGGCGAATGCCCGCCGTGCCTGTAAGCGGCTGTCGAAATACTCCGGGATCGCTTGCCTGCTCGTCTATGATTGGTGTATGTGGCACGCGGGTCGGGCGAGGTTTGTGGAGGAACGTCGGATGGCTGGATGTCGGCAGCCGGGGCAGAGTCGCGAGCAGTTGGTGTTGTAGGCGCAGCGGTTCGACGATGCGCTGCCGGCGGATCATCCGGTGCGGCTGCTCGACGAACTGCTGCGCAGCGAGGCGTTCGCGGCGACGTTTCGAGAGTGGTAGCAGGTCTGCGCTCGGCGGGAGGGTCACTCCGTGGTGGGAGGACGAGCGGCCTTTTTTCTTCTCGTCGCAATGCGGTCAGCGCAGCCGGCTTCAGCCGGACTTGAGAAGGGGTCAGCGTTAGCGGCAAGATCGGCGTCTCAAGACCGGCTTGCGGCGCAAGTCCGGCTGTAGCCGTTTGAGGAACGCCCGCAAGAAGAACCGATCGGGTCGCTTCGCTCCTGCCACCAACTGAAGTTGGTGGCGGGGACCGACCGGCTGAAGCCGGTCCGTCGCGACGCGGACGACGTCGTTGAGAACGGCACGGGGGGCGCGATTCGCGACCGCGCGCCGACTGCGGCCGCGCCGGCGCCGGCTGCGGTGC
>CAYQLG010000136.1:0-10041 GCA_964418235.1 uncultured Planctomycetales bacterium
AGGTCGCCGGCCGGCGCGGCGGCGGCACGCTGCGCGTGCGCGGCGCGAGCATCATGCAGACGCCGGTGCTCACCGCCGTCGCCGAGCAGCAGACCGACCGCGGCGCTCGCGGCGGCGACGAGGTCGACACGGCGGATCTGGTTTTTTCGCTCGATGGACAGACATTGGAGTTGCAGCGGGTCGAGTTGCTCAGTCGTGATCTTCGGCTGGTGGGAGCCGGGCGCTGGCAGCTCGACAACGACGCGGTGTCGCTGACACTGGTCGGCGCGCATCCGCGAAATTGGCCGCGGGTGGCTTTAGTCAGCGATCTGCTGGAGCGGGCCGGTCAGGAATTGATGCAGTATCGCATCGAGGGAACCCTCGACGCGCCGCGCGTCACGGCCGAGCCGCTGCGCACGGTCAGCGAATCACTGCGACAGTTGTTGGGCACGCGCTGACGCGGGCTTTCGACCAGATGCGAGCGCGCCGCCGCCCCATGGCGCCGGCGCAGATGCCGATCGATGGTCGTTAGCTATCGTCGTCTTCGCCGTCTTCGCCCTCGACGGCATCGCCTTCGTCGCGCGGGCCGCCCCGGCGTTCCGTTTGGCGTGGTTTGATCAGCGAATACTCTCCGAGCGGCGCGACCCGGCGATAACCCAGGTACATGAGCAAATCGAGCAGCTCGGTCAGCGTCGGAAAGGGCCGATCATTCAGTCGACGGTATTCATCCACAGCGCGAATGAAATCGAGCTGCTCTTCGGTCATGTGTCCGTCTTCGGCGGCGCGGCGGGCGTCGGTGCGGCGGATGCCCGGGCCACGACGCCGGTCCAGCGCCGAACGGCGCGCCTTGCGCGGCTTCGGCGCGGGCGTTGCGGCGGCAGGCGCGGCGTCCATCAGTTCCGTGGCGGCGGCGGTTGGGTCGGGGTTCATCACAGGGATTCATCGACCGGATCGACCAGACCCTGCATGAGAGGCGCCGAGCAATTGCGGCGCGACAGCCGCGGGCGTCGCGCCGCGGCGAAACCGAGCCGCTCCCGCTGTGAATTACAAGACGCGCGGCTACGTGGCGCACACGTGCGGTGCGGGGATCAGACAGATGAATTCGAGCGGTTCGGACCCGGTGTTCATGAATTGATGCCGCTCATTGGGCGGCACCCAGATCACGTCGCCCGCGCGGAAGGTGCGCTCGCCCTGTTCGCTGCGGGCCAGCCCGGCGCCGCGCAGGACCAGGATTTCATGCTCATAGTCGTGTTGATGGTGGGGGGTATAGCCGCCCGGCTCAACCTCAAAGTGCCGCATGTGGAAATTGCGCGCCCCTTCGGCCGGACCACAGAGCATCCGCATCCGCGCGCCGGCGGCCCCCGGCATGGTCACCGGCTGCTGCTCATGTTCGCTCAACGGCAGGATTTTCATGATGACTTCCTTTGTGTTGTGGCGCGGCGTAGCTGGATTGCGGCTTGGGCGGCTGCAGCGCCGGCATATTTTTTTTTCGGCGACGGTCCAGCCTATGACCAACGCCGGTGTCTGTAGAAACGTCTACGTTGTTGCAGCGCCGGTCGGCGGTAACCGGCGGCATGCCCGCCGAACTGGCTGAAAAATCCCAGCTGCGGCTTGCACGTGTGTCCATGATGATATCACGCGGCCAGAACAACCGGCCACGCGCCGGCGTGGCGTGCCCGGCGGCGTGAAACTCGTTAGAATGCCCGCGAAAGTGAGCTTATGAAACGATCTGCCTATCTGTTTGCATCGTTCGTCGCTTTGCTGCTGGCCGGCTGCGCCGCCGGCTCGCGCAGTGAGGCCGCCGCGGCCCGCGGCATCGAGCCGCAGGCCAATGAAACCCTGCGGCGCATGACGTACTTCCTGCAGCGGCAGAAAACGCTCGCGTTTTCGGCCCAGCAACAGCTCTCCGGCGCGACGCGCTCCGGACCGCGCCAGCTCGACGTCCGGCTGGAGCGGCCCAACCGCTTTCGGGCCGCGTCGCGCGGCGCCGATGGTGAGGTCTTGCTGACCTGCGATGGCCGTGAAGCCATCGTCTACGATTCGCGCAGCAAACAATACCAGTCCGTTCGCGCCGATCGCACGCCCGAGCGCACCGCCGCCCGGCTCGACCGCGAGCTGCGCGTCTCGACGCCGCTGGCGCCATTGATTGCCGCTCAGCCGTTTGAGGCGCTGACGGCGGGCGTCGAAGCGGGTGAGTTCCTCGGGGTCGAGGTTGTGGATGGCGTCGAGTGCGATCACCTCGGGTTTTCCGGCCGCGATAGTGACTTCGAAATCTGGATCGCGACCGGTGCGCAGCCCACTCCCAAGCGCTTGATTGTGAATCGCCGGGAGGGCGGCCAAGCCGTCGTACTGACGAGCCAATTCACCAACTGGAGTTTTGCACCGGCTGGGGATGACGATGAGTTTACGTTTGTCCCGCCGGCTGGCGCGCAGCGCGTGCGCCCGCGCGGGGCGCGCGATCGCGAAGAAACGGATGAGTTTGCTGACGACAACGAAGACCCCATGGTCGCGGCCGACCGGGCTGAGCTTGACGCTGAGCAGCGCGCGGCACGCGCGGATCGCAGGGCGGCGGACGAAGAGCGCCGCACCGAAGCCGGCCAGCGCCGCGCGGCCGAGCGCGAAATGGAGCGCGAACGGCGGCAGGTCCAGCGGGAAAGGCGTGAGATCGAACGGCGTGATCGTGAGGAGTCTCGTCGCTTGGAGGCGCTGCGCGAAGCGGACGAGGACGACGAAGACGACGATGAAGATGAGGAAGAAGACGAGGATGATCGTCGATAGGGCGACAATTTCTGAGTGTGGCAAGTGGGATGGTGGGAAGGTGTGAAGGGGGGGAAGGGAATTCAAGGTCGCGGCTTGTGTACACAGCGCACGGTTTAGGCGGCAGCAAAGCTGGCGGCGGCAGGATGCCTGCCTACCACCCCCGGCTTATCGCGTTGCGGCCATGAGCAGGCCCGGGCCTGAATGCGAAATAGCGGGCGACTTGATCGGGCATCTAGTGGCCCGGTATAGTTCTCACGCACGGCGCTACGCGCCGGCCGGAGGTAGTGTGAATGTCGCGTACTGCTCGTCGTCGTGTGTGGGCCATGTTTGCGGCGCTGACCGTGGGCACGACCTTTCAGGTCGGGCTGGGCACGGGCTGCGCCAACTATGCCGCCTATCAGGCCCTGGGCGCCCTCGACTTTTGTTCGCTCCTGAATTGCGAAGGCTCGTCGTTCTTTAACTTCTGCGAGCCAATCGCGTATCTGGTCGACTGCCCCAACCAGCCGCAGAATTAGGACGGCTGGCCCGGTTGCGGCCTCATGTTGGCGGGGCCTGGCACTGATCGGGTTTCCGGGTCGCACGGTCGGCTTTTCGAGAAACAGCAGGTGAATCTATGCGATGGATGACTCCCCGAACCACACGCCTTATGGCACGTCTGGCGATCGGCGGCGTAGCGCTGCAATTCGGCGGCTGCGGCTTTGATACGCTGCGTCGCTTTGTCGGCACCTTCAACCCCTGCGGCATCGTCACTGAGTGCGATCCGCAAACCTATGAGTTCCTGACCTCGGGCTATGATGGCCCAGGCGTTAACCCGGACATCGATCCGGCCTGCACATTCCCGCCATTCTGCGCGAATGATCCGTTTGTACAGACGATCGTGCCGTAGCGCGATTTCGTCGGACAATTTCTCGCGACCGATTTTCCACGCCGCGGCGGCAGCTTCTGATTGAGGCGCTGACCGCGGCATTTCGTTTTTTTCTCGCCGAAATCGGCTTGCTTATATTTTAGTATAAACTAAAATATCAGCATGCCGCCGCCGCTCTCGCTGCTGATCGAACCGACTCGTCTGGAGATTCTCCGGCTGGTGTGGACGCGCGAGCTTTCGGCGGGGCAGATCGCGCGGCAGTTTGCCACGACCTTTGGGGCAGTCTCGCAGCATCTCCGGCGGCTGTTGGACGCCGGCGCGGTGCAGCGCCGCCGCGATGGGCGCATGCTCTACTACTCCGCGAATCGCGCGGCGCTTGGCCCGCTGGCGGCGGCGCTGGAGGCGCTCTGGACGGCGCAGCTCGGCACGCTCAAGCAACTGGCCGAAGCCGAACAGCGACGGATCGACGACCTGCGCGCAGCCGCCAGCGGCGATCAGGTGGTGTCAGCCGGTCCAGCTCCACCGCGCCGCAGCGCGCAGCGCAAGCATTTCAAGAACAGAAAGGACAAGTCATGAAGCGTCTCGCCACATCCCATGAAAGTGCCGGATCGGTCAGCCCTGGCGCGAAGCAGCCCGCCGCTGGCGCTAGGGAGGCCACGTCCCGATCGCCGCGTGAATCCACGCCCGCCGATGTCGTCGCGGTGGACGTCACGATCGACGCTGAGCTAGCGACGGTCTGGTCTTTTCTTTCCGATCCGGAGCGTTTTCGGCTCTGGATCGGGGCGTTCGCCGGCATGCCGCCGCTTCCGGGCACACGCATCGATCCGCGCGTCGGCGGGTCGATCGCGGTCGAGTATCCGGGCGGCAGTTTGGCGCAGGGCGCGATCACTGCGGTAGAGCCGCAGCGGCGGATCGAATTCACCTGGGGCTATAGCGGCGGGCCGGTGACGGATATGCCGCCGGGCAGCACGCGTGTCGAAATTTGGCTGACGCCGACCGAATTCGGCACACACGTCGAGTTGCGACATTACGGCATTCCCACCGAAGAGGCGCGGCAGGGGCACCGTGGCGGCTGGACGCACTACCTCACGATGCTGGCGCGCGAGGCGTCCGCGGCGCAACGGTCTCCGACGCTTGCGGGCATCTTCGCGGACTATTTCGCCGCGTGGGGCGAGCCGGACAGCGCCCGTCGGCTCGCGCTGTTGGAGCGCTCCTGCGATGCGATGGTGCAGGTGCGAACGCAATACGCCTGCACGGACTCGCTCGCGGCGTTGTCAGAGCACATGGCCAATGCGCAGCGACACATGCCCGGATTGTCGCTCCGCATGCGCGGCGCGCCGCAGGCCTTGCACGGTTATGCCCGCGTCGGCTGGGAGGTCGCCACTCCAGACGGGCAAATCGTCATGAGCGGCGAGAATTTTGCGCGCCAGGCGCTGAATGGACGGATTCGCGCGCTGGCGAGTTTTGAGAATCCGCGGTGATAGACGCCGGCGCGAAATCGAACTGCGCCGCAAGCAGACGGATCTGCTTCGTAGCATCGCTCCGTCGCATTGTCGCATCGTGGATTCGTGGCTACGTGGCCAGCTTGTTGCTGAGTTTCTTTGCTAGATCAGGTTGTTCCAGCCGCCGAATCGCTTCCTTACGGGCGCGGTTCGGTTTGCGGCTGCGGGGCTTGCAGAGCGGTGCTGCTTTTGTCTTCCCCTCCGTCGCTTCGTCGCAACTCTGTTCCGTCGCTACCCGCGCGCTGGAGCTGCTTCTGTCAGCAGTGCCGCTAGTCGCGGCAGGGCCGACTCCACGGTGTCTTCAGGAGTCAGGTCAAGCCAGCGGATGCCGATGATCCGGCGCAGCCACGTGCGCTGATGCTTGGCGAGATGGCGCGAGTGCACCTTGACCAGTTCCAGCGCGTGATCCAGCGAAGAGCGCCCTTCGAAGTGCTCGATCAGTTCGCTATAGCCGACCGCCTGGCGCGCCGTGTCGCTCAGTCCGCGCGGGTCTTCCCAGAGCCGCCGCACTTCGGCGACGAGGCCTGCGGCGATCATCCGCTTGACGCGCTCGTTGATGCGCCGGCTGGCATGTTCACGCTCATGGCGCAGGCCGATCAACGTCCACTCCCAGTCGGGTCGGCGGATGCCCGCTGTTTCCCATTGGGCTTGCAATGTGCTGATCGGCGTGCCGGTCAGGCGAAAAACCTCGATCGCGCGCTCAATCCGGTGCAGGTCGTTGCGGTGGATGCGTTCCGCCGCGACCGGGTCGATCCGCGTCAGCTCGCCGTGCAGCGCTTCGACGCCTTCGCGGGCGGCTCGTTCGCGCAGCTCCGACCGGATTGCCGCATCCGCCGAAGGCCCCGCAAACAGCCCCTTGTAGAAGCAGTTGAAGTAGAGCATCGTTCCGCCGATGAGCACCACGGGTCGGCTGCGGGCATGTACGTCGGTTACGGCGGCGTCGGCTAGCTCCACATAGCGGGCCGCGCTGAACGGTTCCCACGGGTCCACCACGTCGATCAGATGGTGCGGCACGGCTGCGCGCGCGGCCGCCGAGGGCTTGGCGGTGCCGATGTCCATGCTGCGATAGACCTTCATCGAGTCGAGGCTGACGATTTCGCCGCCCAGCCTTTCGGCCAGCGCACGACCCAGAGCGCCCTTGCCCGAAGCGGTGGTTCCCAGGATCGTGATGACGCGTGTTTGCATAACGATTGAACGAGTTGGAAGTTTATCGCGCAAGCAGATAGTCTATGTCAATAACGCGGCGTGGGCTTGTTGAGACCGCGTCAGCGATCAGCCGCGTGAGGAGCGCCGAGATGCTCGTGGTCATGAAAGTTGGAGCCAGCCAGGCGGAAATCGACGCAGTCGCCGACAAAATCCGCGCTTTCGGATACACGCCGCACGTCATTCCCGGCATCGAGCGCGTCGCGATCGGCATCACCGGCAACCGCGGGCACGATGGCCGCGAGGCGCTCTCGCTGATGCCCAACGTGCAGGAAGTCCTGCGCGTCACCGTGCCCTACAAGCTGGTATCGCGCGAGACCCATGAGCAATACAGCGGCTATCCGGTCGCTGCGACGCGAATCGGCGGCGGCGGCGGGTTTACGCTCGTCGGCGGACCTTGCTCGGTCGAAAATGAGAAAATGATCATCGAGACCGCCCACTACCTGAAGCAGCAGGGCGTCAAGTTGCTGCGCGGCGGCGCCTACAAGCCGCGCACCAGCCCCTATGCCTTTCAGGGCCTGGGCGAAGAGGGGCTGCGCCTGCTCGCCAAGGCCAAGCAGGAGACCGGCCTGGGCATTGTGACGGAAGTGATGGACGTGGAGAACGTCGAGCGGATCGAAGAAGTCGCCGACCTCCTGCAGGTCGGCGCCCGTAACATGCAGAACTATCCGCTGCTGCGGCGGCTGTCGCGCGCATCAAAGCCGGTGCTCTTGAAGCGCGGCCTGGCCAGCACGCTCGAAGAGTGGCTGATGGCGGCCGAATACATCTTCGCCGGGGGAAACCGGCAGGTGATACTCTGCGAGCGCGGCGTGCGCACCTTCAGCGATCACACGCGCAACACGCTCGATCTCTCGGTAGTGCCGGTCGTCAAGCACGTGTCGCATCTGCCGATCGTCGTCGATCCCAGCCACGGCACGGGCAAGGCCGAGTATGTGCCGGCGATGTCCCTCGCGGCGCTGGCGGCGGGGGCCGATGGGCTGCTCGTCGAGGTCCACCCTGATCCGAAGAGCGCCATGTCTGATGGCCCGCAAAGCCTGAATTTTCAGCAGTTTGCGGCGATGCAGGAAGCCCTGCGACCGGTCGCCGCGGCGCTGCGCGTCACGCTGCGCTGAGATCGCGCAGGAGGTGGTTGATGTTGAAGTGGCTGCCGCTGGCGGCGAGTGCGCTGCCGGCCATTGGCGTCGGTGTTCACATGGCGCTCACCGAGCGGCTTTGCTGAGGGCATCCGCTCCTGGTGCTCGGTCCGAGCATGTACGGTGTTGGAGCGATCGGGGCGATGGCGGCGGCCATGATCGCATCGCTTTTTCGCGTGACCGGCTGGCCGGTGGTGACGGGCTTTGTCTTAGGAGCGCTGGAGGTCGTGATCGGGACGGTTCTGCTGGTGACGCTGTAAGCACGAGCTTCCACCTGTAGCTTCCGGCCCGGCGCGGCCGGCGGAGTTTGACACGAAGCCACGCCATTCGCTTCCGATCCGGGAGGTTATTGATGAAATGCCCCGTGTTCCTTCAAGCTTGAATTTTCAGATAAAGCGGAAGAGAGCTTCGGCGTCACGGCTTGAAATAAATGCTTTTGTTTGTTGTGGGACGCACGGGCCAGAGGCCCATGCTACCCCCGTTTCATAGCCGAAAAAATGAGAGGTGACAGACGACTGGGCCAAGCACAGGAAGCCGAGCAAGACGAGCTTGAATCACGGCCGCGCCGCGAACGGCGACGGAGCGACCACTCGGAGAAATCATCACCCGCGTCATCCGCGCCGCCTCGCCCGAAAGGACCACGCATGCCCGCCAACCCCGTGCACTATGCCGACCGCCTGCAGGCCGCCATCGCGCAGTACGGCTGCGCCGCCGTCGTTGGGATCGATCCTTTGCTGGAGCGGCTCCCGCCCGAGTTGCGCCCGGCTACGACGGAAGCGGCCAGCGCCGCCCGCGCGATCGAGCGCTTCGGCGAAACGATCATCAGCGCCGTCCGCGGCGTTGTGCCCGCCGTGAAGATCAACATCGCTTTCTTTGAGGCGTTTGGCGAGCGAGGCGTCGCGGCTTACTTTCGGCTGATCCGCGCAGCGCGAGCCGCCGGCCTGCTCGTCATCGGCGATATCAAGCGCGGCGACATCGGCTCGACGGCGGCGCTCTATGCGCGCGGCCATCTCGGCGGCGTCGATGCCGAAGATGCATTGCCCGACGCCGTCACGGTCTCGGGCTACCTCGGCGTCGGCGGTGTGCAGCCCTTCATTGAGCTGGCGCGTCAACACGGTCGCGGGCTATATGTGCTGGTGCGGCCTTCAGATCCCGGGGCTGACGCCGTGCACGAATTCGGCGCTGACCAAGGCATGGCGTTTTATCAGTTCATGGCCGGGCTGGTGCGGAGCTGGGGAGCGGCGGACGGGTTGTGCGGCGCGTGCGGCCTCTCGTGCGTGGGGGCGGTCGTCGCGCCCAAAGACGTCGCCTCGACCGCGGCGCTGCGCGCGGCGCTGCCGACGACGCCTTTGCTCGTTCCGGGTTATGGCGCTCAGGGCGGCGCCGCCGAGGCCTGCCGGGCGTGCTTTTTGCCGGGCGGACGCGGCGCGGTGGTGAACGCCTCACGCTCGGTGATTTATGCGTATGAAGAGCCGCGCTACCGCGAACGCTGCGGTGCGGATTGGCGTGCAAGCATCGCGCAAGCCGCCCGCGATTTCGCCGCCGACGTGGCCGCGATGCAGCGCTGATGACGGGGCGCTAAACGCGCAAGCCGCGCTGCTGTCGCCGAACCGAACCGCGACCGTGAGGGAGCGATTGGAATCGAGCCGGGCGTGCATGATCGCAGCGCCGTCGAGGTGCTCCGGCAGCGCATGCACGTCGGAGCGGTGGGGATGAAACGAACGTGAACGCCTGGAATAACGGCATGCGGCGGAGGTAGGTTCGGGCGCCACGAGATTCGAATCGCTTCCTTACGGGCGCGGTTCGGTATACGGGCGCGGTTCGGTATGCAGGCGCTGTTGGGTTTTCGGGCGCGGTTGGGTTCTTGCAATCCCTTCGTGGCTGCGCCGCTCCGTCTCTTCCTCGCTTCGTCGCGATTCTCAGGTCAGTTACATGCCCCACGATCGCTATACTCTCGGTCTAACTTGGCGCTCGGCGCGGACGCCGCCGCCAAGATCAGGCAGTACGACATGATTACCCCGACATTGAGCGATTATCTGGCGCGTCCCGCGTCGCAGCTCCGCACGCCGCTCGTCGCGACGCTGGTCTGGGACGATCTGACGCCGCTCGCCGCCTATGCCCGGCTGGAATGCGAATCGCCGCGCGCCTTTCTCTTCGAGAGCGTCGTCGGCGGCGAGCGCATCGCGCGCTATTCATTTGTCGGCGTCAATCCGGCCGAGTCTTTCGTCGCGCACGGCGACCGCGTTGAGTTGCTTCGGCACGCCGATGGCGGCCGGACGACGCACGCCTGCCCCGACCCGCTGCAGATGCTTGAAGAGCGCATGCGGGCGCGGGCTCAGGCGGCGATTCCCGCTCTGCCAACGTTCCTCAGCGGCGCTGTCGGCTACGCCGCGTATGACACGGTGCGCTATTACGAGCGATTGCCGGCGGCCCCGCGCGACGATCGCGGGCTGCCCGACGTGGCGTTCGATTTCTTTGACGAGCTGGTGATCTTCGACCATGTCCGCAAGCTGGTGCGGATCGCTGCGACACCGGCGGAAACGGGCGGAGCGCCGAGCGCCGCCGGCTGGCACGCGGCGGCCGCTCGGATCGAGGCCCT
>CAYQLG010000137.1:0-10012 GCA_964418235.1 uncultured Planctomycetales bacterium
GGCCCGTGCGTCCCACGACAAAGATAGGCACGAATCTCATGCCGTGACGTCGGAGCTCCTTTCCGCTTCATCCGAAAATTCAAGTTTGACGAAGCACTAGAAAGCAAACCGCGGCTATTCCTTGCCCAGATAGATGTTCATGATCCGCTTGAGCATGGTCAGCGCCTCGGCCTTGGGTCGCTGGAAGGCGTTGCGACCGATGATGCTGCCGAAGCCGCCGCCATCGCGGATGCCGCGAATCTCATCATAGATGGCCGTTTCTTCCTTGGCCGCGCCGCCGGAGAAGATCACGATCCGCCGTCCGTCAAAAGCGCTCTGGATGCAGTGCTTGACGCGCTCGGCGAGCGTGCTGATCGGAATCTTGTGCTTGTCATAGACCTTCTTGGCTTCGGCCTGCTCGATCTGGGCCGTGGGCGGCTTGATCTTGATGATGTGCGCGCCGAGCTGGGCCGCGATCTGGGCCGCGTAGCAGCACACGTCGATCGCGGTCTCGCCCTCCTTGCTCAGACCCTCGCCGCGCGGATAACTCCAGACCACGACCACGAGGCCGACACCCTTGGCCTCTTCAGCGAGTTGGTTGAGCTGCTCATACTGCTGCTGGGCCAGGGCCGAGCCGGGATAGATCGTGAAGCCGATCGCGGCGCAGCCAAGCCGCAGGGCATGCTCGATGGACGCAGTGATGGCCTGGGCCGGGTTCTTTGTTGCGAAGAGCGACTCGTTGTTATTGAGCTTGAGGATCAGCGGAATTTCGCCGGCGAACGTGCGGGCGCCCGCCTCCAGGAAACCGAGCGGGGCGGCGTAGGCATTGCAGCCGGCCTCCAGGGCCAGCTCAAAGTGATAGTGCGGGTTGTAGCCCGCCGGGTTCGGCGCGAAGCTGCGAGCAGGGCCGTGCTCAAAACCCTGGTCTACGGGCAGAATCACGAACTTGCCCGTGTCACGCAAGGCGCCCGTGCCGATGATGCGGCGGATATTGGCGAGCACACCGGCGTTGTCGGATTCATACCAGCTCAGAATTTGTCGAACGCGATCGGGCATCATGCTAGGCCTCCTGATTGTCTTGGATAGCTCGATAGAGCGGGCCGGGTTGGCGTTTTGCCCGGGCCCAACAGACGTGTTTTAACGCTTTTTTCCGCAAGGGGCCAGCCGCCCGGCGGGACGGCAAACCAGCATGGCGCAAAAGACCGCCGCGAGGAGTTTTCACGCGGATGAAGAGCGCCATGGGAAGGTAAGAACAGGGGGATAGTCAGCGCTTGGGGGCGCTTTCGGTTCGGTGCTTCAAGGCATTGGGTCGGCTTGAGCCGAACGGTCCCTGCCATCCGGCCTCAGCCGGCGGTGCGCGGCAATGCTCGGTTCTTCCAGCGATCCGCGCGAACTCATCTGCCGACTTCAGCCGGTCTTGAGCTGGGGAGACGATCGGCGCCAACCAAAGCCTCAAGCCTGGCTAAAGCCGGCTAACGCACAAGCTGAATCGCGGACGATGCCGCTGCGTCGCGCCAACCAACTAAAGTTGGTGGCGGGGGCCGACCGGCTGAAGCCGGTCCTTGCCGTCTCGCGATCACTCATGCACTACGCGGCCAGCCTCTCGTGCGCTTCTCTCGAACCGCGGCAACGCACGGGGCGAAAAACTGGCGCTGACCCTGTCGCTTCTTCGCGCCAGCGCTTGACCGGACACTGTTATAGTGTATTATAACAGTATGCAGATTCGCCTCGCGCCCGGCTCGGGTGTGCCGATCTATCGCCAGATCGTCGATCAGCTCTCCTGGCAGATCGCCAGCGGACGCCTGACGCCGGGCGACCGCCTTCTGAGCGTGCGCGAGCTGGCCCGGGGGCTGCCCGCCAATCAGAACACCGTGCTCAAAGCCTATGAGATGCTCGAGCGCGACGGACTGATCGAGCGGCGACAGGGTGACGGCACATTCGTCGCGGCGAACGGCTCGCCGCTCAAAAGCGCCGAGAAGCGCCGCCGCGTGTCGGAGCCGCTGGCGCAGGCCGCGGCACTGGCCGCCCATTTCGGCCTGACCGCGGAAGAACTGCGGCGGCTGCTCGAGGAGCAGATCGCGCGCGTGCCGGCGCTGCACACGCCGTAACGCCGGCCATGCCGCCGGTGGTCGGCGGTGGCCATGGGAGTATTGCGATGAGCGACGCGAGCATCGTCATCCACAACGTGCACAAACGCTTTGGCCGCACGGTGGTGCTGGACGGACTCAGTCTCGAGGCGCCGCGCGGGTCGATTTTCGGCTTTCTGGGTCTCAACGGCGCCGGCAAGAGCACCACGATTCAGATTCTGCTCGGGTTGCTGCGGGCGGATGGCGGCACGTGCCGCGTCGTCGGGCTTGATCCCGCCGCCGATGCGCTCGCGGTGCGCCGCCGCGTCGGATACATGGCCGAAAATCAGACGATGTACGGCTGGATGACGATCGGCGAAACGCTTGCGTGGAGCCGCCATTTTTATCCGGAGTGGGATGGCGCGCTGGCCGCTGCGCTGCTGGAGCAGATGCGTCTGCCGCCGAAGCAGAAAGTCGGGGCGCTGTCGAAAGGACAGGCGAGCCGGTTGGCGCTGCTGCTGGCGCTGGCGCATCGGCCGGAACTCGTGATCCTCGACGATCCCGCGCTGGGGCTGGACCCGCTCGCGCGGCGAGAGTTGCTCCGCGACGTGATCGGCCAGCTTCAGTCGCGCGCCGTAACGGTCTTCTTTTCGTCGCATCTGCTCTATGAAATCGAGCCGATCTGTGACCACGTCGCGATCTTGCACGAGGGGCGGATCGTCGCGGCGGGGCCGGTCGATGCCATCAAAGAGCGTGTCCGCCGGTATGAGCTGGCCACGGCCCTGCCCGCGCGCCTCGGCGACGTGCCCGGCTTGCTCGATCTGCGTCACATGGCGCAGCGCTGGACGGTGACAGTCGCCGACGGCGCAGCGGCTGAGCCGGCGCTGCGTGCTCTGGGCTTGAATGGCCAGCCGCCGGAGGAGTTGAGCCTGGATGAGATCTTTGAGGCCTATGTCGCTGGCCGAATCGAGCGCCCGGTTACGGCGTAGTTGATAAGCAGAGCCGCGACCGTAAGCAGAGCCGCGACCGTAAGGGAGCGATTCGGATGCTGCGGAAACCGGTGAATAACGCCAGCGCGACGACGCGACGAAGCGACGAAGCGATGATGAGAAGACAAAAAAGCCGAGCCGCGACCGCAAACCGCGCGATCATGCGGCCGAATACAACCAGCGAGGCCCGCAGGCGCCTATGACGCAGCCATCGCCGATCTACGCCCTGCTCTGGAAGGAATGGCGCGAACAGCGCTGGCGCATCGCCCTAGGTGCGCTCGTGTTGACGACGCTCTCGGGCAGCCTTGTCCGCGCGCAATTATTGCCGCTGCGCGAGGCGCTCATCCCGATCTTCTCCGGGCTGGCGCTGCTGCTGACGAGCTTCTTCGCGATGGGCAGCGTCGCGACCGAACGCCAGGACCGCACCTGGCATTATCTGCTGGCGCGCCCCATCGCTCGACCGACGATCCTGCGCGTGAAATGGCTGGTGGGCGCCGGCGGGCTGCTCGGCTGTCTGTTGCTGGCCGCGCTTGCGGCGCATCTGGCCGCTGGCTCGCGCGGAATCTTTGATTTTCAGCCGATGTCGCAACCGCAGTACACGCAATCAGGAGCGTTGCACTCGCAACCACTCTCGACCGGGTCGGCGGCGTATTTGTGGTGGACCCTGACCCGGGCGGCGTTTGCGATGCTGGGATGGTATACCGTGCTGTTCTTTATTCTGGCGCGCGCTCGTGATGAGCTGCATGCCGGTCTGGGCGGGTTGATCATTTCAGTTGGGGCTCTCTGCTGGCTTGCGCAGCATGCGGTATTGCATTTCTGGCCGACCGGCTGGCCGGTGCTCCTGCGCGAGGCGTTGCGTGTCGTGGCCTATCTCAATCCGCTGACGCCGCTCTATTTCTATGATGAAGGGCCGACGCCCGTAGTGCTTCTTTCGATGGCGGTCTGCAGCGCGTGGGTCGTGGCGGGGGTGTGGTTGCTGCCGGGGCGGCGTGAAACCCTCGGGGAGAAAATCGCATGAATACGACTGTTGCTACAACGGCCTCGCCGGGTCATCCGGCTGCGTCGCGACGCCAGGATGGGGCGCGAGGCATGAACGCCGCGCCGCTTCGCGCGCTGCTTTGGAAAGAGTGGCGCGAGCTGCGGCTCGCCCTGCTCGCGGGGGTGACGATTTTCGCGCTCATGCCGGGCGGAATCGGCGCGCTCTATGCGATCTTCGACCAGCATCATCAAGCTTTCTTCGGCATCGCGACGATCCTGTTCGGCGGCGGCGGTGTGTTGTTTGCGGCGGTGCTCGCGGCACAAGCGATCTGTCGCGATTTTGGGCGGGCAGAGGGGCGCTTTCTGCTGGGGCTGCCGGTTTCATCGACCCAGGCGCTGGCCGCCAAAGTGATCTGCGGTCTGGGGGTGTTGCTGCTGGTGCAACTCGCGGTCTGCTTGAGCGATGGGCTGTTGCTGGCGGCGGCGCACGCGGTCAAGCCGGTGGTTTGGGAGCAGGATTCCAGCCCACTGAGCACGTTGGGCTGGATCGCGCTGGCATCCGTCGCGGCCTACATGCTGACGCTGCCGGCCGCGGCCTGGACGCGCAACACGTTTCTCGCCGTGATGCTCGGGACGTTTGCAGTGGTGTTCATCATCCTGGCGCCGCTGGTCACACACTGGCTGCCGACACCCGGGGACATGTGGAATGCGCTGTTGGAAGTTGTGGCCGCCGGGCTGGGATTGCCGAGCGAAAACCTTCCCCTTGGGATCCAGCGGCGCATCGATCTGCTGCCCTTCGGGGTGAGTATCGCGCTCGGCGCGATCATCGTATTGGCGCCATTTCGGCTCAGTTTTGCCGTCAGCGCCTCTGGGCTGCGCCGTTCCAGCCCGCGGCCGGTCTCGACCAAGTCGGTGATCTGGGTCGTCGCGCTGCTTTCGACCGGGCTGGTGGTGGCGGCGTTGAATGAGATCGGCGTGTCCGCGCCGATCAGCGACGCACGCTGGTACGAGATTAACTGGAGCGTAAATTCTTATTATGGCCGGCTGCGCGCGGCGGCCACCGACACCCACGTGGCGACGATCGACTTTGGGGCGCGTGTCCGGCGATACGAGCTGACCCCTGACGGGCGGCTTGGCGCCGAGGCGAACCTTCAGATCGATATCGACAACAAACGAGTAAGCTTCACGTCGACGCCATTCATTTTCTTTGATGAGCTGGGCAATCTTTACTTTGCGGCCATCCGCGTCGCGCCGACTGGGCCGCGTGATCTTGAAAAGTTTCCGGGTATTGTGACTTGGCCGGAGCTGGTGATCGGCGCCATCCGCTTTTCCGAAAGCAGAACGGCGATCATCTATCGTGCGCCGTTGGTCTCTCACAGCGATGCGCCTGTGCGCGCCGCGCAAGTGATCGACCTCGCCCAGCATGATGGCCGGCTCTTCATCGTGACCGATCAGCGCGAGGGCTGCTCGGTACGAACGTGGGATAACGATCACATCAAGGCGCTCTCTGTATTTACGCTCTGGCCGGATCATCCGCTCACGCTGGAATGGAGCTGTACGACCACATGGCTCGGCGAGGTCAAGCTTCAATTTGATTTTACGGGCAACGCTGAGTGGCTCTCCTTTGCCCGATACTACAATCCGCTCTACAGGGCGTACGGAATCGGTCGGAAACAGACGGGGCAGCTTGTTCTGGCGGGCTTTTCCGGTGGTGTGGAGATATCCAATCCGTCGCTGTGGATCGATCGCGATGATCTTGTTGGGCAATACCCCTCCCACTCCCACTCGGGCGTCGCACATCTAAAGACCGGAATGCGTGCCGTGAGTGAACGATCGGGTTTGAGCCTGATCGATCATGCAGCGACGGATCGGGGCGCGGTTCAGCCGCCGGTACAAGGCACGTTCAGCCGCTACCGCTACAGTCCGCTGGCGTGGCTCTTCCGTGTTGATCGGGGAACCGTCACGGTCATCGACGCGGAGCGCATCTGCGAAGCCAACGGCAGCAGCGTATCGGTCTTCAACATAAGCGATCCGGTTCGGCCGCGCCGCATCAGTCATACCGTGACCGCGGGCGTCTGGGATGTTTTACCCGTCAACGGACGGCTGATTCTCAATCACGGCCATGGCATTAGCGTCATACGGCTGTCGAAATAACCCCGGCATGCATCGCGCGCTCTGACACTTAGAATTCGTTCTTCGCTATTCTCCATTCGCAATTTCTCACATGCCGTCGGCCACGGAGGGCCGACGCTACAGCGCGATCGGCGCCGGTGCCCCCGGGCCGCAGCGACAGCCCGCAGCAAAGCGCCCTACTATTCTCGCATGTCGATCGCGGATCAGGCTGACATCGCGGCTCGTTTTCGTGCGCGCTACGGCCGCGCGGCGGAGGTGCTGGCCCGCGCGCCGGGACGTGTGAATCTGATCGGCGACCATACCGACTACAACGATGGATTCGTCCTGCCGGTCGCGCTGGCCCAGGCGACGCGCTGTGCCGCCGCGCCGCGCGACGATGGGCTGTTCAACGTCTATTCCGCCCAGCCGGATGCGGCTGTGGCCTTCCGCCTGCCGGTTGATGACGATGCGGCGGCCGGCGCCGCGCTCGTCGTCGCCCCGTCAATTGGCGCGGAGCGCTATCCCGGGTGGAGCGCCTACGTTGCCGGCGTCGCGACGCTGCTCACAGCGCGGGGCGCCCGGCTGCGCGGCGCCGACCTGCTGATCGAGAGTGACCTGCCCGCGGGCGCGGGGCTGGCCAGCTCGGCGGCGCTGTGCGTGGCGCTGGCCAAGGCGCTGGTCGAGCTGGCGGGCGAGCCGATCGAGACACTCGAGCTGGCCCGCCTCTGTCAACAGGTGGAGCATCGTTTCGCCGGCGTGCCGTGCGGCTTGATGGACCCGCTGGTCTCGCTCGCCGCCAGTGAGCACGACGCGCTGTGGATCGATTGTCGCACGGCCCAAACCCGGACCGTGCCGCTGCCGCGACCGGCGCGGCTGGTGTGGCTGATCGTCGACAGCGGTGAAAAGCACGCGCTCGCCGCCGGCGAATATGCCCGGCGTCGCGCGGAGTGCGCCGCGGCGGTGGCGTATTTCCGCCAGATTCGTCCGGAGATCGCGGCGCTGCGCGACGTCGAGCCGGAGACCGTCCGCGCCCATGCGCTGCAGATGGATCCGGTGGCCGCGGCCCGAGCGCTGCACGTCACATCGGAAAATCGCCGTGTGCGCGAGGCTGTGGAAGCGCTGCGCCGCGGCGACGCGCGCGAACTGGGGCGGCTGCTGCACGAATCGCACCGCTCGCTCCGCGACGACTTCGAGACTTCGTGTCCGACGGCGGACCGGCTGGTTGACGCGCTCCGCGACATTCGGGGGATGTGCGGCGCTCGGATTACCGGCGGCGGCTTGGGCGGGGCGCTTGTGGCGCTGGTTGATCTGGATGCCGACAATGCGGTCGAAGCGGCGATTCGCGCGGCGCAAGCCCACATCGCGCCGCACGCGCTGCCGGCATTTCGCGTGACCGCCGCGACGGGGGCCACGGTCGAGGTGGTCAGATAGTTGGAAATTGCGAATTGCGAAGAGCGAATGAAGATACGAAATTAGTGATCGCCCTCAGGCCGGCGGCGCCAGCGACTGCGCAAGCGAAGCCGGCAACCACCGCCCTTATCACCCTGTCACTTTATCACTCGCTTTCGCCTCGGCCCAGCGTATTCGACGGCGTATCGACCTCGCAGATTCACGATCTGCGCATCAAATGCACCCGCCGAAGACTAGGCACTGCACGAACGGGTCGATGTCGTCGAAGTCGGCGCCGGCGTCTTCGTTGATGTCGCCGTTGAGCAAGTAACACGCCGGATAGGCCGCCTCATAGCCGGCCTGTCCGACGAGCGCCAGCACAAAGCCGTCGATGTCGTTGAAATCGACGATGCCGTCGCAATTCATGTCGCCGCGAAGCGAGCGGGCGATCGCGCGACCGCGGAGATAGGTCACGTAGTCAAATGCGACAGTGCTGGTGGCCGTGTCAAAGCCGGCGCTGGACGTTGTGGCGCGGGCTGAGTAGGCGATCGACGCGTCAAGCGCGGCACCGGGCGGAAACGTGAAGCTCGGGATGGAAATCAGCGTTCTGTCGGCTGGAAATACGCCGAAATAGTAGGTCGTGCCGAGATCCACGTCGCGGACTGACACGAAAGTAAGCGGCTCATTCACTTCGAGCGGGGCGGTGAAGCCGTTGATTTCAAGCTCGAAGTCGCGGTCTGGCGCGACCTGTTGAAAGCGCGTCCAACAGCCATTCACGAGCGTCGGGATGTTGTCGGGAAACCAGTTCACGTCGGGCTGTGTCAGCGTCGCGCTGGCGCCCTTCGGATAGAGCGGTCCAATCACCGAAAATGTGTACTCGCCGCCGGGGAATTGCGCGTCAATGGCGGCCTGCGACCCGGCCGACGCGAAATAGGACCAATAAGCCGGGAACAATTCCGACAATTCAAACGTGTCGCCGCCAGGCCGTTGAAAGGTCGCGCCGGTTATGTCTCCGGGCTGATCGAGAATCACACGCGCGATGAACTGCCACGCATTGGGCGACGAAGGCGGCGTTTCGGAGAGCTGGTCATAGAACTGGGATTTGAACGTGTCATAGAAGAAGATGGCGGCCCGGCTGGGCGCGGCGAACGCCCCGAACCCGATGATCGCAACAAGCCAATACGGGTGAAAACGCATGCCTCTTCCTCTCCGATTTTTTTCCAGCAGAGCCGCACGTCTTGACGAGCCAACAGCGCATCGCCACGGCGGGCGATTCCGTTGCACTGTGCTCGCGACAAGGCGTGATTGAACTCCGATGAAATCATCCTAGCCAATCCGGCCACGGCAGTTCAAGCCGAACACAAAGAATCTATCGGAATTCCAGAAGATTTCGCCGGTTTTTCGGGCTTTCATCCGTTGAGCGCCGCCTGGTCGCGTACAGTTATCCGCGCGCCAGAGCATCCGCGGGCCGGCGGCCGAGCACGTCGCAAGGCAAGCGCACCACAACCATCAGCCCCCCTTCGCGGTGGTTGGAGATTTCAAGGCTCCCCTCGTGCAGCGACACGCCGCGCCGCGCGATCGCCAGGCCAAGCCCGCCGATGCGCCCCGGCTGTGTGCGCATGAACGGCTCCGTCATTCGCTCCAGTTCTTCCGGCGCGATGCCCGGGCCATGATCGCGAATCATCACGACCGCCGCCGCCGGTTCGCGCCGCAGCTCAAGGGTGACCGTCGTGTTGTCGGCGGTGTGGCGGACGGCGTTGCGAACGAGGTTCTCCAAGGCGCTGCGCAGGATGTCCTCATCCCCGCGCAGCATGATCGCCGGGGTCAATTCCGCCGTCACGCGGCTGCCGCGCGCCCGCGCCTCGAAGTCGGCGTCATGCGCGATCTCGCTGGAGAGGCGCGTCAGATCGACCTGTTCGTCGCGCCGCGGCGGGCCGGCGCTCTCCAGCCGGGCTAGCTGCAGGAGCTGGTCAATCTGGGCGTTGATGCGCTCGGATTCGCGCTCGATCCGGCCGAGCAGCGGGTCGGCACAAGACCGTCGCAGCAAACCACACGCGACCTGCAGCCGTGCCAGCGGGGAGCGCAGTTCATGCGAGATATGATGAAACAGCCGGCGCTGCTCGCCGATGAGCTGTTCGACGTGCGTGGCCATGCGGTCAAAGTCCTGCGCGAGCGCGCCGATCTCGTCGCGCCGGCGGCCCACCGCATCGCCGGCCCGCGCGCCATAGTTGCCCGAGGCAATCGAGCGCGCCGTCAATTGCAACCGGCGCACCGGCGCAACCAGATAGGCCGCAAACAAATAACAGACCAGCGCCGTCGTCGCCACGCCGATCACGACGCGCGGCAGGACGAACTCGGCCCGCCCCACCCACTGCGCCGGCGGAAACAACGGCAACGTCGCCAGCAGCGTGCGACCCTTTTCGTCCGGCGGCAGCCAACGCGCGCGCAACCCCGGCGGGCCGCCCGCGCCGGTCGCCGGGCCAGCCGGACCGTCCGCCT
>CAYQLG010000138.1:0-10006 GCA_964418235.1 uncultured Planctomycetales bacterium
ACCTCGACATCAGCCGCGCCCGCAGCGCCGGCCGGGGTCGTCGCCTGCAGGATCGTGCTGCTGACAACGGTGACGTTGGTCGCCAGCACACCGCCGACCAGCACGCGCACGTCGGCGTCAAAGCTGTCGCCGAGCATCGTGATGACCGTGCCGCCCGCAATCGGACCCGTCGCCGGGGCCAATGCGGTGAGCGCCAAAGCCGGAACCGGCGTCGGGGCCTCATAGGTGAACGCGCCCGCGAGTGTCGCGGTCTCGTCGCCTCGGCGGACCTGAACATCGGCGGCTCCTGCGGCGCCCGCCGGCGTGGTTGCCACGAGGACGGTGTCGCTGATGGCCTGCACGTTCGTCGCCAGCACGCCGCCGACGAGGACGAGCACATCGCCGTCAAACTCAGCGCCGAGCATTGTGATCTGCGTGCCGCCCGCAGTCGGTCCCGTCGCCGGGGCCAGGGCGGTCAGCGCGAGCGCCGGCGCGGCCGGCGCGGCCTGATACTCATAGCCGTCGGTGAGCGTCGCGATCGGCTCGCCGGCGCGCTGCACCGAAACATCGACCAGACCCGCCGTACCGGCCGGCGTCACGATCGAGAGCACGTTGGCGTTGCGCACGTTGAGGGCCGTGCCCGGGATGCCGTCGAAGAGCACGACGACGTTGCTGTCGAAGGCTTCGCCGAGGATCGTCACTTCCGTTCCACCCGCAACCGGGCCGACTGCCGGGGCCAGCGATTGAATCGCCAGGGTCGGCGGCGCGATTGGGGCCTCGTACGTGAAGGCCGCAGCCAGCGTGTCGGCTTCGCCATCTTCGCGGACGATGCGGATATCGACCGTGCCCGCCGGAGCCGCCGGCGTCGTGGCATGCAGGACGTTTTCGCTCACAAAGTGCACTTCGCTTGCGGAGACATCGCCGAAGAGCACGAGCGTATCGGGCGTAAAGCCCATGCCGCTGAGCGTGACTTCGGTGCCGCCGGCGATCGGGCCGTTGATCGGCGCCGCGGTGTCGAGCGAGAGCGGCGGCAGCACCGGCCGCGCGAAGATATACGTATACGCGCCCGCCAGTTCCGACGTGCGGCCATCCGGCAGCAGCACCTTGACGGCAACCGCACCGGCCGGGTTCGGCGGCGTGCGCACCGTCAGAGCGTTCGCATTCACGATTGTTACGTTGCTCGCGAGCTTGTTGTCGAAGAAGACCTGCAGACCCGCGGCGAAGCCGGAGCCGAGCAGCGTGACAACGTCACCGCCGCTCACGTCGCCCTCGGCCGGCGAGACGCTGGTCAGCGCCAACACCGGCGGCGGCGGCAGGTCGTTCACGAATTCATACGCGTTCGCCTGCGTCACGACGCGGCCGTCGGCCAGCGCCACGCGCACGTTCACGCGGCCGGCGTTGCGCGCCGGGGTCCGCATGGTGATCAGATTTTCGTTGATTCGCTGCAGCGAATTCGCGCGGTCATCGCCGAAGAGCACTGTCACGGTCTCGTCAAAGCCGCTGCCCTGAATCGAGACAATCGTCCCACCTTGGATCGAGCCTTGCGGCGGCGAGATCGCGGTGATCGCGAGCGGCGGCGGAATGATGCGATCGTCGATGAACGTATACGCATCTTCGAGCAGACCCACCAGGCCGTTGTTTCCAACGACGGTGACATCGACCAGGCCGGCCGGAGCCGGGCGCGTGGTGATGTTGATCACCTCGGGGCTGATGAACTGCACCTGCTCCTGCTGCACATTGTTGAACAGCACGATCATGTCCGGGGTAAAGCCGCGGCCGCGGATCGTGACGCGCGTGCCGCCGCGGAAGCTGCCCTCGCTCGGGCCGACCGCGACCAGCGCCGGCGCGAGCAGGGCCTGCTCGGCGACGTAGGTGAAGGCGTTCGAAAGGTTGGCCGTACGGTCATTTTCGCCGACGACCAGCAGCGGCACCGCGCCGGCCCGATTGGGCGGCGTGGTCGCGCGGATGACGGAGGAGTTCAGGAATTCGACATCCGTCGCCGGCGCGCCGGCAAAGAAGACGCGCGAATTGGCCGAGAGGCCCGAACCCTGGATCGTGACGCGCGTGCCGCCGGTGGTGGGGCCATCCGGCGGATTCACCGCGATCAACGTCGGAGGAACGCGTTGGGCGGCTTCTTCCGGCGAGACGGTGTACGTGTAGGAGTCGCTGGCCGTGGCTTGCAGGCCGCTTGAGTTGACGACCGAAACGGAGACCAGGCCGGCATCATTCGAGGGCGCGGTGGCACGAATGACCTGGCTGCTGACGACGTTGACGTTGGCCGAGGCCACGCCATTAAAGAGCACTTGCGCCCGACTATCGAAATTTCGGCCAAGCACGGTGACTTCGGTGCCGACCGGCCCTTGGGCCGGGGCGACCGAGTCAATCCCCGGTTCCTCGACGTTGACCGGGCAGCCGGCCACCATCAAGCCTGCGGCGCTGCAAAGCAGCAGCCATGTGCCGGCGGTTACCGCACGCCGACGCATCCACGGAAACTTCATCGCGAGACTCCTCTTTTCTACGGACACATGAGTTCAGCGCCGACAACGCTTTGTTGACCGGCGATAACACACAACCTGACGCAGCCCACGCCGCGCACGAACGCGACAGGTGGCTCGACGCGCCCGGCACGGATTCACCGGTGCGGGCAATTTCGAATGCACGAAGCAACTATGAGTCGGCAACAAGCTGGGCGGACGTGCGGCTGGCAGACAAATCAGACGGCGATTGCCGCGACACAAACGCTGTGCGGCCAAAGACTCGTCCGGTCGGATTGCACGGCACTTCAGGTGCTGCAAAGCTTCCCAACGCTTGCCAACGGACATTCCGACGAACGCGCCGTCCGGCGCACCGCCAAGGTTGACCACGTCCGTGTGGTCGCAAGCATGATCAGGAAGCTGACTCCTCGCTCGTGTGTAGTGTACACGAATGACGACCAAATGATCATCAGCACAAATGATTATTTAGTACGCAGACTAATCCGGGTGGGGCAGGCTTCCGGCCTCCTCGGACAGGCAGGATGCCGGTTCCACCCCGGCGCTTTGTCAGGCGCACGCAGATCAACGGGGTTTGACAAACACAGATCGAATATCCGGCTGGATCAGAGGATGCGGCCTCATGCGCCGGCCTGAATCGACGCTCACGCCGAAACCGACGTAAACAGGTCACGGCGAAAGCGACTCAGGCTTTGATCCTCACGGCCTGATCGATGGCAGCTCCGTGTCGGGCGCGGCCTGGTTGATAACGTTCGTCGGGCTGAGGCGATCCTGCAACGCCCGATACAGCTCATCTGCGGAACAGCTCCACGGATCAAGTTGCTGGGCGCACTCGGCATGGCGCAGCGCCCGTCGCAGATCCGCCGGCGTGCTGCGCGGGTCGATCGCGACAAACCAGGCCGGCGCGATGAAGCGCTCCAGATTCTGAACGAAGGCGAGAAAATGACCGTGCGCATAGCGGCGGAATTCAGGCGGCCAGCCCTCCGCCGTGGAGAAGTTATCGAGTTGATCGGCGTATTGATCCACGAGCCGGCCGGGCGGCGCGGCGTGGTCAAGGTCCGATTCGACGGCGTGCTTGAGGCTCATGCGATGACGGGCGAACGCCTCGCGCCGAGCGCGAACATCAACTGGCAGTTCGCTCTCCCAGAGGATCACGACATTATCAACGCCCTGCGTTCCGCCACAGGCCGTGGCGATGCGCGTGCCACTCGGGTCAACCGCAACGTCGTTCAGGAGGCTCTTGGCGCCGCGCAGCGCGACCACTTCGCAGCGCCGGACGGTATCCCAAATCCGTAGCGTGCGATCGCTGCCGACCGACGCCAGCCGCGGCAGTCGCGGATGAAACGCCACCCCTGTCGCTTTTCCAATATGACCTCGCAAGGCGCCGGCCGGCGTCAATCGCGGCGCGCCGGTTGTCCAATCCACGTGCCAGAGCGCGATCAGCCCATCCACGTCAATGGTCGCCACTTCGAGTGCCCGGCGGCGGCCGGCGGCGTCTGCCAGGCGAACCGCGATATCCTGAACAGAATCCCGGTGCGGATTGTTATCCGGGCCATTGGTGACGCGGCCATCAACCGCATGCACCAACGACAAGCGCCGACCCTCCGCCGCCACCGCTGGAGCGCGTGATCCGGCGGCGCACAGCAGCCACTCACCGGCTTCATCCAGAAAAGCAGCGGATATCAGCCCCTCGGTTGCGATGACGTGGCGCGCCAACGGGTTGAGCCGATTCGCATCCGCGGATAGCTCGAGCATGTGGAGTGTGCCGTCGGCGGCTCCGACGGCCAGTCGGCCGCCGCTTGGCGCCACGGCCAGGGCATCTGCCCCGAGCGGCTGGCCGTTGCGGCCGTGCGGAACAAATTCCGCGATCGGTTGCGGTCGGGCCGGGTCGTCCAGATTCCACAGCACGAGACCCGCGCCCGAATTCAATCCGGCATCGCCCTGATAACTGACGGCCAGGCGCCGCTGACCGCGCACCTCCCAGCAGGCGCACTGCCTCGCGGCGGCGCGATGGGGCGGCGCGACGCGCGCCAGCGGCAGACCATGCGTGATGTCCCAGACGATCATCGAATAACTGCCATCACACGAAATGAGTTGTCGCCCGTCCGGTGTAAACGCTACGCAGTTGACGCTGGTCGGATGGCCGCTCAGGCGCGGCAGGTCTTGCGAAAACAGCCGCCAGAGCCGCACCTGATTATCTTCGGATGAAGTCAGCACCCGGCCATCGGGAAGCGGAACAATCGACCAGATGCAGCCGGTATGGCCGCGCAGCGTGTTGACGCGAACCCACTCATCCTTCCACTCCGGGAGCATCGACCAGCGCGCACGCGCCGTGCGCCCCCAGACGGTCACCACGCCCTCGTCGTCGCCGGCGCAGAGGTAGCGCCCGGTGGAGTCAAACGTCACGCAGCGAATGCCGGCGGATGGGCCGCTCAGCAGCGGCGCGCTGACCGCGCCGGCCTGAATCTCAGCGTCGCCGGTCGCTTCGTAGTAACGGCGGCAGCGCTCCAGCTCCCAGACGCGGACGGTGCGATCGGCGGATGCGGTCGCCAGCCAGCGACCGTCTGGGCTGAAGGCCGCGCCGCTGAGATTGAACGTATGTCCGTCGAGCGCCAGGCCGGGCCACCGGCGACTTTCGACGCACTGTTCGGAAAAGCGGTGGAGCCGGAACAGCCCATACATGTCGATCGTGCAGAGCCATGCGCCGTCGGGCGACATCACGAGCCGCGACATGTGTTGATTCTCACTGGCGAACTGTACGCTGTCGGGCGGAGGCGATGACCGCCCCCCTCGGATGACCTCCGAATAATCCCACTGTCGAATCGACTGCATGCCGTCGCGCGCCCAAATCGCGAGCAACAGCGGACGCGACGGATGAAATACGGGTTCACCGACATGGCCGTCGAGATACCAGCAACTGGCGCTCTCCGGCGGACCATCAACCGGGCTTTGAAGAACGAGAATACTGCCCGGCCAGCGATCACTGCTGATCAACACGGCCAGCACGTCGCCGGCCGGGCTAAGCATCGGAGTCAGGTACAACTCGCCGACATCCGCGGCCAGTGAGGGCGGCAAGGCGCGGCGGCGCCACGCATCAACGTCGGCCGGCTGAATCGTCCGTCGGACCGAGCGACGCTCCAGATCGACCAGCTCGATGCGCGGGCCTGGCCGGATCGTCTGCGCCAAATGCCGTCCGCGGACATCAACCGAGCATCGTTCGATGGCCGTGCGCGGCGACGTGTTCGACAGCGCGTCGTCGCTCTGGTCCAGCCTTAGCCGCAAGTGGCGCGCTTCCCAGCGGTCACCCGCGACGGGGCTGACAAGGTCGAGCTGCGCCCGCGCCGTCGCCGGATCATTGCGGCCGAGGGCGTTGTCGGCGCTGTTGAGGTGCAGCAGGTCAACCTGGTTTTGCAGGTCCGACCGCGCCTGGGCCTCGGTGAGGGCCAGCCGGAACTGGTAGCGCGCCACGAGCGCCAGCACGAGCACCGCGACGAACAGACTGAACATGCCCAGCGCGAAACTCAGCGATTTCCAGGCATTGCGTTTGGCATAGCGCGTCAGAACGTAGATCAGGCTGGGCGGGCGGGCGCTGATCGGCTCATGCCGCAGCACGCGGCGCAGGTCATCGGCCAGCGCGGCCGCGGAGGCATAGCGCAGGGCCGGCTCTTTCTGCAAAGCTTTGAGCAGGATCGCGTCAAGGTCGCCGCGCAGGGCCGGATTCCACGCGCTCGGGGCGCGAGCGGGTTGATCCTTGATGGCACGGATGGCGTGATAGACCCCGCTGCCGCTGGTTTCGTAAGGGGCGGCCCCGGTCAGCAGCTCGTAGAGCACGACCCCCAGCGCGTAAATGTCGCTGCGCGTGTCGATGCGATCCGGGTCGGCGTCGCATTGCTCGGGACTCATGTAGCGAAGCGTGCCGATCAGATCGCCGACGTGGGTGTGTTGCGTCGTGATGAACAGGTCGGCGTCGGTCGCGCGGGCCACGCCGAAGTCGATGATCTTGGGTCGCCCGTCGCTGCCGATGAGGATGTTGGCGGGCTTCAGGTCGCGGTGGATCACGCTTTTCTGATGGCCATGGTGCACCGCATCGCAGACCTGGGTGAAGAGCGCGATGCGCTCCGGCAGGGGCAGTCGCCGCGCGCGGGCGTACTCGGTGAGCGGGCAGGCCCCCGGAATCAGCTCCATCGCAAAATAGGGCAGCGGACCATCGGCGTCGTCATGCACGCCGGCTTCGTACACCTGCGCGATCCCAGGATGCTGCAGGCGACCAAGGATTTCCGGCTCAAATCGGAAACGCGCCAGCGCGGCGGAACTGGCGCTGCCCGGCGGCAACAGCTTCACGGCGACGGTGCGCTCCGGCGAATCTTGCTGGGCCTCAAAGACACACCCCATCCCCCCGGCCCCCAGCACCTCTTTCAACTGGTAGCGTCCGATCCGCCGTCCCGCCAAACGTGCCGCCCAATCCGGCCGGTTCGCCGCGCGGACCGGCATGCGCAGCGCGATCGGCGACGCGAGAAAATCCGGCCCGGCGCGGGTGTCGTGCTGCAGCAGCGACTCCACCTCGCCGCGCAGCTCGGCGTCGCTGCCGCAGGCCGCGTCCAGCTCACGCCGGCGCTGCGCGGCGGGCGCCGTGCGAACGCGCTCAAACGCCTCTTGGGCGCGCTGCCACAGATCGTTGCTGGCCATGGCTGATTCACCCTGCGGAAAATGGGTCGGTCGCAATCATCCGGCCGGCTAGGACAACTCGCGATGGAGCCAGGCGCGGATAAACTGCCATTCTTTATCCACCTGGCGCGGCGAGATTTCCAGCACGTCGGCGGTTTCATCTATGCTCAGGCCGGTGAAGTAGCGCAACTCGACAATGCGAGCCTTTTGGGGGTCGCGCTGGCGAAGTTTCTGGAGCGCTTCGTCGACCGCGAGGATTTCGGTCGGGTCGTGGTCGCATCCCAGCGCCGTTTCCGCCAGCGCGGCCACGGGCTGCCCGCCGCCGCGCTTCAGCCGGTTTCTTCTACGTGCGTCATCCACGAGATATTGGCGCATCGCATTGGCGGCAAACGCGAAGAATTGCCGGCGATTCTGCGGCAGGGCCTCGCCATTGCCCCCAAGCAGCCGGAGATAAGCCTCCTGCACCAGCACGGTGGTCTGCAAGTCGCCGCGACGCCCCTCGCGGGCCATCCGCGCCTGGGCGACCTGGTGCAACTCGTCGTACACGATGCGGAGCAGCCGCTCGGCCGCCTGGGCCTGACCGGCGCCAATGGCCGACAAGAGCGCGGTGACTTCGGTGCGGGTGTCCATCATGCACAACGATCCGCTGGACGACGAGCGCCATGAATAGCTCGTCGGAGATGTTGTTGATCCTACCAAGCGCCTGGGCCGCGGCAAAGCCGATCGAGCGGCCGGTAATCGTCATTGATCAAGGTGCCGAGCGACCGAGCGGCGCTGGGCAGGCCAAACCACACGCCAGCGGCACGCCATGTTATTCTGCCACGTTGGGCATCACGGCCGGGATGAGAACTTGATCGGCCCCGAGAAACGTACGACACTCTACACAAGGATCAATCGGATGAACCCCTTCCGCGGCACAATCACGGCGATCATCACCCCCTTTTCCGGCGGCCAAGTTGACTGGCCCGCGCTCGAAGCCCACGTTGAGCGGCAAATCGCCGGCGGCGTCGACGGCCTGGTTCCGTGCGGCACGACCGGCGAATCCCCCACGCTGACCGAGGCCGAGCAGCTGCGCGTGATCGAAACCGCGGTCAAAGTCGCGAACAAGCGCGTCAAGATCGTCGCCGGCACGGGCAGCAACAGCACCGCCCATGCGATCCACATGTCCGAAAAGGCCGCCGCGCTCGGGGCTGACGGTCTGCTGATCGTCGCGCCGTATTACAACAAACCCTCGCAGGAAGGACTGTTTCTGCACTACAGCGCGATCGCCAAAGCCGTGAAGCTGCCGATCATGGTTTACAACATTCCCGGCCGCTGCGGCATTGAGATTTCGGTCGAGACCATCAAGCGCATGCACGAGGCGCACGATCACATTTCGTCGGTCAAGCACGCCACCGGCAGCGTCGCCGGCGCCGCGGACCTGGCCGCGATCTGCTCGATCGACATTCTCTCCGGCGATGATCCGATCACGCTGCCGCTGATGGCGCAAGGGGCGGTGGGCGTCGTCAGCGTCTTGAGCAACCTGGCGCCGAAGTCGGTCAAGCGGCTCACCAGCGCCGCGCTCGCCGGCGACTGGAAGACCGCGGCCGACGCGCACCGGCGGCTCTACGCGCTGGGCAAGGCGCTGCTCAGCCTCGACACCAATCCGGTTCCGATCAAGACGGCCTGCGCCCTGCGCGGCTGGTGCAAGGAGGAGTTTCGCCTGCCGATGTGCAATCTCTCGGCGGACAATCGCCGCAAGCTCGAGACGCTGCTGAGCAATACGCCGATCGAATAGACGTACAAGCACGTGATCGCACAGACCGTGATATCGCGCGACGGTGCAAACGTGAAAAGGTGATTCAGTGATCAGGTGATTAGGTGAAAAGGCGGATGGCGCTGTAGCGTCAGGGCGCTGTAGCGTCGGGGCTCTGTACCCGACGCCGAGTCGGTCAGGCTCTTCATGCCGGCTGCAAACGCCGTCGGCCACAGAGGGCCGACGCTACAGCGCGCACGGCCCGGCCACAGCGGGCCGAAGCTATGGAGTAGGCAGGACGTCCGCTCCACCCGGCTGCGGAGGGCTGACGCTGCTGAGCAGGCTAGCTGCGTGCTCCACCCGACCACTCAGAGCCGACGCTCCTGGTATTCGGAATCGGGTCTAAAATCCTCGCTATGAACGTTGATCTTGAACGGCTGCGGCTCGACACACTGAGCGTGATTTCGTTTCCCGATCCGCGGCTGCGCGTGGCGTCGGCAGCCGTGACCGAATTCGGCGAACCGCTCGCGCGCCTGGCCCAACGGATGTTGGAATTGATGCGGGCGGAGCGCGGCATCGGCCTGGCCGCGCCGCAGGTCGGCGTGAATCTGCGCCTCTTTGTCATGAACGCCACGGGCGAGCCAGCCGACGACTGCGTCTATGTCAACCCCGAGCTGCACGACCTCTCGGGCCACGCAGCCGCCGAGGAGGGCTGTCTCTCGCTGCCCGATATTCGTGTGAATGTGCGGCGGGCACTGCGCGGGCGAATCCGCGCATATGACGTGACCGGTGCGCCCTTCGAGCAGGAAGCCGAAGCGCTGCCCTGCCGCTGCTGGCAACATGAGATTGATCACCTTAACGGCGTGCTGATCATCGACCGGATGGGGCCGGCCGACAAAGTCGCGACGAAGCGCCAGTTGCAGCAATTATCCCGTGACTTCCAAGCGTGACCGGCGCCAGTGCCGCCGCCGGAGGAATTTCGATAGCCGCGCATCGGATTGAGCTCGTGTGCGGGACGCGTGCGGCATGCCAACGGCTGAGCTTCCAATCTCAATCATGGGGTTCGCGTGAATGCAAGCCGGTCGCGATCGAGTCACACCCCGCGCCGGGCGCGCCCGGCGCGCCCGGCGCTGCT
>CAYQLG010000139.1:0-9816 GCA_964418235.1 uncultured Planctomycetales bacterium
ACACGTCTGAACTCAATCACATCGGGGCCGGGGCACCGCCGGCGCCAGCGAAGCCCCGGCCCCGATGTGATTGTCATGCTCGACGATCGCACCCGCCCCGATGATCACGTGCGCGCCGATCACGGCATGCACGCATAATGCCGCCCGCGGCCCCATGATGACATGCTCGCCGCAGGCAACGGTCGGCGAGCGAATCGCCGACGGATGAATCGCCGAGATCAGCCTAAGCCCGCGCGCGCGAATTTCTTCGGCCAGCTCGATGCGCACGTCGTTATCGCCGATCGCGACAACGACCCCCGACAGGCCGCGCTCACGCACTTCGCCCAGTCGCTCCAATCCGCCGATCACCGGCAACCCGTCGATCTCGAGGCCGTGCTTGTCTTGATCCGAATCGAGAAACACCGCCGGCCGCACCGCAGCGCTTTGCAGCAGGATGTCGCGCACCATCCGCCCGAGTCCGCCCGCGCCGAAGATCGCCACCGGTTGCATGCAGACTCTATCGGCGACCATCGGGGCAAACTGCCCCATCGAGCGACGCGCTTTCGGCTTGCCGAAACCCATAGCAACCGCGCTTCAGCCCTTCGATCGGCCAGCCGATCGGACCTGCTGCCGCCGATGTTCGATCCGCCGCACGGCGATGCGCTCGCACTGCCGGACCGGCGTAATTCGCGCAGGGATTGCGCTCGCCGGATTGCATGGCGCTGAGTAGGATTCGCAGTCAGATCGCGGCGCTACCGCGACCTAGAGGAGAGCCTGAGATGATGCGCGCGCTTCCGGTTGGGCTGCTGTTGGCAGCCATCGTCACGAATGCAATGGCCCAATCCGCCCAGGTCGTCGCGCCCACGTCGGCCCCCGCCACGCAGCCCGGCGCGTCGCTCCGCAAGCCTGAGCAGGCCCAAATCCTAGAGGGGTTGCTGCGAGATCGTGAGCAGGCCCGCCCGATCCTTCCCAATCAACCGACCGCTGCCGCCATCGGCCGGCCGGCCGGCCCCGGCGTGGCTACTCCCCGGCTGCGCGAGGTGATGCCCGGCATGCGACAGCTACCGACCGGCCAGATCGCCGAAGGGTCGATGATCAGCGAGCGTCCCGGGCGCTTTCAACGCGAGGCCGGCCGGCCAGTCCTGATCTTTGCGATCCCAGGCAGCAGCACCAGCATTGCGGTTGAAATCCTGCCGTCGCAGCTTCTGGAAGCCGTCGAGCGCGAGGCCCAAACGTCACCGGGTGAGTTCATCGTCTCCGGCGAGCTGACAACGTACGGGGGCAAAAATTTCCTACTCTTACGAAAAGTTCTACGGCGGGTTGAAAATGGGAATTTAGGGCCGTGAAGATTTTCCCGTAAAATTTTTACAATTTTAACTTATCAGGTCGTCAGCCACAACATATTGACAGTTCAGTTGACAGCTTGGCTTCGGTTGTGGATCGATTTGGACGAATTTATAGATGAAAGAACCCCAATAGCCTGTCAATCTGATAAATTTGGCAAGATACGCTTGCGAGATTTCTTTATCTGGTTAGACTCTGCCTATCTAAGTCGGTCACAAGTTATATGTGACGCTTGACCGAAAAAATAGCTGCTGAAGGCCATGTGTGGCGGCTCGATAACCGCGAGTCGCACAACGAGAAGCCGGGCGTTGATCGTGGCTGTCAGCGGTGCTAGCGACAATCGATTTTTGAAAAATCTCTGACACTCTTTGTGAGCGGCTCAGTCCCCCGACGGACTCGTTCTCAGGCCAAACGCTGCAGTTGCAAAAACGAGCAGCCGCTGGCCACCCTCGCTCGAAACCCAACCCGCCATCTGAGAACTTCCGTCCCTGGGCCGCTCACGCCCTTTTTCCATCCCCGCAATCGCGGCCGGGTGATTCGCGGGTCCGCGCCGCGCGCCGTCGAAGGCGGCCGCCCAGCAGCCCTTCGGCGTCTACACCGGACAAGCCGGTCGCGCTCCGCCGAGCGGCGCAGGCCACGCGCTACAAGTGCTTGCAAATGTTGCTGGGTGACGAGCGAAGACGCTTCTGCAGCCCAAGCCGTGCGCACGCCTTCGCAACGATCGCACAGCTTGCCAACAGGTGCGCTGCGCCGTAGTGTTGGCAGGGCCATGTTATTCGGTTCGGAAATCAAACAGGACGCCGGCGAGCATAGCGCTCGCCTTGGGGACGGCCTACCCGACGCCAAAGGCTGAGAAAGGAATTCTGGCCATGACGACTTTGAACACGATTCGTTTGCAGACGCTGGCGGCGCTAGCCGCCTGCGCACTCACGGCCCCGCTCTTTGCCCAGGAGGGGGACGGCACGCTCTCTGAGGAGGGCGTGATCAGCGGCACGATGGAGATCGCGTTCAACACGCGCACCAACCTCGACACCAGCGGAAAGTACGTCGAAGGCTCGCCCGCGATGAACGTGCAGGACAAGTACACCTTCACGCTCAACGTCGCCAAGACGACGCAGTTCGCCGGCACGATCGTCCGGCAGCCCAACATCTTCACCAAGAACATCCGCAAGCGCGAGCAGGGCGCCGCGCTGGGCTTTGATGTCGCGCTCTCCGTGCTGAATCCGAAGGATCTCAGCCAGAAGAAGAGCGTCGGCAAGTGGGTCGGCAACGTGCCGATCGACACGAGCACCGGCCACTACGATCTCGCCGGCGGCAGCAAAGAAGAGCGCCCGTTGCGTATCGCGATCGACACTGCCGGCGCCGCCAAGGGCTTCACCGATCCATTCGCCGGCCGGCTGGTCGGCAAGGCCGAGAAGAAGGACAACCTCGCCGAGTACACCTTCAAGCGCATCGTCGGCAAGAAGGAAGTGAAGATCACCGTCAAGAAGAGCGACCCGATGCGCTTTGACAATATCGAGCTGGGCAAAGGCCCGTCGGAAAACTATCCGCGCTGCACCGTCAGCGGCCGGCTCGATTACGACTATGAAACCGGCAACTGGTACACCGACGGCATCCGCTTCAAGTACAACCTCAACGGCAAGGATGCCGAAGACGTCGTGACCGGCACGATCAAGTGGGTCGAGGATCCCTCGCGCGCCACCAACGGCAAGGGCGACTATGAATTCAACCTGCGCTTCAACGAAGACAAAAACCGCGCCGGCAGCACCGAGGCCGCGGCCTTCGAGAAGCTCAGCGATGAAGACGCGTTCTTCGCGGTCGACAACAGCATTCCATGCCTCACCGGCAAGATCAGCTATGTCGATGCGTTTATCGCCGGCGGCGGCGACGATCCGGTGCCCGCGTCGAGCAAGGTCACCTACAAGCTCAACGCCAACAAGCTGAGCAAGCAGCAGGTCATGAACTTCTTCAAGCTCTGGCTGCTCTGCACCGGCCCGACCAACGACGAATAGTCCCGTCATGATCCAAGCTCGGCTGGCCTTTTGTGCTGGCGAGCACTGAACGGTTTGACGCGACCGGCGCGGCCCTTTGCCCCGCCGGTCGCTTCGTTTGTTTCATTATCGCTGAAGAAGCTGGTTGGGCTGATGCCTTGACGGGGAAGTCGTGCCAGATGCCGCCACCTGGTCAAACCACCGGCTCCATGAAATCGTTAGAATCTCGAAGATTCTCCGCTTTTTTGCCGCCGATCGCTTAGCAACTGCGTATGGCCTGCCCAGCAGGCGCCCCGCCGTAATCACGACCAGCCTGATCCTACGAACCCCCGGCTCTGCGACCGGCCAATCCGCGAAGAACGCATCGAAATCTGGCGCAGCCCGGTTATACTTCGTAGTGCAACCGCATCAGGCTCTTGGCCGGAGCTTGATGCAAGTCTGGCCGGTTCTTCACCGGCCGCACGAAAGGACCAGTCGCATGGATTTCCGGCTCACCGACGACCAGCGGCAGCTCCAGGACGCATTGCGTGACTTTTGTGCCAACGAGATCGCTCCGCGCGCAGCCTGGCGTGATGAAGAAGGTCGCTTTGAAGAAGGCCTCATTCCCAAGCTCGCTGAATTGGGGCTTTTCGGCCTCTATGTGCCGGCAGAGTTTGGCGGTGGCGGACTCGATATTCCGGCATACATTATGGCGGTTGAGGAATTGTCGCGAGCCTGTGCCGCCACCGGCATCCTCGTCTCGGCCCATCACTCGCTGTGCGTCGATCCGATCCTGAATTTCGGAACACCTGCGCAGAAAGCCAAGTATCTGCCCAAACTGGCAAGTGGCGAGTGGATCGGCTGCTTCTCGCTGACTGAGCCGGGCAGCGGTAGCGACGCCGGCGCCGCACGCTGTATGGCGACGGAAACCGCCGACGGCTGGGAGATCAACGGTACGAAGTGTTTCGTCACCAACGGGCACGAGGCCAGCGTTGTGATCCTCTTCGCCGTCACAGATGCTGCCGCGCCCAAGCACCGCATGTCCGCATTCATTGTCGAGAAGAACACGCCCGGCTGCCGCGTCGGCAAACTGGAAAAAAAGATGGGGCTGAAGGCCAGCAGCACCGCAGAGTTGATTTTTGAAAACTGTCGCATTCCGCGCGACGCGCTGCTTGGTGAGCGCGGGCGCGGTCTGCCGGTCGCGCTCGCGACGCTCGACGGCGGCCGGCTCGGTGTTGGCGCTCAAGCCATCGGCATCAGTCAGGCCGCCCTCGACGAAGCCAGCAAGTACAGCGTCACCCGCCAGCAATTCAATCAGCCCATCGCCAACTTTCAGGCGATTCAGTGGAAGTTAGCGGACATGGAGACCTGCCTCGCGGCGGGCCGCATGCTCGTGCGACGCGGAGCTTGGTTGAAACAGCACAAGCGCGCCTTTGGCGCCGAGGCTGCGATGGCCAAGCTCTATGCCAGCGAATTATCGAGCCGCGTCACCAACATGGCGTTGCAGGTCTTCGGCGGCTGGGGCTATTGCCAGGACTACCCGGCGGAGCGGCTGCTGCGCGACGCCAAAATCACCGAGTTGTATGAGGGCACGAGCGAAATTCAGCGCCTGGTCATCGCGCGAAAGTTATTGCAGGAACCGGCGTTTGCCACGCGGTAAGCCGTTTTCGGCCGCGACGCCATTCAATCAGGAAGGAGCTTGACATGTCCACACGTGCACACAGCTACATCGTCGCGGCTCGTCGCAGCCCGATTGGAAAGTTCATCGGCAGTCTCACGAAACTGCCCGCCACCGCGATCGGCGCGCAGGTCGCGAAGGCGGCCCTCGCCGACAGCCGCATTCCCCTCGATCAGTTTGAAGAGTCGTTTGTCGGCCAGGTTTTGCAAGCGGGCTGTGGCCAGAACCCGGCCCGTCAGGTTGCGCTCGGCGCGGGGCTGCCCGACACGATCGCCGCGACGACCGTGAACAAGGTCTGCGGCAGCGGGCTTCAGAGCGTCATGCTGGCCGACGTCGCAATCCGCGCCGGCGACGGCCACGCCTATCTGGCGGGCGGGATTGAGTCGATGAGCAACGCCCCCTTCATCAGCTTCAAGATGCGCACCGGAAACAAATTTGGCAACGTCGAGCTGGTGGATGAGATGATCTATGACGGCCTCACCAACATCTACGACAAGGCGATCATGGGCATGATCGCGGATGAAACCGGCGTCGAGGCCGGCGTTACCCGTCAGCAGCAGGATGAATGGGCCGTGCGCAGTCATCAGCACGCCAACAAGGCACAGCTCAGCGGCTGGTTCAACACCGAGCGCGTCGCGATCGAAGTGCCGAAGGAGAAGGCGCCGTTCAACACCGACGAGACCATCCGCGCCGATGCCAGCATTGAGACGCTCGGAGCCTTGCCGCCGGCGTTTTCCAAGGATGGCCGCATCACCGCTGGAAACGCCTCGACCTTGTCCGATGGCGCGGCGATGACGGTGGTTGTGAGCGAGGCCGCCATCAAGAAATTCGGTGCGGCGCCGCTGGCGCGCATTGTGGCTCAGCACACATCCGGCGGCCCGCCGCGAAAGCTGTTCCTGGCGCCGATTGACGCAGTGAAGCGGGTCGTCGAGAAAGCCGGCTGGGAGCTGCGGCAGGTCGATCTGTTCGAGATCAACGAAGCCTTCGCGGCGCAGACGGTCGCCTGCATCAAGGGCCTTGAGATCGACCCGGAGAAGCTCAACGTCAACGGCGGCGCGATCGCCTTGGGGCATCCGATCGGCTCCAGCGGCACGCGCGTGCTGGTGACGCTGATCCACGCGCTGCGTGCACGCGGTCTGAAGCGCGGCGTGGCCTCGCTTTGCCTGGGCGGCGGAAACGCCGTCGCGCTGGCGATTGAGATCATGTAGCGGGAGCGCCGCACGCCGAATCGCGGTTTTTTCAGACGGGCGCATGCACCAGCGTGCTGCGCCCGTTTTTTATTGATCGTGCGAATCGGGTTCGGTTTCAGCGTGATGTCCGCCAGACGAAGCGCTGTAGCGTTGGGGCGCCGTACCCAACGCCGCATCGGGCGAGCGTTTCCTCCCAACCGAATACGCCGTCGGCCACGGAGGGCCGACGCTACAGCGGACTCACGGAGGGCCGACGCTACAGCGCACTCACGGAGGGCCGACGCTTCATTCTCTCAGCCCCCGCAATGATGTTCGCAGTGTCTGGCGATTTAACTTCGTTCTTCGCTCTTCGCCATTCGCACTTCTAGTGACGCCGTCGGCCACGGAGGGCCGACGCTACAACGCGCGGGAAGGCGCCACAACGCGCAGGCCGATGCGATGGTTCTTGCGTGTCAGCGCCGGCTTGCGATGGCCTGCGCCAGCGGCTTGATCAGCAGAGGCACCACGCGCTCGCTCGACAGCTTCGCCGCCACTTCGAGCAATTCGCGGTGGGCCTTGGCTGGCTCACATGGGCCGCCAAAACCCCAGTAGCGCCGCGCGGTGAGCAGCACGCTCAACGCGGTCGCGTCATAGTCGCCGGTGCGCACTTCGCCGGTGCTGGTGCGGCTCTTGATTTCGATGTAGGCCTGCTGGGCACAGTCATCAGAAAGCGCCACGCCCGCCAGCGGCTGGCATTCGATCACTTTCTTGGCCACCGGGCTGAGCGCCGCGGTCAGCGGGTGATCGAAGAAGAGCGCATCGGCCACCAACTCATCGTGATTGCCGCTGAACTCGAGGTCGAAGCCAAACAGCACCTCGAGATAGTCGTAGTCGAGGTCGGACAGGCTCAACAGAGGCGGCGCGACGTCCAAAACCAGCGTCGAAAACCGATCAACCTCATCGGCATCGGTCGGGTTATAGCTGCCTGTGCGAATCGAATCGGCATCGACGCGCACAAAACGCCGCTGACCGCCCTCCCGCTCCTCTTCATCGAGCATCAGGCCGCCGTCATCGCGACGACGAAAGCGGTTGATCGTCGGGTTGGCCTTGCGGATCTGCTCGAAAAAATGCATGACGGCTTCGCGGCTGGGGGAGAGCTCGAGCTTCAGGTAGAGCCGCGTGCTGACGTAAAACTCATCGCAGAAGGCCTGAAAGCTCCACATGTACTGCCTCCAATCGGTCGAGCCGCAAACCCAGGCGGTGTTCACCACACCGCGAAACAGCCGTCGGCCACCGCCATTTTTACAGGCGACGACCGTCGGGGCGGGCAAACCAACCGGCCCGCACTCCGGTAGCGCTATCGGTCAATCAATCTTATGCGATCTACCATGAGCCGCTATACTGCCATACCACTGGCGGCCCTGATCGGTTCGGTCCGAGGTCGGCCGTCGATCCCGGTCGCGATACACAACCTATGCAAAACACGATACTTAACCAGGCCAACGCATTGGCAGACTCGATCCGCTCCTGGCGTCGATACTTGCACGCCCACCCAGAACTCAGCGGCTCCGAGGCCGAGACTGCCCAGTTCGTGGCACAGCGATTGCGTGATTTTGGTTATCAGACGATCACGAACTATGGTGACACCCACGGCGTTGCCGCCACGCTCAGCGTCCCCGGCGACGCGCCGGCGGTCGCGCTGCGGGCTGATATGGATGCCCTGCCCATCGACGAAGAAAACAACATCGAGTATCGCTCAACACGCACCGGCGTCATGCACGCTTGCGGCCATGATGCGCACACCGCGATGCTGCTCGGCGCCGCCAAGCTGCTCGCTGACAATCAGGCTCAGTTGCGGCGCTCCGTCGTCTTTATCTTTCAGCCTTCGGAAGAGGTCTATCCCGGCGGCGCCAAACCCATGATCGACGCCGGCATCCTCAAGAATGTCGGCGAAGTTTTCGGCTTGCACATCACCTCGCGCATTCCCACCGGCACGCTCGGCACACGTCACGGCGCGCTGATGTCCGGCGTCAATGATCTCGACATCACCGTGCGTGGTCGCGGCGGACATGCCGCCATGCCCGAACAAACAGCCGACCCCGTGATCGCCGCCGCGCAGATCATCCTCGCGTTGCAAACGGTCGTCAGCCGCTCGATCAGCATGACCGATAGCGCCGTGGTCTCCGTCACACAACTCGACGCCGGCACGGCGGACAACGTCATTCCCGAAAGCGTGCGGCTGCGCGGCACCGTGCGGACGCTCGACGCCGGCGTGCGCGAACGTGTCTGCACGCGGATTCGCGAGCTTGCTCGGGCGATCGCGGCGGCCTTTGGCTGCACCGCCGAAGTCGGGCTGCGGACCAGCTATCCGCCCCTGATCAACGACGGTCGCGTGGTTGATTTTGCACTGGCATCGGCGGAGCGCGTCGGCTTTGCGCCGCAGGCACTGCTGACGCTGCCGCCGCAAGGCGGGGGCGAAGATTTCGCGTATTACTGCATGGAAGCGCCGGCGGCGTTTGCCTTCCTGGGCGCGCGTAACGAAGCCAAAGAGTGCACCTATCCCCATCACCATCCGCGTTTCAACATTGATGAGGACGCGCTGCCCCTGGGCACGGCGCTGCTCGCACAATTTGCGCTCGACGCAGCGCCGGGGCGGCTGAAATGAGCTCATCGGAAGCAGCGCGGCCCGCGGAGCCGACATCCACGTCGTACGCATCCGCCGCGCCCGATGCGGCGCCAGTTGCCGAGCACCGTCACGTCCCGCCGCGGGCCGCCCCACGAACAAGTGACGCGCCTAGAACGGCGGGAAAAAGTCGGCCAGCGCCGAAAGGCGTTTGCCCGCTATGTGAAACGGCGTTATTTGGCGCGCATTGCAAGCAAATCTGCTCCAATTGCGGCTACCGCGAAGATTGCAGCGACTTGTTCTGAACCGCGATGCAGCGGCGTCCGGGCCGGTCGCAAACCTTAGCGAATGTTCTGAATGGTGATGCACTCCGGTTCGCGGCCTTCGGGCGACAGCGGCCATGCGACCCGCGCCGGACCGAGAACGCCGGTTCGCCTCGGCTGAGAGCGCTTTCTCTGTGGGGGTGCGCTGTGCATGCAGCGATCCGGTCATGGTTCCGCCGCACAGGCGCACAGCGCTATCGCTCAGGTCGATTGAAGATTACCAAGAATTAACACTTTACAGCCGATATTGCGGCGGTATACTTCGCGTTGGTCGGTCAGACGATAGGATTGGACTGTGCGAAGTTTTTCAGCTCGCTTGATTCCGCTTGACCTTTCGCCCTACCTGCCTTCGGCTTTTGTGGGCCGCTTTCGCCTCGACCCGGAAAGATAAAGAGACAGGGTCTTTTTCGGCCAAATTTCAGGAGTGTGTTCGATGGGCCGGAAGTTGTATGTTGGAAACCTGCCGTATTCGACGACGGGTTCAGATTTGCAGGAAATGTTCGCTCAACACGGCACCGTTCGCAGCGCCGAAGTCATCACCGATCGGGAAACCGGTCGCAGCAAGGGCTTCGGCTTTGTCGAGATGGCCACCGATGACGAGGCAAAGGCCGCGATGACCGCTCTTAACGGCAACAACATGGCGGGCCGCCCTCTGACGGTCAACGAAGCCAAGCCGAAGGAGCCGCGTAGCGGCGGTGGCGGTGGTGGCGGCGGCGACGGCGGCGGCGGT
>CAYQLG010000140.1:0-9789 GCA_964418235.1 uncultured Planctomycetales bacterium
GCAGGCGCCGCGGCCGGACCGTCAGCCGCCGCGGCATCCGCGCCAGCGGCCGCGAGTCAGCCCGACGATGCTGCCGCAACATCCAAACCCACGGCGCCGACGCCTCAAGACGACATCTATGCGCACGCGCCCGCCTGGCCGATCGAAACGCCCGCCGCGCGCCTGCCCAAACTCAAAACCGGCGGCGACGTGCTGCTGCGCAATGCGTACGTGATTCCCGTCGTCGGCGATGATCTGCCCGATACGAGCGTGCTGGTTCGAGGCGGCAAGATCGCCGCGATCGGGCGTGACCTGACGGCGCCGCCGGGCGTCGTCACGCTCGACCTGGGCGGGTGCGTGTTGATGCCGGGCATTGTCGATCCGCACTCGCACATTGCGCTGTCGGCGGTGAACGAATGGACCAACAGCGTCGTGCCCGAAGTGCGCTGCGCCGACGTGATTCAGCACGACGACCCGGCGATGTACTTCGCGCTGAGCGGCGGCTGCACCACGATCCACGCGATGCACGGCTCGGCCAACACGATCGGCGGCCAATGCGTCGTGATCAAATTGAAGTATGGCAAGCCCGCCGCCGAGCTGATCCTGCCCGATGCGCCGCGGACGGTGAAGTGGGCGCTGGGTGAAAACGTGAAGCGGCCGGGGCTGCGCGTCGGCTGGAATGGGCCGAACGACCCGCGGCGCTTCCCCGGCACGCGCATGGGGGTCGAGGCGACGCTGCGCCGCGCTCTGACCGAAGGCCGCAGCTATGCCGAGCAGGTGGCACAGGATGCGCGCGATCGCGCCGCGGGCCGTGAGGCGCCGCCGCTGCGACGCGATCTGCGGCGGGAGGCGCTGGCCGACATCCTGGCCGGTCGCATCTGGGTCAACACGCACTGCTATCGGGCCGACGAGGTGCTACGTTTGCTCGAAGTGGCGGAGGACTTCGACATTCGCATCGCCGTGCTGCATCACGTGCTGGAGGCCTATCGGATCATGCCGGAAATCCGCCGGCACGGCAGCGGGACGGCGACGTTCGCGGATTGGTGGGCCTACAAGCTGGAAGCATACGACGCCGTGCCGCACAACGCGGGCATGCTGTTGCGTGCTGGGATCAACTCGGCGCTGAAGTCTGACTCGGCGGACCTGATGCGGCACATGAACCTCGAAGCGGCGAAGGCGATGAAGTACGCCGGCCTGTCGCCCAATGAGGCGCTTGGGCTGATCACGATTAACGGCGCGCGGCAATTCGGCTTGGACAAACGCCTCGGTAGCATCGAAGTCGGCAAAGACGCCGATCTGGCCGTGTTCGACGGCCACCCGCTCGATACGTTTGCCAAGTGCGTGCTGACGACAATCGAGGGTGAGGTCTATTTCCAGCATCGCGACTTTGATCCGCAGGCCAGCAAACCGCCGGTGCGCAAGATCAAGACTTTCGCGGTGGTTTCGCCGGACGCGGGAGGCGCCGCCGCCGCCGGTGGGCCGCGCGTGGGCCGCTCCGGTGAAGCGGCCTTCGCGGGTTCGCTTGATCAGCCGACCGCCGCGGCGGGCAAAGAAGCCGAAGCCGGCGCGGATGCGCCCGCCGGCGCTCGCGGCGGCCCGCGCCCTGATGACAATCCCAATCGCATCGATGGCCGCAAGCGCAACACCGTCTTTGTGAAGAAACCGAATGAGCCGGCGGGAGACATCGCCAACAGCGCCGCCGCTTGTTATGCGATCGTCGGCGCAACGCTGCACCCGATCAGCGGGCCGGCGATCGCCGAAGGCACGCTGGTGATGCGCGACGGAAAGATCGCTGCGATGGGGCCGGCGGTCGGCGCGCCGCCCGATGCGGTGATCATTCGCGCGCACGGTCTGCACGTCTGGCCGGGGCTGATCAACGCAGCGACGGAGGTCGGCCTGCATGAAGTCGGCCAGGCCGAGGTCACTGTAGACACCACCGAGGTCGGCCGCTTTCAGCCTGATCTGATGGCGATATCGGCTTTTAACCCGCACAGCGCGATGATCGAAGTGACCCGCGCCGAAGGCATCACCACGGTCGTCGTGTTGCCGAACGGGCCGATCGTCGCGGGTCAGGCCGGCGCGCTCGATCTCTCCGGCTGGACGATGAACAGCATGTTGCGCACGGAGCGGCTGGCGCTGCTCGTGAACTTGCCGAGCGTGCCCACGCGGCCCTTGATCAAAGACAGCGAGCTGCCCTTTGACGACTGGGACGAAGAGCCGAGCGAGAGCGATGACGAGATCGCGCGCGCGCTGAAGGCGCTCGACCGGTTCTTCCGCGACGCCGGCGCGTATACCGCGGCCCTGCGCGCCGCGGCGGACAGCGACAGCGATGTGGGGAAGTTGTCGGCGGACCCGCGTTTTAACGCGATGGCGTCGGACCCGCGTTTCGGCGCGATGGCGCCATATGTCAGCGGTCGCAAACCGGTGCTCTTCACCGCGAATGGCTACAAGACGATCCTCGAAGCGCTGCTCTTCGCCGATCGGCACAAATTGCGGCCGGTGATTGTCGGCGGGCGCGAGGCGTGGAAGCTTGCGGACCTGCTGGCCAAGCGGCGCGTGCCCGTGATCTATGAGGGCACGATGTCGCTGCCGCCCGCGACCAGCGCTGCGCGGCAAGTGACCGAGGCGTGGGATGCGAACTACCGCGGGTTGGGTGAACTACTGCGGGCCGGCGTGAAAGTCGCAGTGTGTCATCGCACCGCCGACCTCGCCAAGCTGCTGCCCAATGAGGCCGGCTTCGCTATTGCTCATGGCGCCGATCCGGACGCCGTCATGCGCGCGCTGACGCTCACGCCAGCGGAAATCCTGGGCCTCGACAAACAGATCGGCTCACTCGACGTTGGCAAAGTCGGCAACGTCATCGTCACAACCGATCATCCCTGTCAGGCCACAACGCAGGTTCGCCACGTGTTCATCGGCGGCGTCCCCCAGGCACTCGATAACAAGCACTCTCGCGACGCGGAGAAGTTCGCCGGCCGCCCGAAGATCGAGTTGCCGCCCGCGCGAGAGGATCTACACGGCGCGCCGTCGCAGTCGCGATAGCCACGCGTGATTTGTAAGCTCATGGCTTCGGATGGCATCGGCCGTTGACAATAACGCTAACTCAATATGATTAATAGATTTAGGGTATATGGACAGGTCGCAAGCCAGTCTCGGCCGCTGACCTCGTTTTGAAAATAAGCGACCGCAACCGCCCCGCTCATTTTCCCTGCCCTCCGTATGAACTTTGTCAGTCAGCGTGTTACTATCTAGACAGACGGTGATCGTTTTGAACGATTTGAGCGTTTTCATTCACCGTCCTGTTTGGCGAGTGCTCAATACGATAAGGCGGCGTTGATGCGGATTGTGGTTTTCCTGCTATTTTTAGGCGGTCTGGCGGCGGGGGGATGGTATGGCTACACCAACTGGTGGGCCGTCCCGCAACCGCCGCAGTTTCGAACGGCCGAAATCAAGCGCGGCGATCTGGTCTCGACCGTCTCCGCTACGGGGACGATTGAGCCGCTCGTGAAAGTGCTTGTCGGATCGCAAGTTAGCGGCACAGTAATGAAGTGGTACGCCGACTTCAACCAGCAGGTCAGCGAGGGGTTCGTATTGGCCGAGATCGATCAGGATCGCTTCAAGGCAAGCGTCGAGCAGCGGTCGGCGTCGGTAGCGATGGCAAAGGCTCGCGTAGAGGAGGCCGCCGCCCGGCTCGATACCGCTCGAATCGAGCGTGAAAACATCGAAGACGCCTTTCGCCGGCAAGCTGCGTCGGAATTTGAGCTGAAATCAACGAAGGCGGCCGAGCAGGCCGCGGTGGCGTCGCTGCACGCGGCCGAAGCGTCGCTCGCGGCGAGTGAGGCCGAGTTGCGACAGGCGAAAGTGGAACTTGATCGGGCGATCATTCGCTCGCCGATCAGCGGCGTGGTGATTTCCCGCGACATCGACGCCGGTCAAACGGTGGCGGCATCGCTCTCGGCGCCGACGCTGTTCACGATTGCGAATGACCTGACGAAGATGCGTGTCAACGCGGCTGTCAGCGAGACGGACATTGGACGGGTAAAGGAAGGGATGTCGGCAGAATTCCGCGTGGATGCCTATCCCGGGCGGCGGTTCAAGGGATTGGTGTCACAGGTCCGCTATGCAGAGACAGTGGTCGACAACGTCGTGACGTATACGACGCTGATCGACGTGGAGAATAAGGATTTGGCGCTGCGGCCGGGCATGACCGCGACCATCCTTTTTGAAATCGAACGTGTGACCGATGCGCTGCTGGTGTCGAATGCGGCGCTTCGATATGCACCCGCAGCCGGCACGCCGAATGTGGTCGCTGCCGGGTCTAGTAACGGCCCGGACGCCAATCGCGGCAACACAACGGCCCGCTCGAATGCGGAAGGCGCTGCGTCGCCGGCCGGCACTACGCCCAACATAGCGGAGGTTGCTGCGAACGAAGGACCCGGACCGCGACTCGCATCCGCCGCTCATTCGGCGGTTGGTGTGACGGATGCGGCTGGCACTGTCGCCGCGCGAACTGGGATAACCCCGGCTGGCGGGAGCAGCGCCCCGGCGGGAGCCGGCCAGGCGACCCCCGCTGCTGCCCACGGCGCCGGAACAAATGGCGGCGCCGGAAAGAGTGCAAGCTCCGCAGATAACAGCACCGGCGCACGCTTAGCCGCGAAGGGTGTAAGCCCCGACTCCGCCGCTCGACCCGCGGCCGGCGGCGCACCGCGCGGGCCGAAGACGCGCGTCTATCGACTATTAGACGGCAACCTGGTCGAAACGCCGCTGAAGACCGGCCTGACGGATGGACAGTTCACTGTTGTACTCGATGGCGAATTGCAGGCCGGCGATCAGGTTGTGCTCGACGCCGGCTTTGGTGGGGGAAACCGCCCCGGCGGGTGGCCGGGCATGGGCGGTGGTGGAACAGGCGGCGCTGCGGGCATGCCGCGCGGAAATCAGCCGCGGTCTGGGCGCTGGTTCTAGGCGAACGACATTCGGCGGCGTGATCAGCGTTGAAGATCGCGCACATGCGAGCGGATGGACTATCGGCGCAAGTGATGAAATTGAGTCTGGCGGAGCTGGCTGACGAGGGCGATGTGATCGCTGTGCTGCGAATCGAGCGGGATCGGCGTTGAGTTGTTGAGAGGTGATTGTGATCGTCCGGATGCATGGCTGAAGCTCGAATCAGGCGCATCGGGACTCGAATCGCTTCCTGACGGCGCGGTTCGGATGGGCGCGGTTCGGTATGGCAGGCATGTGACGCATGAATCCACTGATTGAAATTCGCGACGCGTGGAAGAGCTATCAGCTCGGCGACATCGAGGTGCCCGCTGTGCGCGGCGTATCGCTCTCGATTCACGCGGGCGACTTTGTCGCGATCACCGGCGCGAGCGGCTCGGGCAAGTCGACGTTCATGCATCTGCTTGGTTGTCTCGACACGATGACGCGCGGCTCGTACCTGTTTGAAGGCCGGCCGATCCAGAAGCTGACGAAAAACCAACTCGCCGAAATCCGGAATCGCCGCATCGGATTTGTGTTTCAGAGCTTTAACCTGCTTTCGCGCACGACGATCGTCGACAACGTCGCGTTGCCGCTGGGCTATCAGGGCGTTGGTCGGCGCGAACGGCTGCGCCGCGCCGCCGAGATGCTCACCACGGTCGGATTGGGAGAGCGGCTGAAACACCACTCGAATCAGCTCTCAGGCGGTCAGCAGCAGCGTGTCGCCATTGCGCGCGCACTGGTGACGCAACCGGCGATCGTGCTGGCCGACGAGCCGACCGGAAACCTCGACAGCAAGACCAGCCAGGAGATCATGAACCTGTTCACGGCGCTCAATCGCACGCAGGGCATCACGATCGTCGTGGTAACGCATGAGCAGGACATCGCCGCCTTCGCCCGGCGTCAGGTAGTCTTTAAGGATGGCCAGATCATCCGCGACGCCGTCACGGCGGAGGCGGCGTGAGGAGTAGCGAATAGCGAGTTAAGAGTTAAGAGTTGAGTATGACGCGAAGTCTGTATGGTTTGTACCGAATCGACACGCGAACATGGAAGTGCCTGGATTAAAGATGCACATTGCGCGAATCATCACGATGTCTTCACGCCCAGTTCGGACGAACGGCAGCGATATTCGCGCCTTACACTCGCTAGTCGCCACTCTGAACTCGCTACTCATTACTACTATTCATTGCCTACTCGCTCGCGCCGATAACCACGATTGGCCGACGCGCAGCACGGAGTCCCTATGGGTCTGACCACGCTCTTTGCCGAGTCGTTTCACAGCCTGGCCAAGAACAAGGTGCGCACCGCGCTCTCGGTGCTGGGCATCGTCATCGGCATCGGGGCGGTGATCGCCATGGTCGCAATCGCCGAAGGCGCGCAGCGCAAGGTCGAACGCGAAATCCAGGCGATCGGCGACGACTGGCTGATCGTGGGCTATTGGGGCATGCAGCGCGGCGGCGCCCGGCGGCAGGGAGCTTTGCCGTCCAATCAGACGCGCGACGACTGTGACGCGATCATGCGCGACTGTCCCGGGGTGCGGGCCGCCACGCCGACCAATCGCATGTCGATGCAGGCGATCACGTCGTATGGCAACTACCCGACGCGCGTCTTCGGGGCGTATCCTAATTTCTTCGATATTCGCCGCTGGAAGGCGGTTTCCGGGCGCGTTTTTCTGGAGGAGGATCAGGCCCTGCGGGCCAAGGTGTGCTGCATCGGCCAGACCGCCGCGAAGGAATTGTTCGGCGGGGTCGATCCGGTGGGCGAGATCGTGCGCGTCAACAAGGTCGCGTTCGAGGTTATCGGTGTGCTTGAGCCCAAGGGCATGAGCAGCGACGGCCAGGACAACGATGACATGATCGTCTTTCCCTATTACTCGTTTCAGCGCTTCATCGCCGGCACTGAGCGCTCGGCAACGCTGCTGGCCGCGGCCAAGCCCGGCGTGCCGCTTTCCGTTGCGCAAGAGGAAATCCGCGCGGTGCTGCGCCAGCGCCACCGCGTCGAGGAAAACGAGCCGGACCCCTTTCGCATGTTTGACCGCGCCAGCACCGCCCAGGCGAACGCTGAAACCACCCGCACATTCAACATGCTGCTGACGGCGATCGCATCGATTTCGCTGCTCGTGGGCGGCGTCGGCATCATGAACATCATGCTGGTCAGCGTGACCGAGCGCACGCGCGAGATCGGCCTGCGCATGGCGATCGGGGCAAAGGGCCGCCACATTCTCGGTCAGTTCCTCTGCGAATCGATCGTGCTCTGCTCGCTGGGCGGATTGCTCGGCCTTGCCGCCGGCGTCGGGGCGGCTCAGTTCGTCGCAACCGCCTACAAGGAGGCCGGCTGGGAAGCCGACGTTTCCTATTGGATGGCGGCGCTGGCGATTGCCTTTTCCACCGCCGTCGGCGTCTTTTTCGGCTTCTACCCGGCGTGGCGCGCCAGCCGGCTCAACCCGATCGAGGCGCTGCGCTTCGAATAGTCGCTGTCGCAACGCGAGAATCGCGCAAGCGCGGCTGATGTGGATAGGGCGAAGTTTGTAGCGGCGGCTTCGTCCCCGAAGCCGGGTCGGTCGGGCCGACGCTACAGGCAAATGCATGCATCGCTCGAGGTCTCACAAGGCGGTTCAGCGGCGCGCGGATATGTCGGGACAACCGCCTACGACACGTGATTGCAGCGACTCTCGATATCCTACCGCCGACAGAGAGCGCATAGCCAGCGAATTTTCCAGCGCAGCGCGTGAAGGTCGCATGAAGGTTGGAGAAAATGCACGCCGCGCTCACGTCATCGTGCGGAACTCGACGGTGCCTTCAAACCGAACCGCGCCTGTCAGGAAGCGATTCGATTCCTACAGCGCCTGGTCGAACCACGCCGCCGGATTCCGGCATGATCGACGTTGAAATTGAACCGCCGCACTCTCGAGTGAGGCACGCTGTGAAGGCGCGTAAAGCGCCGCGCCGGCGCTGATCGCGCGCTGTGCTCGTGCTTGACGCGCGCCGCACCGGTGCGCGACGCTTGCCCGATTGTCGGCGCATCCCAGGGCCGCGCCGGCATTCGCGCGCGGCTCGGTTCCAATCGCTTCCTTACGGTCGCGTCGGTTCAAGCCGCCACGCACCTTGGCATAGCACCGCCGCCCTGGTCGCAATTCGCCTCCTGACGGCATCCCGTATCACCGTCGCCCCGTTGGCGCCGCGCGCGATCCGCGCCGCTACCCACACTCGCGCGCCGCACGCTACAATCGCGCTCACGAGGAACACCCAACCGTGGCCGAAGTCCGCTTAGCAAACGTATCGAAAATCTATCCCGGCGGCGTCAAGGCGGTCGACGCTGTCGATCTTGAAATCCGCGATCGCGAATTTGTCGTGCTGGTCGGGCCTTCGGGCTGCGGCAAGAGCACCACGCTCCGCATGGTCGCCGGCCTCGAAGACATCTCCGCCGGCGAAATCCGCATTGGCGAGCGCGTCGTCAACAGCGTTCCCCCCAAAGACCGCGACATCGCCATGGTCTTCCAGAACTACGCCCTCTATCCGCACATGTCGGTCTACAAGAACATGGCCTTCGGCCTCATGCTCCGCCGCAAGTATGGCGGCCTCAGCGGCTGGTTCAATCCGACCGCCGCCCGGGCCGAGCGGCAGGAGATCGACCGCCGCGTGCGCCAGGCCGCCAGGCTGCTCGCGATCGAAAATCTGCTGGAGCGTCAGCCGCGGGCGCTGTCAGGCGGCCAGCGGCAGCGCGTCGCCGTCGGCCGCGCCATCGTTCGCAACCCCAAGGCGTATCTGTTTGACGAGCCGCTCTCCAATCTCGACGCCAAGCTGCGCATCGAAATGCGCGGCGAGATCAAGCGGCTGCATCGCCAGGTGCAGACCACCACGATCTATGTCACGCACGATCAGGAAGAGGCCATGACCCTCGGCGATCGCGTCGTCGTCATGAAGGATGGCCGCATTCAGCAGGTCGATACGCCCTACAACATCTATGAAAACCCCGTCAATCGCTTTGTCGCGGGCTTTGTCGGCACGCCGCCGATGAATTTCCTGCCCGGGCGCATCACACGCGACGGGCGACCGCTTGGCGCCGCTGGCCCCAACCACGGCGGCGGTCTCGCCGCGGGCTACGACGGCGGTGGTGCTGCCGCGGGCCGAAACGGCGATGATACGCTTTGGTTTGACGATGGTGAGCAGCGGCTGGCCGTCGCGCCGCGGCACGCGGCGGCCCTGCGAGCGCATGTGGATCAACGGGTCGTGCTGGGCATCCGCCCCGAGTTGCTGCATCTGGCCCAGGGCGACACGCCGCCGGCGCAGCGGCTGGCTGTGCAGGTCGCCGTCGTCGAGCCGCTCGGCGACCGGATGGACGTCTTGACCTCGACGGCGCGGCACGCCCGCATCGTGAGCCGGATGGACGCGCGCACGCGCGTCGCCGAAAACGCCCCGGCGAGCTTCCGCGTCGAGCTGGAACGCGTGCACTATTTCGCCGCTGACGAATGGGGCGCCCGGCTGGCGTGAGTCGCGCACAGGCCCGGCGACGACTGTACCGTTGTAGTCTTCGGCCCGGCCGGCCCGCACGGTCGCGTTCAGCGTGAACGCGACGCCCGAGGCGATCCCGCTGTTGCCGCCGCTCCGCTGCGTCCAGGCTCCGTTCGAAACTTGATAGACGCTCTCGGTCGCCCCCGCCAGCGAATAGAGCCGCACCCAGAAATTCAGCCGGGTGCCATGCCGACGGCTTTTGCGTCGGCATGAGATCCTGCTGCGACAGCGGTTTTTTGGCGGAGCGCGTCGAATCGATTGCAATGCGGCGCTCATCGGCCGCTGCGGATCGACTTCGAATCCATCCCCGCCGATCGGCGCC
>CAYQLG010000141.1:0-9771 GCA_964418235.1 uncultured Planctomycetales bacterium
GACCGCGATCGCCGGGGCCGCGTTCGCGGCGTTGACGGCGCCGGCCGCCCCCGTCGCCCTGGCCCGTATCCTCATCGCGGAATTCCATCTGCGCCGGACGGACCTTGAGGCCCTCCTCGCAGGCGGTCGCGATTTCGCGGATGACGACCTCGATGGCGCGCATGGCGTCATCATTGCCGGGAATGGGGATATTCGCGTGATCCGGATCGCTGTCGGTGTCGATCAGCGCGACGGTCGGGATGCCGAGCGAGTGGGCCTCGCGAACGGCATTGACCTCCTTGCGTACGTCGACAATGACCAGCGCCTGCGGCAGGCGCGTCATCTTGCGGATGCCGTCGAGGTTGGTGCGGATTTTTTCGAGTTCGCGCGTCAGCGTGGACTGCATCTTCTTGGAGTAGCTGTTCCACTCGCCGCCGGCGACAAGATTTTCGAGGAATTCCAGCCGTTGCAAACGCGAACGGATGGTGCGGAAGTTCGTCAGGGTTCCGCCGAGCCAACGCTCGTACACTGCGTGCATGTTGCAGCGGAGGGCATGCTTCTGGACGATGTCACGCGCCTGACGCTTGGTTCCGACAAAGAGCACGTCTCCGCCGTTGGAGACGACCTGCGTCAGAAACTTCTTGGCGCGCAGCAGCCCGCGTAGCGTTTCTCGAATGTCAATGATGTGAATCTGATTCCGCTTGCCGTAGATGAACGGGGCCATCTTGGGGTTCCAGCGACTGGCGCGGTGGCCAAAATGGATGCCCGAATCAATCAGCTCGCGGACCAACGGTGATGACAACCGTCACCTCCTGGTCTGGGGTACGGGATACCGGGTTGTATCCAGATCGTGTAACGCATCATCCGCCGCGACGGGGGAACCGCGCCGCCGACGATCTGCGAACGCCCAATCCGCAGATTCGTGAGTCTAGCCGAAGCCGTCGGGCAGCGTCAATGCCGAGCTGCGCCGGCTTTTCCGCGGGTCGCGCGTGGCGTTAGGGGGTATTCGTGCATGCAGATCGGCACAGATTCCGCTCGAATTTTCGCCTTCATGAGAGTCGGATACCGCTGGAGACGGCAGGTCGGCAGAGTCGACGCCATCGATCGAGTCGGCTTGATTGGCCCAATCGGCTCGAGTCCCCGAGTCGGCCTCAGCCGGTGGTGGGCCGGAAAGCGATCCGTTTTTTACTCGGCCAAATGCGGCCTGTTGAGCCGGCTTCAGCCGGAATTGAAAAGCGGTCGGGATCGGCAACACGATCGGAGCCGCAAGACCGGCTGAAGCCGGCCGAGGAACGCTCTCAAGCACAACTCACCGGCGTGCTTCGCCCCCCCCACCACCAACTGAAGTTGGTGGCAGCGACCGACCGGCTAAAGCCGATCAGCCGTGGCGGTCAACCACGCGAGATCGACCGATCGGTCCGCCCGGCAAATGCTGATCGGCGCGCACTTGATCGCGCCGGTTTCGGGGTCGAATAGTGCTACGCGCGGCGTTAATTCTATGCCATCGGCAGTGTAGCCAGACGGAAACGCAGGCGGCAGTGTTCTGCCGTGTGACAGCCAGTCGATGCACAGAATCTTCGCCTTTTGCGTGAGCGGGTTGTACACATGAATTGCATGAATAACCTGCATCGGATGCATGCACGCCACACCCGGCCCATCGGGCGAGCAGGGCAGCGTGCCTTCCGTCATGCAGACCGGCTTGCTGGCGCTCCAATCCCCTTTGATGGAGCGATTCGGCATGTCCAATTGCGCGGGAATGCCCGTCGTTCCCGGGCATACCTGGCTCCACGACACCTGCGCGGATGAGTGAACTACGAAGACACCTGCCCAGCCCCACACCACTACGCATGAAACGTAAGCAGTAAAACGTGGCATAGAATTGCCTCCTCGATAGAATTGATCGCTTACCACATGGAAAGTACACCCGTTTTCATTTCGATCGCCTAACAAAACACAGGGGTGGGACAGGCATCTTGCCTGTCCGAGCAGGCTGGAAGCCTGCTCCACCCGGATTTGTTAGGCTTTCTTATGCCATCCTTGCCCTCCTGCAGAAAAGAACCACGAGCGGCGCCATGCTCAAATACGCAGGCTCCGGCACATAGATTGCCACGCCGCGGGCCGGCATCGACGGGAAAACACCGAACTCCGCGACCAATTCTGTAAAGCCGCTTAAAGGGTCGATTCGCGATACGATATTCCCGCTAGCTAGATATATCATTCCATCGCGCGTATTGTACGTCATCGAATCGAGTGTGCCGCCACCAATGCCCGTTGAAAGGAACGCTCCATCGCTGGGCTTGTCCGGCGTGTATCGATAAATTCCGCCCCGTGAAGCGCGAGTAATATAGCAATTCCCTTCATCATCCACCGCGATGGTTGAGCGCAAGGGCAGCAGAAACCCATCATCCATCAGCGTCAGCTTGCCCTGCTCATTGATATGAAACAGCCGATACAGGTCGTTATCCAGATACCACGTATGCTTTCCGTCGGGCGAGACGGCGAACGGCCCGCTCATGCCCGTGCCCGGCACGTCGGCGAACCACTCCGCCGGCGACGTGTCCGCCGGGAAGCGCAGGATGCCGCGCGCCTGATCGCCCAGATAGAAATTCCCGGCGCGGTCATACGCCATCGCATTGGCCGAACCCGACGGGAAATAGGGATAAGGCCCGACGCCCGGCCCATAGACCGGCCCCAGCATGCGCCCGTCGCCATCCAGCTCGAAGACCGACCCCTGCCGCACGACCCGCAGCCGCGAGCCGTCGGGCGTGAAGACCAGCGAATTGGGCGATTCCTGATACTCGAATTCGGCGAAGATGCGCGACGCGCCGGTCGTCGGGTTGATCTCAAAGATCCGCCCCGGCGCGCGAAAGCCGGTGAGATACGTCGCCGTCACATAGATATGCCCCGGCTGAAACGCGGCGGGGGCGCAGACAGCTGTGCACCCTGCGGCGAGAAGCCCGAGAATCACCCATCGATTCATCGTGATGCTCCCAAATCAATTCGCTGCGGTCGAAGAAAACACATCCAGGCTAGCGCGACGAGGCAACTGGCAGGCTCGGGAACATAAATCGCGATGCCGCGCGACGGATATGACCCTAATCCAACTGTGATCTCGCCTACAGTATGAAGCGATCCTGATTCTGGATTAATTCTAGCAATGATGCTACCGCCCGCAAAGTAAAGCATGCCGTCAATCGGCGAGATCGACATCGACGTTAATGTTCCGCCGAGCCTATCACCTCGCACGATTCTCTCTCCTTCGCTCACTTTTCCACGACGATAGCGGAAAATTCCCCCGGGCCCTGTGGCATCGCTCGACCTCAGAATATAACAATCTCCATTCCTATCCACCGCCAGCGACGGCCGCAACCCCGTCAAGAAGAAATCATCAATCAGCGTTGATTCGCCGCGCTCGTTGAAATAGAGCAGTCGGCCGATCGTGGAGTGATCGAGATACCAGCCCTCGCCGCGCGGCGAGATGCCGATCGGGCCGCTGCCGCCGATGCCGTCGCTTGAGTCGGCGAAGATTTCAATGGGCGGCGCATCCCCCGGCATCCGCAGGATGCGCGCGTCGCTCTGCACGTAGAAATTCCCCGCCGCGTCGTAGCCCATCGCGTTGGCCGAGCCGGAGGGAAAGACGCCGTCCGCCGGGCCGTAGGCCGTGCCCGCGACTTGTCCGTCGCCGTCGATGTTGAGCACCTGCCCGCGATGGACCACGCGCAGGTAGCGCCCGTCCGGCGTAAACGCCAGCGAGTTCGGCGACGATTGCGGCTCGAACTCGGCGAAGATGCGGGCCTGTCCGGTCGCCGGGTTGACTTCAAAAATCCGCCCAGGTGCAGTGAACCCCGTGATGTACGTCGCCGTCACATAGATATGCCCCGGCTGAAACGCGGCGGGGACCGGCGGCGTCAGGCCGCTCGCTCCCACGATCAATAGAGCAACGCCCATCGACCTCATGGAACGAAAAACCATGTGAATACTCCGGTTGGCCGGCGCGGCGGCACGCCGCGGGCTTTCGACGGCACCGCGCTTTCTGACGGCGCCGCGCGCTTTCTGACGGCGCAGAGCGTCTCTCGCTCGGCCACACCGCCGCCAACTTCAAGCGTACTGCATCAATCAGCCAATCCCAACGCCAACTCATCCGCTCTGCGCCAAGAAACGAAGCGCGGAACGACGCTGCCGCCGGCAATCTGGAGCATGCATGTGCGCCGGATGTTTCAAGCTGCTCATGATGAAATCGCCCGTGCCGCGCCGGCCACCCTTTACCACAAGCCGAACTTTCGCCGACAGACGTTGCGCCGCTGCGGATCAATGACATCGCTGATGCCATAGCGGTCGAAGCGCGGCAGCAGCTTCTCAAGGCCATAGCGCAGCTTGTGTTCAAGCTCTTCGGGATAGAGCGGAATGACCGAATAGAAGTGGATCGTGCGACCGCCGAAGGTCAGTTGGTTGAATTCCGCCGGCGCGCCAAGCGTGAACAGCAGGACGACGCCTGAGAGCTTGGTATTGGGCGCAAACGGCTCCTCGTTCGCGGTCGAGTGACCGAAGGCCAGGAAGGTCTTGAAATCATGCGGATAACGGGCGAGCTGCTTGAGACAGCGCAGCGGCCAATACCAATTCTCATCGCGAAATGAATCAGCATCGAGTCTCCATTCCAGCGGCAGACGCAGCAACAACTCGGCAAAGCGAAACTCCTCCGCACCCTCCGGAACGGTCATCGGCAGGTCGCTCATGCCCGACGTGACAAGCGTGTGATAGGGCCGCCGCTCGTCGGCCTGCACCCAGTGCAGATCGATGTGAACGAGATCCGAGGTGATCTCATGAAAGACCTTGTATACGGGTCCCAGGTGGCGCGCGATGTGCTCACTGATGGCGTCGATCTTCTCTTCATCGCCCAAGGCCGGCTGCGGCCCATCGGCCGGCTCTGGCTGACCCTTGATCAGTTCCGCCACATAGTTCGGTTCATCTTGAATCGCGGTCGCCGCGCCGGCCTCCACGACAAAGACCGTCGCACAGCCGCGACAGCGCGCCTGCCTCCCCACCGCCTCGGCCGGAAGACGATAAGGCTCAGCACAGTGCGGACAACGTCCAAACGTGAATTCGGCGGCACTCATCTTCTCCTCCCTCCATCGAAGCCGCGGGCCGATTCCGGCAGACCTTTCCGCTGCCCGACCAGAGCTGATGGTTAGTGTACCGCTCAGTTGACGATTTTATGAACGGCGCCAGGGCAACCGCATGCTGATTCTGGTTGCTTGCAGCAGCCGGGCGGAAACTGGCTTCCAGCCTGCTCGGGCAGGCGGGATGCCCGCCCCACCCCTGCGTATCAGCGCTAATGGGGAGAATGCGGTTGCCCAGTGAACAGCGCCCGCGCGCGGGCGCGCGTCGCTCGCCCCGAGCGGGCCATGCGGCTACCATCTTCGCATATGGTGCGGCGGCGCCCGGCGTAGCGGGCCGAAGCCGCGATCGATTGGCCGGCGCATATGGAGCGGCGGCGTTAAGCTCGAACCCGGATGACCTGATCATGGCGATTTCCGACGTTCTCAATGCGTTGCAAAGCGAATTTGTCGAGCTGGGGCTGACGCCCAAGCCACTGATGGTCTATCCCGACGGGCGAGACAGCGGCCAGATGTCGATCACGATCCCGGCCGACCGGCTGATCGACGTGATGACGTTTCTCAAGGAGGACTCGCGCTGCCGCATGGATCAGCTCTGCGACATCACCTGCGTCGACTACCTGAACTTTCCCGACGCCGAGGATCGCTTCGGCCTGAGCTACTCGCTGCTAAGCTTGGCGCACAATCATCGCTTGTGGGTGCGCGTCTATGTGAATGACCCTTCGCCGAGCGTGCCGAGCCTCTGCCCGGTTTGGCAGGGCGCCGAGTGGCTGGAGCGCGAGGTCTATGACATGTTCGGCATCAACTTCGTCGGCCACCCCGATCTGCGCCGCATTCTGATGCCGGCGAACTTCCAGGACTTTCCCCTGCGCAAGGACTACCCGCTGCATGGCAAAGGCGAGCGCGAGCGTTTTGACGTGATCACGCGCGAGACGACCGACCTCGAGCTCTAGAGCATTTTCAGAATGGCTCTGTCGCTTGACAGAGCCACGACCGTGAGGGAGTGGTTGAATTTTCTTCGAATCTCCGCTCCCTTACGGTCGCGGCTCTGTTATTGGCGGGCGCGGCGCTGCTATAGGCGACCAGGATAATGTGAGCATAAGCTCGTGCGTCTGATTTTTTTGTAGCGTCGGGCGTCCCTGTCCCACGGCGCAGCGCCGGACATCCGGCGTCGGCCACGGAGGACCGACTCTACAACTCGATCGAAACTACGCTAGCGGGGCGCGCTGCGTGGCGGAATCGTCAGCTCCAGGTAGCGCTGCGTCAGGTCGTCGGCCCCCAGGCCCGCATCGGCAAAGCGGAAAGCCGTGTGCGCCTCGGCAAAGCGGCCGCGCTGGAACTCCAGAACTCCCAGCAAAAACCAGACCTCGCCAGTCGCGACGTGGCCATTGACGTGCCGAACCAGGTCGTCGACTTGTCGATCGAAATCGTCGCCGCCGGGGTAGCAGTCGCGCAGCCGCAAGGGCAGATAGGCCAGCCGCGGCTGAAGCTGAAGCGCCCGGCGCAGGGTCAATGCCGCCTCGTCATATTGGCCGAGCGCCACGCGCGCCTGAGCCAGGTGAATGCGGCAGGCCGGGTCGCCCTGATCCAGCTCCGCCGCGAGCGATAGCGCGATCGCGGCTTCCATGTAGTTACCCGCGCGCAGCTTGGCGACGCCGATGGCGAGGGACTTTTCGTGCGCGCCGAGGGCGCGCTCCTTGCGGCGGTTCATGTCCTGCTCGTTGAAGGCGCCGGCCACGTCTTCGCGCTCATCGGCGCGGCCGCGGGCGTAAGCGTCGATCAACGCGTCATAGTCGACCAGCCCGGGATAGCGAAAGAGAAAATCGCCATCCAGGCCGGGCGTGTGCGGGTAGGGATAGCCGCGCGGCCCGACGCGCACGCGCCCGCCGAAACGATCGATCACGCGCGGCGCCAAGCGATTGCCGGAGTCGTCATAACGGCGAACGCGCGGATAAGGGTCGTAGGTTCTTGCAGCGCCGGGTTGGGGCGGCGCCTGCTCGGCCGACGGCGAGGAAGCCGCCGAACGGTCGGAACGGGCTGATTCCGCCGAACTGGCCGAACTGGTCGCCGGCGTCACCTCGCGCGGCCGCACGATCTGGACGCGGGAATCGCGCGAACCCGCCACGTCTTGTTCCGAAATCTGCCGCGCCCGCACGACCCGAATCGAGGGTTGCTCACCCGAGGACGGCGCCGCCGATGATTTCGCCGGCGTATTCGGCTGCTTCGGCGGCGCGGGGGGTGGTTCTGCGAAGATCGGCGTTGCACACATCGCGAAAACGCCCCATGCCATCGCAACTCGCCAAACCGTAACCCTCACGCCCGACCTGCTGATGCAGGCTGCGGAGCAAGAGCAAGGCAGAACTTTGCGATCACCGACAACCCCGCTAGCAGTCGTGTCCATGACGGCGCTCCTCGCCATTATTCTACCCCAGGCGCGGCTGTCACGTTGCAGAATTTCCACGACACCCCCGAACCGCATCCGGCCGTTGCTCAACCGAGTGATCTGCGGCCAGAGCGCCTCACAGCCCGAGCCATCCAGCTCAATTGGAGGCCGGCAGGCCCGCACGGGCCGCTTCGGCACGCTCGACAGATGCGGCCTCAGCCGTTTTGATGCGCTCGATCGGCACCTGCACTTCGCTCATCTGGAGGAACGACGGCACAAACGGACTGTTGTAGCCCAGGTAACGCGGCTCACCGACGATCCGCACCTCGCCGGGGTTCTGCTCGATCCAACTTTGAATGCGATCCAAGGCCTCCCGGACTTTTCTGGCTTGATAGCCGCCGCGCACGCTGATCGACAGCACGGTCACCGCGGGAACGTCGCGGACGACGACACGCGCATCGGTCGCGTCAGGCCCGAGCCGCCCCATTTCGGGGTCAGCGTAGAGAAACGCCATCGAGGCCATGCCCCGGCGTCCATCCGGCACGACTTCACGGAGATCGCGGAAGGGCTGCGTCGTCGGAGCAGCACCGGCGGACTTGGTGGAGCGGCCGCCGTCAGACGGCGCCGCTTGCTCGGAGGCGCCGCGCGGCATCGAATAGGTCATCTCGACCGGCGCGGTCATCGCGATGTCCTCGCGAGAGATGTGGTTGAAAAGCGGCCGGAAGAGCGAGTCCATCTCGGCGCCATCGGGTTGTTTCGCCTCGACGAGCGCCATGCGATAAGACGGATAGTCTTTGATGATGACTTCATCCAACGGCCCCGGCTGGGGGAAGCCCTTGGGCAGCTTGGCCTCGCGAAAGTAAAAGGGCGAGCCGGCGGACTTGGCTGACGTGTCAGCCGCGCGGGCCTTGGCGGCCGAGTCAACCTGGATGCCGTCTTCGGTCTGCTCGGCCGAATTGCACGCGACGACGCCCGCGCAGAGCGCGCCCAACGGGAATAAACGCTTGAAAGCCTGGTGAAGCATGGGCGATGTTAGGCGCGCCGGCCGCGAACGACAACCACGAGCGTTGTGATTGCGAAAATGGGGCGTGCGAATGAGAACAAACGAGCGCTGCCGAGTTGCCCGCAAAGCTCGGGCCGCTGCGCTTGACAGGGAGGCGCCGGCCTCTCAAGCAATCAATTCGCCGGACACGCACCAACTCGTTACACCCCTCCGCTACCATCCATCCAACGTTCCAGCGTTCCCACCTTCTCACGCGCCCATCGACGCACGGGACTCTGGCCGATCATGCCGGCGCTTCACGACGCGCGGTTTGTCTTGCCGCGGGTTCCAAGCGGGTATTCGCCCGATCTTGACCCGTGGCCACCGATAACGTCTGCCGCCGTTCTGGGCAGCTTGCGATTCACGGCATTTTTTGCCTATGTCCGAGAGGTTTTGAATACTCCCGCTTGGTACGTGTGGATTTTGGTCAACGTTGGTGCTTTGGACATGACAATCGCCTTGCAACCCATCATCGGACAACCGCAGACGCCGCGCGGCGCTCCGCGGGTGCGCCTGAGTGCGACGGGGCCGCTCGGGCTGATTCAGTGCGAAACGACGCGGGTCGTGACGCTGATCGGAGGTCGCCGCGATTGCGATCTGCCATTGCCGGACCCCGACATCTCCAAGGTGCATTGCGCACTGGTGCACACCGATCGCGGGCTGCTGATCTGCGACTTGCGCAGTCGTACCGGCACGCGGCTCAATGAAGCGCTGCTGCGCGTCGCGCCGCTACGCCCCGGCGACCGCGTCAAGGTCGGCACGATTCCGATCGACTTGGAATGGCTGTCGCCGGAGAGCGCCGATCCAGCCGACGCGTTGACAGACGGCGCGACGGCGACGGCGGCGGCAGGCGCGGCGCCCGGTGCGGACAATGCCGCTCAGCAATCGCCGGCAGACGGCGAGGAAGTCCCGATCAAGTTGGAGTATCTCGGTCAGGTGCGGCGGTTCGTCACGCCGGCGGTTCTGCTCGGACATCGCAGCACGTGCGATCTCATGCTCGATTCGCCCGATGTGTCGCTGGCGCATGCACTCATCTTTCGGCTCGCGGGTCGCGTCGTGATCTGCGACCTGGGCAGCAGGTCGGGCACGCTGTGCAATGGCGTGCCGATCGAGTTGGCCTATCTCACGCCGGGCGATGTGCTCGCATTGGCCGATTGCGAGCTGCGGCTGAGCGCGTTTGGTGATCAGACCGCGGCGCCGGCCTATGCGCCGTCCGCCAGCGCACGAACGGCGCGCGGGACGCCGGCGCTGGC
>CAYQLG010000142.1:0-9743 GCA_964418235.1 uncultured Planctomycetales bacterium
GCGCTCCCATCCATGCCGACGCAAAGGCCGTCGGCATGGCACCCGCAATGCGGCGATCATCGGCCGCTGCGGATCGACTTCGAATCCATCCCCGCCGATCGGCGCCACAGGCGAATCTCGCGACCGTCGTTGAACCCGCCGGCCGCTGCGCGCTCCCATCCATGCCGACGCAAAGGCCGTCGGCATGGCACCCGGCATTCTGTCAGTATTTGCCCAGATGCAAGGGTGGGCCGGGCATCTTGACTGTCGATTACAGGCTGGAAGCCTGTTGCCACCCAATGACTATGAAACGAGAGCCAGAATGCGTTTGCCCTGGAGTTTCCAGGCAATTCCACGCCGGCATCAGGTTGAGACGCCGCGGCCGCCGTCGATCGGCAGAATCACGCCGGTGATGTAGTCGCCCTGCGCCAGCAGAAAATGGACCGCTTCGGCGATGTCCGCCGGCGTGCCGGCCCGGCGCAGCGGGATTTTTTCGATCAGCCGGGCGCGGGTCGCTTCGTCATAGTGCTCCGGCCAGTCGGCGACGCCGGGCGCGAGCGCGACCACGTTCACCTCCGGCGCGAGCGCGCGGGCCAGCGCTTTCGTCAGCGTGTGCAGTCCGCCCTTGGAGACGCAATAGGCCAGGTGGCGCGTCCAGGGTCGTTCGCACGCGGCATCGCCCAGATTGATGATGCGCCCGCCTGCTGTGCGCAGCGCAGCGCGCGCCGCATGGGCCAGAATCATCGGTGCGGTCAGATTCACGCGCAGCGTTCGTTCCCATGCGGCCAACTCAAACGTCTCCAGCCGCTGCTCTTCAAAAATAGATGCATTGTTGATGAGCGCGTCGAGCCGGCCCATCGTGCCGAGCACGGTCGCCACGAGCTTTGCGCAGACGGCGGCATCCGCCAAATCTCCCGCCAAGGCCTCGGCCCGCACGCCGGCGGCGCGGCAATCCGCAGCCGTTTGCTCGGCTTGCGCGCGCGAGCGGTGGTAGTGCACGGCCACATCCATGCCGGCTTGCGCCAGGCGCAGCGCGATCGCCCGCCCGACCCGCACCGCGGCGCCCGTGATCAATGCTGTGCGGCCAGATAATTCCATGCTGTGATCCCTTACCGGAAAACACGGCTTATTTGCGTCTGTCCATCGTACCCGCCGGCGCAGGACAACCAAGCTCAGCGCGGCGGCAATTCACGAAACACGACACGATCCCGAGCCGCGAGCGTCGGGAAGCGATTGCAGTCTAGCCGCGCGCGGGCGGCCGGTCGCGCAGGGAATTGTCGTGTGGTCGCAACCGACGAACAGCCGGCCGCAGGCGGGCCTGTCGCCTGACCTCCGATGCCGCAGACGCGAACGCGGCCGCGCCTGTGCCCGGCCATGCAGCGGCCTGGTGATCGTCCGACCAGCGTTCAACAAGCCCGAGAGAGCCGCGCCGGCATAGAATCTGTCGGCTTGCACAGTGCGACGCAGCGCCGGCCAGGGAATTTGGAAAATGCTATGACAGCATGCAATTCCGCTCCGCGACCATCAGGGAGTGTATTGATTTTCAGCGAATCTCCGCTTTCTTACGGTCGCGGCTCTGCCGTACATTAAAGACTGGACATCAATTCGCTCAGGAGCCGACGAAGCAAGGAATCTGTAGGATATGAATCACCACAATCATCACGATCATCACGATCATTGGGATTTGGTCGTCATCGGCGCCGGGCCGGCGGGGAGCGTGGCGGCGCGGGCTGCGGCCCGGGCGGGCCGGAGCGTGCTCTTGCTCGACAAAGCTGCATTCCCAAGACAAAAAGTCTGCGGCGGGTGTCTCAATCCGCGTGCGATCGCCGCATTGGAATCCGCGGGGCTGGGGGCCATCGTGCCACATCTCGGGGCGCCGCGGCTGGAGCGGCTCGCTCTATCTGCGGGCGGGGCGCGCGCCAGCGTGCGGCTGCGCGGCGGCGTCGCGGTTTCGCGCGCCGCGCTTGATTCGGCCCTGATCGAGGCGGCCCGCACCGCCGGCGTGACCTTTCAAGCTCAGACGCGCGGCGAGTTGCTCCCAGTATCGGATCCGGACGATTCGCGGTGCGAATCGGGGGCTGGTGCGCGCATCATCCGGCTGCATCCTGCCGCTCAGCCGGGTGCGGCGCGTACCGTTTCTGCCCGGCTGGTCTTGCTGGCGACCGGCCTGCAAGGCGGCCACTCCGCCACGCCCGAAGCCGCGTTGCAGAGCCGTGCGCAGAATCGTTCGCTGTTCGGAGTCGGGGCCTTGCTTGCTGCTGGCAGCGCCGCAGACCGCCCGCGCGGCGAGATCACGATGGCGTGTGGCCGCGGTGGCTATGTCGGACTGGTCGGCGTGGAGGCGGATCGGCTCGACATCGCCGCCGCATTGGAGCCGCGCTTCGTGCGCACGGCCGGCGGCCCAGGCGCGGCGATCCATGAGCTACTCGCGAGTTGCCTGCTCACGATTCCGACGGCGCTGGCGCAGGCGGACTGGCAGGCTACGCCGGCCCTGACACGCGCGCCACAGCGCGTCTGGGGGCGGCGCGTGCTCTTGATCGGCGATGCGGCCGGCTACGTCGAGCCGTTTACGGGCGAAGGCATGGCGTGGGCGCTCGAGTCGGCCTTGGCCGTTGGGCCGTTGCTGTCAGATGCGATCCGCGCGTGGGATGATCAGGTCGGCCAAGCCTGGGCGGCGCGCCACGCCGCCCTGATCGGGGCGCGGCGCGGGTGGTGTCGGCGGCTGGCGTGGGGGCTGCGCCGCCCGGCGCTTGTGCGGCTGGCGGTCGGGGCTTTGCGGATGATGCCGCGATTGGCCGAGCCGGTCGTCCGCGCGCTGAGTACGCCGCGCGTGGCGGGAGGATGAGCGGCAACGTGGGAAAGTGGGAAGATGGGAAGGTAGAAGCTCGGTTTGCTGAAGAGCCTTCGACTTGCGCGGGCATCATGGGCGCAAGGCCCGGGCTTCGAAAAAAAGTTGCGCGCGAATGCACCCGAGATCCCGATCAACGCGAAACACGAAGCCACTCGCCAGCTTACGTAATCAACAGCTCGCGCGGGTCGTGGCGCGTGGCTTGACCCGCGGATATTAACGAGTAATAATCACCATATGAATCGCGACGCAGCCGGCCACGGCATCATCACGTTCAAGGCAGATGCATCTTTGCGGAAAGCCCTCAGCGGCATCCCGAATCGCTCGGAGTTCATTCGCAGTGCCATTCTCTCCGCGCTCGAGAGCATCTGCCCGCTATGTCACGGCACGGGCATCATGACCCCGCACCAACGCGAGCACTGGGAGCGCTTCGCCACGAATCACCCGCTGCGCGAATGCGATGAATGTCACGAGTATCACCTCGTCTGCGGCGAATCTCGCACGCGAAAGGCCCGCCCATGAGCGGCTTCCTGCGCCGCAGCGGGCGTTTTTCTACGCTGGTCGGGTTGCGATTGCCTTCAACGCTGGTCGGGTTGCGACAACGTGCCGCTCAGCACGCGCGGTATCGACGCTTCCACCATGAAATTTCCCGGGCCGTGCTGCTCGGCCTGATCTTCTGCAGCGCCACGCATGCAAGCGCGGCCGAGGGCGACGGCGCAAGCCCCGGCGCCCCGAAAGCCCTGCGAGCGATCGTGAGCATCCCGCCGTCGGCGTACTTCGTGCAGCGCGTGGCCGGCGCCGAGGCGGTCGTGACGGCGCTTGTGCCGCCGGGCCAGTCGCCGCACACCTACGAAGTCACGCCGCGGCAGATGAGCGCGCTGGCCGAGGCGCAGGTTTACTTCCGCAGCGGGATCGGCTTTGAGGATGCGCTGATACCGAAAATCAAGGCGAGTTTTCCGGCTCTGCGGATCGTCGATCTGAACCAAGGCATCACCCTGCGCAAGACCGAGCACGTCTGCAATCATGAACATGAGCACGATCATGACCATGGCCCCGGTGCGCCCGATCCGCACACCTGGCTCGACCCGCGTAACGCCATTCGGCAGGTCGGCGTGATCTACACCACGCTCCGCGAACTGCCGGGCAGCGCCGCCGATGCGGAGCTGGCAACCCGCACGGCCCGCTTCACCGCCGAGCTGGAAGAGTTGGACACGCGGCTTGCCACCCGCCTCGCACCCTTCAAGGGCCGCGAGTTCTTCGTCTATCACCCGGCTTTCGGCTACTTCGCCGATCGCTATGGCCTGCGCCAGACGCCGGCGGAGATCGAGGGCAAAGAGCCGACCGCGAAGCACCTCAGTGCTTTGATCGAGCGCGCGAAAAAGCACAACGTCCGCGTGATCTTCGTGCAACCGCAATTCAACACGCGCACCGCCGACAAGCTCGCCGGCGCGATCAACGGCAGCGTCGCGCCAATTGACGATCTGGCCTACGACTATCCCAAGAATCTCGAGGCGATCGCCGCCGCCATTGCGAAAGGCCTGGCCGAATGAGCGCGGCCGGCCAATTCCATGGCGCGGTGGACCCCCACTCCGCCGGGTCTGCAACGGGCGGCGCCGCCGCGACGCCGGTCATCGAACTGCGCGGCGTGTCGTTCCGTTTTGACCATGCGCCCATCCTCGACCACGTCGATCTGGCGATCGCGCCGCTCGACTTTGCCTGCCTCGTCGGCCCCAACGGCGGCGGCAAGACGACGCTGCTGCGATTGATGCTGGGGTTGCTCTCGCCGACGGCCGGCACCATTCGCATCTTTGGTCAGACGCCCGCCGCCGCGCGCCGCCGTATCGGCTACATGCCGCAGCGCACCGAGCTTGATCCGCAGTTCCCGGTGACGGTCCTCGACGTCGTGCTGATGGGGCGGCTCGGCGGCGGGCGCCTCGGTTGGTATCGCGCGGCGGACCGGCGCGTCGCGCGCGAGGCGCTGCGCACGGTCCGGCTGGAGGATTGCGCGGCGCGCTCGTTCTCCCAGCTTTCCGGCGGGCAGCGCCAGCGTGTCTTGATCGCCCGGGCGCTGGCGTGCGAGCCTGAAATTCTGCTGCTCGATGAGCCGACCGCCAATCTCGACCCGGCGGTCGAAGACGAACTCTATGACCTGCTCAGCGAATTAAGCCGGCGGATGACGATCATCCTCGTCTCGCATGACGTCGGCGTGGTCTCGAAGATCGTACGCACCGTGGTTTGCGTGAATCGCCGCGTGATGGTCCACTCGACCAGCCGGATCACGCCGGAATTGCTCCGCGACCTCTACGGCCATGACATCGAGCTGGTGCTGCACGATCACGCCCACGACCATAACCATTCGCACGGACACACCCACGATCACGGACACGCGCACCGGCATTAACCGCCGACCGCCGCAGGAAGCGACACCCCCGCATGAGCGAATTCCTTGCCGACCTGATCAAGTATCCACACCTTCAGATGACGCTGATCGTCGGACTGCTGGCCAGCGTCGCCTGTGGCGTCGTCGGCAGCTTTGTCGTCGTCCGCCGGATCACCTACATCGCCGGCGGCATCGCCCATTGCATCCTCGGCGGCATGGGGGCGGCGTGGTATCTGCGCGGCGTGCACGGCTGGACGTGGCTTTCGCCGCTCTATGGCGCGATCGTGGCGGCGTTGCTCGCGGCGATCGTGATCGGGCTGGTCAGCCTGAAGGCCCGCCAGCGCGAAGACACCGTCATCAGCGCGCTCTGGGCGATCGGCATGGCGGTCGGCGTCCTGTTTGTTTATGCCACACCGGGGCAGGCGACGGACTTGATGTCGTACTTATTCGGCAACATTTTGATGGTCGATCAGCGCGACGCCTGGCTGCTGGTCGCGCTCGACGCGCTGGTCATCGGCCTGTGCGCCCTGCTCTATAACGAGTTTCTGGCGATCTGCTTCGACGAAGAATTCGCCCGGCTGCGCGGCTTGCCCTGCGACACCTACTATTTGCTGCTCTTGTGCCTGGTCGCGCTCACAGTCGTGCTGTTGATCTCGATTGTCGGGATGATTCTGGTCATCGCGCTGCTGACGCTGCCGGTGGCGATCGCGGGCTACTTTTGCCGGACGCTCTGGCAGCTGATGGCCGTTTCGACGCTGCTGTGCGCGGCGTTCACATCGGGCGGCCTGGCAATCAGCTATGCCCCGAATCTGCCGGCGGGCGCGACGACGATCGTCCTGGCGGGCGGGGTCTATCTGCTGGTCGTGGTTGGGATGAAGCTGCTTCGCCGCCGGCCGGCGACCGCGCCCTAATCGACAACGATAGGCGACCGTCAGCAGAGCCGCGACCGTGAGGGAGTGGTCAGGCATTGCCCGTTGCTCCGCTTCCTGACGGTCGCGGCTCAGCTAAAGGCGACAGACCAAATTTTAAGACGCTCTAACTACAAACTTGACGCCGACCCCTTGCGCGCCGAAGTCGCCCTCATCCAAGCAGTTCGCGCCGAGCGCGACCGCGAGCTGTGCACCAGCCGAACGGAGGGCCGCATCGAGATAGGCGGGTGAGTCGCCCATCCCCCGCGCCGCCCCGGACGATGCAGCGCCCTTGAACCGAATGGCGGTCAAGGGCACTGCCATGAAACGTTGATCGAGCGTCTACTCGTCGATCACAGCCGAGAGGCACGCGACAGACAGCGTGCAGTTGGGGATGCGGTTGCGATGCTCAAAGCAGACCGGCGTCTCAAATGAAACAAAATCCTTGCAAATCAGCACGAAATGGAATGGATTCGTGATCACGCGGCCGCAGGCCTCGCCCTGACACGGAATCCGCTCGCGGATGTAAATCCGCGTGCCACAGGATTCCGGCACGACGCGCGCGACCTCGATGCCACGACAATCATCCGGACGCGGCCCCGCAACCACCGCGATCACCGCAAAGCGCGTAAAGTCAACCGCAGGAACCGGCGGCGGCGGTGAGAAGATCGAGGCGTGCTCACGCCAGAAGTCCTCCCATGCGCACTGCCCACGGATGATCGCCTCAAACTGAGGCCGCGCCACGCGCGCATAGCACGGGCGGGTCGTGTCGTCGCCATCGGGGCTGTCGAGCTCGCCGCCGCAGAATTCGCCGAATCCGCTGAACTCTCCCCGAGCGATTGTCGTGAAGCTGTAACACGCCGGGCCGGGCGTCGGCGAGATCGGGCCGGCGCTGGTGCCGGTGCTGTCGGGCTGGGCCGCATCGGCTGCTGCAATACTTCCGTTACGTGGTCCGTCCGCATGCACGGGGATGAAAGCAAGGCTGATCGCGGTGGCGCTGATCAAGCCCAGCAAGCAGCGATTTCGAAATGACATCCGTACTTCCTCCTTGGTGCTCTCTCGAAAAGCGACATTCGTCGCAACCGCCACGCGGCGGGCGGCGAATGCGCGGTACAACCAAAAAATTCCACGCCAGAACGGTCGATGATGGCGTCACGCCAACCTGGCATGCTTAGCGCCCTACGCTCCTACTTGTTCGTCGGGTCTATGCCGACCGCGCATGCCGCTGTGAGCGTGCAATCGGGAATGCGATTGCGATGCTCGAAGCAGACCGGCGTCTCAAACGCGACGAACTCCTTGCAAATCAGCACGAAGTGGAATGGGTTGCTGATCACGTCAGGGCAACCCTCAAACGGGCACGGGGCGCGCTCGCGAATATAGATCTTCGTGCCGCACGATTCGCGCGTGATGCGCACGACCTCAATCCCGCGGCAGCCGTCCGGTCGCGGACCGGCGACGATCGCGATCACCGCAAAACGGTTGAAATCAACTGCCGGCACTGGCGGCGGCGGAAAGAAAATCGACGTGTGCGCCCGCCAGAAATCCTCCCACGCGCACTGTCCCCGAATGATCGACTCAAACTGCGGACGCGCCACGGCGGTGTAGCAGGGCGGGCGCGTTTCCACCGACGGATCGGCTTGCGGGTCATCCAGCGGGGCGCCGCAATAGCCGCCGAAGCCGCTCACCCAGCCTTGCGCGATGGTTGAATACGCATAGCAGGTGATGCGCGGCGCAGCTTCCGGCGTGGGCGCGAGCGCCGCCGAGAGTGAATCCGACGGCGCTTCGGTTGTCGCCGTCGGCGAGACAGCGCTCATTTTTCGGGGCGGCTCTGCATTTACAGGCAGAAACAGCGCGCCGGCGACGGTAAGTCCGGCCAGCGTTAGAAACACTGCGCGAAAAGACTTCATGACGCTCTCCTTGCTTGCTGACATGATGTTTTCACCACGGCGGGGCGTCACCACACGCTCCGCATACCAAACGAAATCATCAGCCGTTCCGACGTACAGTCTGGGCCGGCGAAGGGGTCAGTTTTCTCGTCGATCCGCGCGCCAGAACAGCGCCGCATGAAACTTAGCTCAGGATTCCGCGGAGTCAAATGACGACGGGCATGCAACTGGAAAACCGCTGGAAACACATGGTTTTTTGGCAGTGCGTCCCCTGCATAGCCGATGCTCCGCGCGCTCCCCGACGGGCGCAATGAAAACGGCGCGCTGTTAGGAACAGTGCGCCGTGACCGGTTTCTTCGGATTCAATTCGAACCGCGACGGCCCTACATCAGCCCGTCCTTTTTCGCCATCACGCGCAGAAAATCCACGCAGCGGCTGGCATAGCCATACTCATTGTCATACCACGAAACGAGCTTGAAGAAGCGGCTGTTCAGTTCGATCGAGGCTTTATGATCATAGACGCTCGAGCGCGCGTCGCCGATGAAGTCGCTGCTCACGACCTCTTCATCGGTCCAGCCCAGGTAGCCTTTCATGCGGCCTTCCGCGGCGGCTTTGATCGCGGCGAAAATCTGATCGAGCGACGTTTCTTTCGTGGTCCGCACGGTCAGATCAACCGCCGACACGTCGAGCGTGGGCACCCGGAAGGCCATGCCGGTCAGCTTGCCTTTCAACTCGGGAATGCAGAGCGCGACGGCCTTCGCTGCGCCGGTGCTCGACGGAATGATGTTGTAGCTCGCCGCCCGGCCGCCGCGCCAGTCCTTCTTCGACGGGCCGTCGGCGGTCTTTTGCGTGGCGGTGATGGCGTGAACCGTGGTCATCAGGCCCTCTTCGACGCCAAAGTTGTCGAAGACCACCTTGATGAGGGGCGCGAGGCAGTTGGTCGTACAGCTCGCGTTCGAGATGATCTTGTCGGCGGCGGGATTGTATTTTTCATCGTTGACGCCGAGGACGAACGTGGGAATTTCCTTGTCTTTGGCGGGGGCCGAGATGATGACGCGCTTGGCGCCGGCGGTGAGGTGCTTGCCCGCATCCGCCTGCGTGGTGAAGAGCCCGGTCGATTCAAGCACGTAATCGACCTTCATGTCTTTCCAAGGGAGCGCCGCCGGGTCTTTTTCTGCCAGACAGCGGACGGTGCGCCCGTCGATCGTGAGGGCGGCCTCGCCGGCCGGGGCGACCTGGCCCTTGTACAAACCGTGCACGGTGTCGTACTTGAAGAGATAGGCCAGATTGTCGGCCGGCACGAGATCGTTGACGGCGACGAACTCGATGTTCGGATCCTTGATTCCCGCCCGCACCACCAGGCGCCCGATGCGTCCGAATCCGTTGATGCCTACGCGAATGGGCATGAGTGATCTCCTAACGGCTCGCGCGCGGCGTTGACGTTGAATGGCCGGACGCGTGCGTGACTGTTGTTCTCAATTCGCATTGTAGCTCAGCAATGAATACGCAGACAGGGCGGGCGGGTTCACACGTAATATGGGCTCTGAGGAGGCGGCGTGCGCGGCCAGCGGAAAATATCACTCGACGATTTGGCGCAGGGTGTAATGTTTCGAATGCTTCCATCACGCCGCGATGCCGAGTCGCGGCCATGGCGCAAGAAATGCAGATTGGCACAGACATCCTGAGTTCGGCTTTGCTGCGCGGGGGCGGCGGGGCGGGCGCTGCGCGCGGGGCGGGGGCGG
>CAYQLG010000143.1:0-9697 GCA_964418235.1 uncultured Planctomycetales bacterium
CCCGGCCCGCGGGGCCGCTCCGCGCGCAGCGGTCGCCCCCCAGCCGCGGCCCCCCGCCATACTCGGCAAAATCATGCTTTTTCCAGATCTTGTTGACGATCGGCTCGAATCGCGGCAGGAGGTCGTTGCATTCCTCCTTGATCTCGGCAATCACCGTCTTGAACAGCCCCTCGGCCAGCCCCTCGGTCAGTTTCAAGACGATGTTGCCGACAAATCCGTCGCAGACAAACACATCGCAATGGCCGGCAAAGATGTCCTTGCCTTCCATGTTGCCGACAAAATTCAGCCGTTCATCCGCTTTCATCAGGCCGTTGGCTTCTTTCACCAGCAGGTTGCCCTTCGCGTCTTCTTCGCCGATCGAAGCCAGCCCGACGCGCGGACGCTGAATCCCGAGGATGCGCTTGCTGTAAATCGACGCCATCCACGCATATTCATAGAGATGGTGCGGCTTGGGCGAGACATTGGCCCCCACGTCGCAAATCACCACCGGCCCGTGAAACGTCGGCATGATGATCGCGATGCCCGGCCGCGAGCAGCCCTTGATCACGCCGATCTTGAGTTGGCACGCCGCCGCGAACGCCCCTGTATGCCCGGCGGATATCACCGCGTCGACCTCGCGCTTCGCCGCGGCGTTGGCCATGCGCACAATGCTCGAGTCGCGCTTCTGCCGGAGGGCATCGACCGGCGAATCGGTCATCTCAATGACCTGACTGCAATGCTCCAGCCGCACGCGTGGGTCGCTAAGCTCAAATTCGCGACATTGGGTCTGCACCACGTCTTCGGGGCCGTACAAGACAATTTCGTCTTGCGGGCCAATAAAACGAAGGCCCCACTGCACACCCCGTATCACCTCGCGCGGGGCATGATCGCCGCCGACCGCGTCGATGCCGATCCGCATGGATTACTCCCAGCCTCCAAGGTTAGCGCCGCGGCGTGAACCGCCCTGTTCGCTTCCGGCGCCCACTGCCGGACCAGTCGCCCGCCATCGATCTCGCTCGATCGACGTCGATCCGCGCCCTGCACGACGATCCGCTGCGGCCCGGCTGAGGCCGCGCCCGCGGGCAGAACCGTGCTCCACCTACGCGGCTAGTCGGTGGCAGTCGCGGACTTCACGCGTGTATGGGCGTTGACATAACCACAATCGCCACAGGCCACATGCGGCAACTTGGCCCGACTGCAATTCGGACAGGCGATTAGCGCTGTCGGCTTGAGGGCATGATGCGACCGGCGCGTGCGCTTCCGCATCTTGCTCTTTTTCGTTACTGGTTGCATGACAACGTCACCATCTCGGCGAGCCGGAAACGCGATCGCTGCGCCGCGACATCGGTCGGCGGCCAGACACGACGCGGAGTCCGACTCCGGGAAAACTCGAACCCACGAGACTATGAAACCCCGGCACGGGTGTCAAGCCGGCCCATGTCAGAATGAGTCGCCAGTCGCCGATAAGGGCAAACGTATTTTCCTACCAAACGCAGCGAGGCAAGGGCGGTACTGGCTTCGGATGTCTGGGTGCGGCAGACTTCCGATGTGTGGGTGGGACAGGCTTCCAGCCTGTCGCAGCCAGGATGCCTGCCCTATCGCAGAATCCCGTCCACAGTGGTCGGCATATCAGCTTGGTACCAATGGGTAGCTCGCTTCGCTTGCTGATCTTTCAGGCAGCCGAGTTGTGAACCCGATTGCCCCGTCTTCGGATGGGTTCGTTCACGCCGTTGTCGCCCTGGAATTGACACGATCATCAACGCCCCGCAGAATCCAAACAACGCCCTCCTTCGGCTCTGGTTCGTGTGAAATGTGCAATACGCGGCCGGCCCGAGCGCGGCCATTGTGACGATTCCGCCGCCGGCCGCCGCGAACGTCGAGGAGATGATCCGCGCCATGCCTACGCTGATGTCCCGCCTGCTGCTTTCGTTGTCGCGGATCGCTCCGCGCGGTGATTATCGCTTGGCGCGCTATGCCGCCCGGCGTGATCCCGCCCTGCATCAGGTGCCGATTCCGCTCAAGCTTCTGCCGGGGGTCACGCTCCTCGGCGACCTGCGCGACCCGCTCTGGTACATCCTCTGGAAATACGGCTATTTCCCCCGCGCCGAGGTCGAAGATCAGATGCTCTTCAAGTTTGTCCGGCCCGGCGATACCGTCTGGGACGTCGGGGCCAACATCGGCTACCTCGCGCTGCTTTTCGCGCGGGCGGTCGGGCCATCCGGCAAGGTCTATTCCTTCGAGCCGGGCCGCAGAGTTCTGCCCGATCTGCGCCGCACCGTCGCACGCGAGCCGCAGATTATCGAGGTCCACGAACTGGCCGCGTCAGATCAGGATGGCGAGGCCCGCTTTCACGAAGACGCCGATTCGACCGATCGCTCCACCCTGGCCCACACCGGGCCGGCCGGCTACGTTGTCAAAACCGCCCGGCTCGACACCGTCTGGCGCGAGCGGGCCTTGCGCAAGCCCGACTTGCTCAAGATCGATGTCGAGGGGCACGAGGCCGCCGTCTTGCAAGGCTGCGCCGAGGTAATCCGCCAGACGCGGCCGCTGATCCTCTTTGAGGCGCTCGACACCAAACTGCGCGATGAAAACATCGCCGCGATTCGCAGCATCGCCGGGGCCGACACGTATGCTTTCCATCGGGTCGCGCGAAACGGGCCGCTGGTGCCGGCGCTCTTGCCGGGCGGCGACGAGCTCACGGTCAATTACTTTGCGATGCTGCCCGAGCATCGCGAGCGCTTCCGCGAGATCGAATTTCGCGAGCGCCTTTGATCGTTCGCGGCCGCGGCTGGAGACCGATATGCCGAGCCACTCAGCCAGTCCATCCCGAGAACGAGTCTGTCGCAGCTCACTTTTCGGCTTCGAATCGCGGGTAGCATGGGCCTCCGGCCCGTGCGTCCCACAACAAACAACGGCAATTGTTTCACGCCGTCACGTCGGAACGCATTTCCGCTGCATTCGACATATCCGAAAATTAAAACTTGACGGAACATCAGTCCTTGAAACTCAATTGGTCGGCTTCGAATCGCGGGTAGCATGGGCCTCCGGCCCGTGCGTCCAGGAACCAGCCGCGGCACGGATTCACGGCATGACGCCGAGATGACTTTCCGACGGAATCGAAAATCAAAGCTTGGAGCAGCACGAGTGACTGGTGCGGTTTTCACGACGGGCGATGGTGGCGCTGTGTGCCACGACCAGACAAACCCGGATGCCGCGGGCGCGATGGACAGCCCGCCGCCGTTTCGCCGCCCCGGCGCGGCCCCCAGCCGCGGCGCTCTTCGCTGCGCGGCGTTGCTTGGTCTGTTGGCCGGCGCGCTCGCCGGCTGCCGCGGGCCGCTGGTCGGCGAATGGCGCGCTATCGAGGTCAAGCCGGCCCGCTCCGTCTTTCTGATTGATCGACTGCAACTTTCCGGTGACGGCACATACTCGGCCCAGACCGTGCATGGCGGCATCCCCGCGAATGAGGCCGGCAGCTACGAATTCAACGGCTTCAAGATGCGCTTCATGCCCAAGGCCGGCGGATTGCACACCTACAACGCCAATCTGAAGCTCGACCGGCTCGAATTGTGGGATAAAGAGCGGCGCGTCATCCTGCGAAAAGCCGAGCGAAAAGCGGCGTCGCCATAGTTCGGCGTGTTTGGAGCACGTTCGTGCTTCCCGCGCAATGGTTCGTTAGCGTGACAAATGCAATGCTCAGAAACAATGATGAATCATGAGGTAGACCGTCAATGGGGCGCGACAAGAAACGCCCGCGAGGTGCGATCATGTCCGACCCCGCCGCTCTCGAACGCCGTCATGTTTTTTTCAGCGGCCGTGTGCAGGGCGTGGGCTTTCGCGCCACCTGCGCGAGCCTTTCCCGCGGTTTTGACCTGACCGGCTGGGTGCGCAATCTGGATGACGGCCGGGTCGAGCTGCAGGCTCAAGGCCCGCCCACCGAAATCGAGCGCTATTTGGCGGCGATCGCGGCCCACTTCGCCGGTTACATCCGCGACACGCAAGTGACCACAATCAACACCGTGCCGGCCGAGCCTGCGGGCGTGATGATCCGTCATTAGTGCTTCGTCACACTTGAATTTGCGGGTTCGAACCGAGGATAGCATGGGCCTCCGGCCCGTGCGTCCCACAACAAACAAAGGCACTTATTTCACGCCATGAAGCCGGAGCTTGTTTCCGCTTCATGAAAAAAATTCAAGTTTGACGGAAACGAGAGCATTTTGAAATTTGATCTGTCGCCTTTGGCGGAGCCGCGACCGTCAGGAAGCGGAGATTCATAGAAAATCTAACCGCTCCATCACGGTCGTAGCTCTGCAAAACGACAGATCAATTCTGAAAATGCGATAGACGAGCTACGACGCACCGCGGCCGCCTCGGTTTACGCCAGCCTGCTCGCCCTGCACTTGACGCCGACCTGCCCGCGCGAAACGATCCGGCCATGTGGATGATTCGTATCGGCGCGATCTTTGGGGCGCTCGCCGTCATCGGCGGCGCGTTCGGCGGGCATCTTTTGCAAAAGACGCTTGAGCCGCAGCGACTGGCCATCTACGAAACAGCCATCCGCTATCTGTTCTTTCACGCGCTGGCGCTGGTGTTGACCGGCATCCTGATGATGACGGGCGGACGCACGCCGCTGCGCTGGGCCGGCGGCTTCTTTGTCGCCGGCTGCGTGCTCTTTTCCGGCAGTTTGATTGTCCTCGTGTTGACGGAGATTCGAGCGGCGGGCGCGATCACGCCAGTCGGCGGAGTCGCATTGATCGCCGGTTGGCTCGCGCTGGCGGCTGGAGCCGGCCGGCGCAGTCGCGAGTGATGACGAGCAATGGGCGAAGGTCGCCCGCGGGTCCATCAGGAGCCGTCGGAGGCGTCAGCAACCGCAAACCCCAGACCGATCCCGGTGCCCACAATGTCAAAAATCTGTGCGGCGGCCTTTTCGGTCAGCGGCACGCCAACCAGAAACGCGGCCAAACCAGCCAGGAATAAACGAACGCGTTGCACAGTCACCTTCGCTCTCTGCCGGCCAAACTACCGGCGCCGACCAACAGCGTACCAACAACCCGGCGTCAGTATAGACCCCGCCCACGCCGCAAGGTTGGGCAGTCAGACAGCCCGACCGATGTCTCCAGCCGCCGCGCCGCATGCACCGGCTGCCGGGCGCCATTCGCGTATGCAGAAATAGATGGCCGGGTACCGTGCCGGGTGCCATGGCGACGGCCTTTGCCAGGTGCCATGCCGACGGCCTTTGCCAGGTGCCATGCCGACGGCCTTTGCGTCGGCAAGTCTTGGAGCGCACCGTAGCCGGGTGCCGGGTGCCATGCCGACGGCCTTTGCGTCGGCATGCCTTGGAGCGCACCGTAGCCGGGTGCGCTGGGCAAGCCCAAGTTGGGTGGCATGGGCAAACGTACTCGCTTGCCCGTGCCGGCTGCGCGACGCCCCTTCGTCCACCAGCGCCGTCCAGGCACGGGCAAACAATCGCGTGGGGCTTTTTCTCGTGAAACCTAGGCCGTTCCCGCGCGATTGCTTGCCCATGCCACCCCGCTTGGCCCCTCCACCTGCCGCATTTGCCAGTGACCTATTGCCGATACGCCACGAGCGTCCAGGCTGCTTGTTGACTAGGCGCAAAGGCGGTGTAATTGGTCGGCTGCACTTGAATGCTTACCTGCCGCGGTCCGGGAACGGTGTTGAATAGCAGAAACGCCCCGCTGGTATTGGCGACCGATGACGTCACGTAAGGCGGGATTGCCTGACCAATCCCAAAACTCGTGAGTCCGGAAATGTTGAGGCGCATTTGCATGCCGGTCATCTCCGAAGTCGCTCCGGTGTGTCCCAGGTACGGCCCTGTCGCCCAAACCATGACCGGACCGACCGGCAGGTTAACGATCTTTTCTGAGTTCAGGATTGTAGTCCAGACGCCCGGTGCATAGCCGTTGTTAAATTGCGAATAGGAATGGGAGTCTGTCACGACGCCCGCCGCGCCGTTGAGCGTGCCCGTAACCGTGACGTTGCTCAGCGTACTCGCCCCGACCGCCTGGAACGTTCCGTTCACCACGCCCCGCCCCAGTGTCGTTACCGTGCCGTCGGCCGCGGTAGTGACGGCGGCGGTAACGCCATCAGGCCGGGTTAACGTTCGGGCGCGTTCACTGAGCTGCGCCTGCTCGGCCAGGGCCGAGGTCTGGCTGCGTTGGGCGAAGGGGGCGGGAGTCAGCGCCGTACGCGGGCTTAGCGTTTCTCCATTCACGGTGATCTCGAGCCAGCGTCGCTCGCCGTTGAACGCTGTCGGCCCAAACTCCGCACCGCTGTTCAGGATGACCTGAAACAGGCCATCGTTCACGTTGACCGTGCCATAGGTGATCGTGCTGCCAAGCTGGTTGCCCGACGTGGCCGCGTCAAACAGCCGGAAATTCATGCTGTATGAGCCGGTCGCGGGAGAGCCATTTTGATCGAGCGAGCCTTGATAGGTGAATACCGGCTGCAAATCGGCGGCGCTCGCCGTGGAAGCAAGCCCAATCCCAAGTGCGACGAACAAGACGATAGATACTCTAAGCGACATAGGTTGCCTACTCCGATCATGCGAGCCGAGCTGTGAAGCGGAACTGCCCCCCACTTGCAATCACATAGACCGCAATGAAATTTGGGGAGGCATGCGCATGGGGAATATACAGCGAACAATCTCGCAATTCCAATCGTGCGCAAGAAGAGCCTGGCAGCGGGCGTGCCGAAGGATACCGCCGGGAACCTAGTGCTTCGTCACACTTGATTTTGCGGGTTCGAAACGAGGGTAGCATGGGCCTCCGGCCCGTGCGTCCCACTACAAATCAGGCACGAATCTCATGCCGTGACGTCGGAGCTCCTTTCCGCTTTATCCGAAAATTCAAGTTTGACGAAGCACTAGGGCAAGCCCTGAAAGTGGCATGGGCAAGCGTACGCGCTTGCCCATGCCGGGTTCATTGCCAACGGTCTTTGCGTCGGCATGTAGTGGAACTTGGCTTGGCCGGCGGGTTCGGCATCGGTTGCGAGGTTCACCGGCGGCGCTGGTCGCAGGGGATGGATGAAGATCAATCTTTAGCGGCCGACCATCGCCGCATTCGTGCGCGCGAAAGCTCAATTACTCCCAACTCCCAATTCGCCGGATGTGTGCTCAGCCTGGTGCGATGCCGACGGCATATCTGTCGGCAGGCATGCTTTGATGCGTGTTCAAGCTGTCCTTCTGTTGGAAAACTCTCGAAGTTTTCGCCGTAGTCGGCGATTGAATGAACACCGGATCTTGAATGAACACCGATTTGGACCGAAGACCGCCGCAATGGATTCGACTTGATGCGCTTTTCCTAAAGCCGCGGCCGCAGCGGCGGTCATGCCGGCGTAAATGCCGTCGGCATGGCGCCCAACGCCGTTCGGATGCGGCCGCTTCGAGCTGCTCGACACGCCTCTGCCGCATGGTTGGCCCCGGTGCGAGCGGACAAATGGCGTGGCGGGCCACATCCTGCTTTAACTCGATCCGGACGGAAATTGAGAATCTTCGTAGCGAGAAAATTTTCACAGGTTTAACAAATTTTTTTCGTGATGCGCTTGACTTCAACATATAGTGTGTTATGTTCTACGTAACCACGATTCGTGGTGCTGGCGGATGTAATGCGGTGCCCGTTCTGCAAGGAAGACGACGACAAGGTCATCGATTCCCGTTCGAGCGAGGGTGGCCGGACCATTCGGCGGCGGCGCCAATGCTTGCGGTGCAGCCGGCGGTTCACCACGTATGAGAAGATCGAAGAGTCGGTCAAGCTCTCGGTTATCAAGCGCGACGGCTCACGCATGCCGTACGACCAGGCGAAGATGCTCGTGGCGATTCAGCAGGCGGCCTACAAGCGGCCGATTCCATCTGAGCGGCTCGAGCAAGTCGTGGAAGAAGTCGAGGAATACCTGTTCTCGAATTTCGAAAAAGAGGTCTCCAGTCAGGCGATTGGCGAGAAGCTGGCGGAAGTGCTGCGGCGAGTGGATAAAGTGGCCTACGTGCGGTTTGCCAGTGTCTATCGGCAGTTCGAAGACGTTGGGGATTTCATTGAAGAAGCCCAGGCGGTCATGCAGCGCGCCGCGGAAGACATTCCGGGGCAGCAAAAGCTCTTCGATGCGGATGCGACGCCGGAGCCGGGCGTGCTGACCGCGGGCAAGCGAAAGGATGGTCGATAAGGCGACAGCTGTGGCCCGCGGCAAGCGGCGGTACCTTGCCGGGCGGGTCGCAAGCCGAGCGCGGCGACTGGAAGCGCCGTGCGGAATGGGGTGCGCCTGTGAAAAAGGGATTGAAGGCGATCATCACAAAGTGCGACGGCAGCGTCGAGCGCTTCAGTTTTCCCAAGCTGAGGAATTGCGTCGCGGCCGGTCTGCAAGACAGTGGTCTGGAAGAGCGCTTGGCCGGCCCCTTGGCAAAGGCGGTCGAGGCGCATCTGCGCGAGTGGACGAATTCGAAGCTGCCCAGCAGCGACTATCTGTACAAGTGCGTCTGTGCCGTCTTGCGAGAGACCGGCATGGAGCCGGCGGCCGACCGGCTTGATCGGCATCGCCGCATGCGGCGGCACAAGCGCAAGCGGCTGCGCGTGGTGGGAGACGGGCGCGCGGCCCGGCCTTGGCGCAAGGCGGCGATATGTGCGGCATTGCAGCGGGACTTTGGGGTCGCGCCGACTGTGGCGCGGTTCCTCGCCGGGCGCGTCGAGGCGCACGTGCTGGGCATGGATGTGCGCGTGATTGCGTGCGGATATCTGGATGAGCTGCTGCGTCGCGAGGTTTATGCCTGGGGGCTGGTCGATATGAAGGTCGATCAGTTGCAACAGACGATGGCGCTGGATTTAGCAGAAGAGCAGCGCTCCCGGCGTAAGTAGACCGATGGGGCGCGCGCGGCACAACCAGCGGCGCTGCAATCGCAGCAGGCGAGCGCGCTCGGCAGCATACGATTTTCGATGCAGTCGATCTTTCACAACTGATTCATGATCGCCGCCCCTGGGCATGCAGGCGGATCGCGCCACGGCTGCCGAGGCGTGAACACGGGCGGCGTTGTACGTGCCATGACGGCACACGGGTCCACAGCGCGACCACGGACGGCATGTTGGTTTGCGCGGCGCGAGCCGATCGAGCGACTGACCGCTGTGGACCCCTGTTCATGCTCCGTTCCTCCTCCCCCTGACTTGGGCGCGGCGAGTCCCTCCCCCCCCTCCCAAACGCCCACGCTCGCCGCGCCCGCTTTTCTTCCGAGAGTTGTGCCGCCGGAGTGCGAAGCCTTGGCGGCCTGCGCGCTGGCCGAGGGTTTGCAAGCAGGCGTACGCGCCCGGCGGTTCCCACTTATGTGTGCTTCCGCTGCGCAGGGATCAACATGCGCCGTGGCATGTCAGGCCGCGGGCCGTTGTGCGGAGCGGCGGCGCGTGTCGTCAACCCTCCGGTGATATCGTCCGGCTGCTGGCGCTGAAATGGAGCGAGCCGCATTCTGGACATCGATCCGACATTAATCCCTTGTAACAGTTCACCCCGCTGCAAGATTTTTTTTAATTTCTTCGATTTAGCCCTTGCGCCGGGGGCGCGCACGCGATGATGATGTGCGCATGCGCAGCGTCGTGCGGCAATCGGATGGGCTCGACGACCTGGTTGCGGCGTTGCAGACCGGCGATGTCGAGGCCAGCGATGTCGAGGCCAGCGGCGCTGGGGCCGGCGCTGCGGCTGGCCGGCCCGTCGATCTCGACGTCGTGCG
>CAYQLG010000144.1:0-9654 GCA_964418235.1 uncultured Planctomycetales bacterium
TCCGGCGCGGCCGGCGGCCGCGGCGCGGTCGGGTTGCGCTCGGCCTCCAGCAGAAAATCATCATCCACAAGCTGCACCTGCGGATTCAGCTCCCGATAGGAATATCGACCTTCGAGCTGACCATCGGCCCGCATCAACACAACCTCAACCGGAATGCGCGTATGCGGATCGATGTACAGCTCTTGCACGGCGCTCTTGTTAAACTCGGGCGGAATCTCGATCCGAATGCAGGGCAGCGGCGCCGCGCCATCCCGCGGCGGCTGCCGCCCTTTGTACGTGATCACCGCGGCGGCGCCGGCTGTCTCCAGCGCCTCCAGCGTGCGCTCCATCATGCGCTCGACGCCGAAGTCGGTCAGCGGCCGCCGGGCCTCGCCCCAGATCACCGGCATCTGCACGCTGACCCGGTTGATGCTCGGCGGCGGCAACAGCGGCGGCGACCACCACCGCGTGACAAAGCGAATTTTGTCATCCTCGCGCCCGGCCACATAGGTCGATTCACCATACTTCAAGTCTTCGTTCAGCCACAGCATCCGCAGACTGAACGGCGTACGCCGGAACCAGCAGCGAATCGACTCCGTCGGTTGCAGCCGCTGAAAAAGCCCGCGCCGCTCCGTGCGCTCAAATAACAGCGTGTATTGCTCCAGCGTGCGCGTCTGGGCGGCGACCGTCTCCAGAAATCCGCGCGGATCACGGGCGACCGGCTGATCCTCAGGCAAGATCACCACGGCGGGCGCAACTGACGCAGCGCCCACGACAGATGCCGGCGAACTGGCCGGGTTCATCCCGTGCTCGGCGACCCGAGGCGTCGACCCATCCGTCGAAGCTGGCGATGGCTGTACGGGCGGGGCAGCGGCGTTGCGCGGCGGCGGCATGGATACGGCGGACTGTTCCAGGCTGCGCGCCTCATCACGAGGAAGCACCGGCGGCGACATGGATGCGGCCGGCTGTGACGCCGCCCCCGGCGATTCACAGCCCGCGCACCAAGACCACGCCAGCAAGCCGGCGAACAAAAAACACATTCGCATGTTCATCGTGATAAGTGTAGCCCGAGCACACGCCGTGCTGCCGCCGCAAATCCTCTACAATCGTCGAGATTGGTATGGGAGCTACGACGTGATCACACCGGTTTTATTCCTGCTGCTGGCCTGGTCTCAGCCCGGATCGCCCGAATCGGCCCCGGCCGCCGCGCCGCCCACCGAGCCGGCGACGCCAGACGCGATTTCGACCACCGCCGCGGCGAAAACGCTGCCACGCCGCGCGACGCTCATGCGGCTCAACGGCGACATCTTGCGCGGCACGCTCGCAACGCTGGCCCCCGCCGTTACTTTGATTTCGGACGACGAGAGCGATGGCGAGATCACACTCGAATGGGCCGACGTGCTCAACATCACGCCCAGCACCGACCGGCCCCCGTTCGTGCGGTCAACCCCGGCGAGCGCGCCATCCACCAGCGCCCCCGCCCGCACCGGACCGTGGCGGCTGCATTTCGTGGACGGATCGCAAATCAGCGCTCAGTTGGAGGATTTCAGCCGCACAAATCTGACCGCCGTGGGTGATGACCAGCGGCGGCTGCGCTTTGAGCTGGCCGCGCTGGAAGCGTTGGCAATCGCCAGTCCGCCGCCCGCCGCCCGCGAGCGCATCGCGGCCCTGCTCGCCGGCGACGATGGCGACGCTACGCCGGACGAGGCCGCGCCGGCGCCCGAGCGTGCCACCAATCCGCCCCAGGCCGCGCAAGACATCGTCATTCTTGCCAAGGGGACCGAGGTGGTGGAGCTGCGCGGCACAATCAGCGCGCTCGAGGCGCAGCGCGTACGCCTGCACTGGAATGGTCGCGAGGTGGGCATACCCTGGGATCGGTTGCTGGCGGCTCGCTTTGCCGGGCGCACGCCGCGCGGCGCGAGTTGCGTGGTGCGACTGCACGGCGGCGATCAGCTTGCTGGGCGCATCGTGAATGATGAGGGGGCGCGGCTCGACCTGCAATCGAGCGTATTCGACCGGCTGCCTCTGGAGTGGACCGATGTCGAGCGCATCGAGGTACGCAGCGAAAAGCTCGTATATCTCTCCGACCTCCGCCCGAAGCGCTACGAGATCGAGCCGTTTTTTGATCGCGCCTGGGAGCTGGGCGCTGATCGCTCGCTCTTCGGCGGGACGCTGCGAATCGGTGGACAGCCATTCGCGAAGGGCGTGGCGCTGCACAGCGCCGCGCAGGTTGCCTACGCGCTCGGCGGGCGTTTTGACGAGCTTGCTACATTGATCGGCATCAGCGACGAAACGCCGGCAGGCGACGCCGCCGTGAGCATCTGGGGCGACGGACGCGAGCTATGGAGTGAGAAGTCCGTCCGCGGCGGGCAGCCGCCGATTCCGGTGCAGATCGCGGTGCGCGGCGTGCGCGAGCTGCGCCTGGTTGTGACGCACGGCGCCAATCTCGACTTCGGCGATCAAGTCATCTTCGGCGCGGCACGGCTGATTCGCCCGTAGCGGTGCGGCCGAGGCGGGGGTGGGGCTGGGTAGTAACGTGGGAAGGTGGGAATGTGGGAACGTGAACGTGGGAGGGCGGTAAGGTGAAATCGGTTTCCTCATGAATTCAAGATAGGCGGATTCTCATCCGCTGTAGCGTCGGCCCTCCGTGGCCGACGGCGAATTTGGATATCGAATTACGAAGAACGAAATGCAAAGCAATAAGTGCGAAGAGCGAAGAGTGAAAAAGAAATACGAATCGAAATCGCGGTTTGGCGGGAGCGGCTTCGCTCCTCGTGGACCGAGCAGCTTGCCCCGCCGGCCCGGTCGCGATGACACTTGATCACGAGGTGACGGGATCACGAAATCACAGGATCAGGAATGAGCGCCGGCCCGCACTCCTTCGCGCTCGTTTTTTCGCACTTCGTACATCGCACTTAAACTGTCACACTTCGCCCTTCGAACTTAACCTTTCGTCCTTCGAACTTCGCCCTTCCTATTCATAGAATCTCGTCGCTTCCGTCTCATTGACCGGGCTTTCGATCTGGTCGCTCGTAAGCTGAACCTTGAAGCGCGTGTCGCCCGGCCGCATGCCCTTCACAACCACCTTGAACTGCGCCCGGGCGCGCGGCGCCAGCGTCGGCAACGGGTCAAACGTCACCGTCTTGCCCGCGACCGCCGCGCGGGTCGGGCCGTCGGCGGAAACAAAGTCGGCCTCGGGCTGCACCTCCGTCACGATGCGAATATTGGTGCCGACCGCCGAACCCTGATTGAGCACGTCAATCACATACGTCATGCTCGTGCCGACCTCGTCCGGATCTTCCAGATCCACCACCTCCAGCAGAATCGCCGGAATGCCGCGAATTTCGGTGTTGCATGACGTGGCCGCCTCGGCGCAGTAGGCCTTCACCGTGGCGCTGCTGGCCAGCGCGCCGACCGTGCGTGCATTGACATTGAACGTGACTTTCTTGCCTTCGCCGGGCTGCAGATTGCCCAGCCGGAACGTGACCGTGCCGCTCGTCGGCTGCGCCCCATCGGTCGGGACATACTCGGCATTGGGCGGGATCGTCGCGGTCAGGACGGCGTCGGTCGCCGGCGCATTGCCCTCGTTACGAACGGTGTACTCAAACGTCGCGCTACGCCCCAGGAACCGGAACTGCGGCGCATTGCACGCGACGCGCAGCACGGGCACCGTGACGACCGAGCGCGCATCCGCGGAGGCGGTCAAGCCGCCGGCCTCGGTCGCGGTAACCTGATGCGGATATTCGCCGGTGCGGGCGGCGCGCACTTGCACGCTGTATTCCTTGGATTGGCCGGGGTTCAGATCACCGACGTCGATCATGAAGGCAGTCTTGCCATCGGTCGTCGCCAGGCCCGACGAAAGCGTTTGATTCAGCTTCACCGCCCGGGCGACGCCGCTGCCGGGGTTGCTCACGACGATCCGCAAGGCGATCGGATCGCACTGTACGACCGCCGGCGTCGCGGTCAGCGCGACGGCCAGCTTCGGTTCGACCAGCTTGATCGCGCCGCAGGCATCGCCCTGGAAGCGCACGTTCGCGCAGAAGCGCAGCTCTTCCAGCCGCGCGCTGGTTCCTTTGATCGTGAATGTCTCGACGGCGCCGGGCGGCAGCCGATCGATGCGCCAGCCGGCGCGGTTGTCGTTCACGCTGGTCTGCGGCGCGACGCCGCGCACCGTGAACGAGGGCGGAAACTGCTCATAGAGTTCAACCATCCGCAGCTCACGGCGTGAGGCATTCGTAAGGCGCAATTGATAGGTGATTTCCGAGCCGAGCCGCACCTCGGCCGGGCTGATGCGCTCCAACAGCAAGGGGCTGGTGGCGCGGTCGCCGGTCGGGATCGCTTCGGCGGAGACGTTCACGCCGGGGGGCTGCTGAGCGAGAACCAGCGCAGCCAGCAAACCCACAAGACCGCAAACGCACACGCGGGACGGACGCATGACAGCACTCCTCGATTTTCTTGGAAGCCGACAGTAGAGGTGCAGTATAGCCGATGGGGACGAGCGTGGCGGGCCAGGCCCGTTCGACCAGGCAACCGCATGCTGACTCCGATTGCGCACACCGCCGGTAGTGAACAGGCATCAAGCCGGGTGGGAACAGGCTTTCTTCGGATGGGAACAGGCTTCCAGCCTGTTCTATCACATGATCATCGTTCCAATCAGCGCCGGCGAACCAAGCCGAGGCCGCCCAGCGCCAGCAGGGCGAGCGTGGCCGGCTCCGGAATCGCGGCAATGTGAAACGTGCCGATCGCGAAGTCGGTCGGACAAGTCACCGTGATGCTGGTCAATACCGAACCATCGGTGCTATGGAAACCGTAGCCAGCCGCGCCCGCACGACCATCGGACTTCTGCGTGACCGACGTGCCGTCATCTGCCGTTACTGTGAACCTCCGTAGAGATGACCCATTATGTTGCGCATACAGGATGAACGCCGCCGTTGCAGTCGGCATGTCGATCGTGACTCTCGTGCGTCCGTTCGAATAGTACACGTCGCCGGCGTAGCCGTGCGACCAGGTTGACCAGCCGCCGCCAACGGGGAGGACGCGGCGGTGGCTCATGGGAGCGTCGAACGTAATCGAGCCGCCCAACGGGGTGGCAACAGCGCTGACATCCGAGATGAGCGGCTGCGGATCGAGTCCGAACGCGGTCATCGCGTAGCCACCCAGCATGGCCGGCGGGGCGCCAGTGCCCAGCGCCGTGCCGACGATCGCCGCCGAGCCGATGGTCGGCAGGATGAACAGAGCAGCGGCAATGCTAAACAGCTTGGTCATGATATCTTCCTCTTTCAGTGTGAAAAATCATGATACATGCGAATACGCCAAACACGTAACCACATGCTTGATGGTCGGCGGGAGCCGGCATCCGCTCTGGCGGCAAGCGGACGGTGTGGCTGACGGCGCCCAAGCACGGTCGATCACGTCAACCGAGCCGCGCCCGCGAGGAAGCGATTCGACTCCGTCGGCGCCTGATTCCATCACCCGGCTGAATTCCGGAAGCAAGCGCACCGCCAAGACGCCACCGCGCTTGCGCAGTGCACCATCGGGCCACAATCGCAGCTCTGGGCGTCAAACCATCCGCGCGCGACTGGACTCCAATCGCTTCCTGACGGTCGCGGTTCGGCTCATGCGGCCGTCCAACTGATCGGAGCGTGACACAACGTTGCGTCCCACAGCCGAACGTGCTCCCGCTCCGCGCGGTTCGCTGCATGCTCGCGAACAGCAAGAATTGATGGCTGACGGCCACAGCTAATAATGAAAAACCGCCCGCGTCGGGAGAAGACGCGGGCGGCCAATTTCGCTCAATCGGACCCGATGCTCAATCGGGCTTCGCTTGATCGTCGTTCAATTAGCGACGACGGATCAGGCCGAGACCGCCCAGCGCCAGCAGGGCCAGCGTGGTCGGCTCCGGAATCGCGGCGATACCGAAGGTGCCGATCGCGAAGTCAGTCGGACCGCTGATCGTGACGCTGGTCAGCGCCGAACCGGCGGTGCTGTGGAAGCCGTAGCCGGCCGCGCCCGCACGACCATCGGCATCCTGCGTGATCGACGTGCCGTCATTGGCCGTCGCGGTGAACGACAGCAGCTGGAACGGGTTCGGCTCAGCGTAGACGTAGAACGCGCCCGTGCCGGCCGGCAGGTTGACCCGGGCCGACGTGCGACCGTTCGAGTAGTACACGTCGCCGGTGTAGCCGTGCGACCAGGTCGCCCAGCCGGCGCCGATGCGGCGGTGGCTCAGCGGAGCATCGAACGTGATCGAGCCGCCGATCGGCGACGCGACGCCCGGGACGTCCGTGATCGTGGGCTGCGGATCGAGACCGAACGCGGTCATCGAGTAGCCACCCAGCGTGGCCGGCGGGGCGCCGGTGCCCAGCGCGGTGCCGACGATGGCAGCCGAAGCGACTGTCGGCAGGATGACCAGAACAGCAGCAATGCTAAACAGCTTCGTCATGAGACCCTTCCTCCTTCACTGGCGGTTGCAATCTCCATCGGCGTCCACACCCAACGTGTGACTATTCAACCCATGGATATCACATCCGCCCGCGCTCATTATCGAGCATATGAGGTGGATCATAACGAACGGCGGCTGCCGTTACAATAGGATTTGATCGAAATTCGAAATTTCAGGAAGCCGCGCGCTTCCGCTGGCGTGTTCTCTCCGGCGTTGTTTCAGCCGAACCTGGCTTCATCCGCGTCGCCGCAACCGCACTTGGACGGATGGACGGGATATAACTCGCATGATGGCATATGGTTATCTTCTCGCTGTTGCGACCGGACCACCACGGCATGGAGTCGGTTCTTAGCTTCCTACGCCTCCAAACTCCCGGAATGCCGATGCTCGGCTTCAAATAGCCACCCGTATCGGGAGAAGATACGGGTGGCTTGTTTCGCTCAATCGGACCCGATGCTCAATCGGGCTTCGCTTGATCGTCGTTCAATTAGCGACGACGGATCAGGCCGAGACCGCCCAGCGCCAGCAGGGCCAGCGTGGTCGGCTCCGGAATCGCGGCGATACCGAAGGTGCCGATCGCGAAGTCAGTCGGACCGCTGATCGTGACGCTGGTCAGCGCCGAACCGGCGGTGCTGTGGAAGCCGTAGCCGGCCGCGCCCGCACGACCATCGGCATCCTGCGTGATCGACGTGCCGTCATTGGCCGTCGCGGTGAACGACAGCAGCTGGAACGGGTTCGGCTCAGCGTAGACGTAGAACGCGCCCGTGCCGGCCGGCAGGTTGACCCGGGCCGACGTGCGACCGTTCGAGTAGTACACGTCGCCGGTGTAGCCGTGCGACCAGGTCGCCCAGCCGGCGCCGATGCGGCGGTGGCTCAGCGGAGCATCGAACGTGATCGAGCCGCCGATCGGCGACGCGACGCCCGGGACGTCCGTGATCGTGGGCTGCGGATCGAGACCGAACGCGGTCATCGAGTAGCCACCCAGCGTGGCCGGCGGGGCGCCGGTGCCCAGCGCGGTGCCGACGATGGCAGCCGAAGCGACTGTCGGCAGGATGACCAGAACAGCAGCAATGCTAAACAGCTTCGTCATGAGACCCTTCCTCCTAAACAGAACGGACCAACTGCGTCCAGGTGTTCGCACCCGCTGTGCGGTCATTCCACCAAGGCGCACCGATACCGTCCGCGCTCACACTCGAGCGCGTTGATTACACAGAAACCACAGAGCCACACCGCGCTCATCGCGAGGCAAAGCTCGAAACACTCAAACGAACAACTTCAGGGGAGTGAGGCAAGCAATTTCGGGCGGGGCCCAGCGCAGCTACTTCTCTCCCATCAACTCCTGAATCGTAACCGCTTGCGAGCGGCAATGCAATCTGTTTTTTCATAAATCAGTAAAAGCCGAGCCAATTCAGCCATCCCATTCTAAGCCGCTCGACCACGCCGCGTCGCACCCTTCGCGGCACACTTTTGCGCGCGGCGACATCGATTGATAAACAACGATATTTTATGAGGTTACAATCCGCAAATACCGGCCAACCAAGGCCAGTTGACAGATAATCACGAGCTATTTTCGCGCCACAGAACCCCGCGCAAGCGAGCCGATAATCTAGATCGTAATTTCTGAAAGACAAAGGCCGCCGCAAATTCGACAATTTGCGGCGGCCTTTTCATCTTTATCAGATTGATGATCGGCGATTCATGAACCGGTGGCTCATGAATCGTGTTTGGGCAAGAGCGAAAGCCCAAGATCTGTCAGCTTAGCCTTGATCTCATTCAGTGAGGTTACGCCAAAGTTTCGCGCCTGCAGTAGATCGGTCTCGGTCTTGGAGATCAGCTCGCCGATCGTCTGAATCGACAGCCGCTGCAGGCAGCGCCGCGCGCGCACCGAAAGCTCCAGCTCCGAAACCGACTTCGTCAAAATGCCCTCGCGCCCCGGCGGGACGGTCGGCTTGGGCGCCGGCGGCGGCGGTTCCGGCAAGGCCACCACCTCGATCTCCTCCGGCGGCACGCCCAGGCGCAGCCCCTTCTTGGCCAGCAGCTCGCGAATCTCGTTGAGCGACTGATCGCCGAAGTTCTTATACGCCATCAACTCGGCTTCGCTGCGCTTGATCAGGTCGCCGAGCGTCATGATCTTCATCTTTTTCAGGCAATTGCGCGAGCGCACCGATAGCTCGAACTCGGTGATCGGCGTTTCAAGCAGGCGCCGGCGCGGATCGGGCGGCTCGTCGCCGGCGTCTGAAACGATCATCGAGAGGCAGCTTTCGACATCCTTGAGGAAGAGCCGCGCACGGGTGTGATTCGGGTAGGCCGACAACACCCGCTCGAGACACTCCGCCGCCTCCTCGTACTTCTCGCGATCTTCGTACAACACGGCCAGGTTGATCAGCGCGTTGACATAGGCGCGCGGCTGAAAGGCCAGCCGCTGATAAAGCTCGATGGCCTGATCATCCTCACCGCGGAGGTCATAGAGCCGTGCCAGGCGAAACATCGCTTCGGCATGGTCGGGGTCGAGCGCCAGGGCCTTTTCATAGGCATCCACCGCCTGCCCCCAATCATCGGCCGACTCCTGTAAAAGCCCATGCGTAAAATGCCAACCAGCGTTCTCCTGCCCCGTGCGCTGATGCTTGCTGAGGATTTTCTCGGCGGCATCGTGATCTCCGGCCCGCACAAGGACGCCCGCCATCAGCAACTCGATGTTGTCGCCTTCCCAGCCTTTGGCGACGGCGCTCTTCAGGTCATCGATCGCGTCACGATACTTGCCCAGGCCGATCTCGGCTTGCGCGAGGAAGTAGTGCTTCATCCGGCTGGAGCCGGCTTTCTCGAAATAGGCCACGGCATCGCTGAGGCGCCCGAGGATGAGCATCGCGAGCGCCGCGCGGAGCGGCTCGCCGCGTCCCGCATCGACCGATTTGCGATATTCGCCGACCAACGTATCAAACTGAGCGCGGGCGCCGGGCGAAACAAAAGCCTGATCCGCATATTGCTCGTAGGTCTCGGGGGTCAGTTCCGCCGTGCTGAAGAAGGCGGAAAGGTCGACCGCGGTCTCCGGCATTGATCTGCTCACTTTCGTCTAACAGGTGGGAGGATATCTCTTTGTACGCCAACGTAATCGAGCGATTGTAAGGTCGGACTGGCCGGCTGGCAAGCGGCTGCGAACCGCCGTAAGCGGGGGGCGATGCGCGCGCCGCCGCCTCCGGCGGCCCGTTGTCAGGCGGGGCGGTTGGGTTTAGAAT
>CAYQLG010000145.1:0-9638 GCA_964418235.1 uncultured Planctomycetales bacterium
TAGCGCGGCGCAGATTCGCGCCGAAGCGCCGCATGTGCCGTGCGTCCGGCTCGTCCGCGCTATCGCGCGGCCGCGCCGCCGCATCCGCCGCCGGTGCCCGCGGCGGCAGGTCGAACGTGCGAATCTCCTCGAGCGGCACGGTCAGCTCACGGTTGTCATCAAAGCGCAGAAGCAGCAGTTGCGTGAGAATCTGCCGGTCCATCACATCGGCTTCACCGTGATCGGTGCCGACGCGAGCGCCGACATTAGGCAGCTTCGCGGCGAGTTGCTCATAACCCTCATGCTCATAGCGCAAGCAGCAGCGCAACCGCCCGCAGCGCCCCGACACCTTGCTCGGGTCGAGCGTCGATTTCTGCAGCTTTGCCATCTTCATGTTCACCGGGCGCATTTTCTTGAGGAAATTCTTGCAGCAACACTCGCGCCCGCAGATTTCATGATCGGCGACGAGGCGCGCCTCTTCGCGCGGCTGCACCTGGCGCATTTCGATCCGCGTGTGATAGCGCCGCGCCAGTTCCTTGACGAGTGTGCGGAAGTCGACGCGCTGATCGGATCGAAAGTAGAAGACGATCCGCTCGCCGCCGAGCAGATGCTCAGCCAGCACGATCTTCATATCCAGCCCGAGTTGCGCCGCCAGCAGCGCGCAGGTCTCCATGTCCTCCTGCACGTGGGCGTTGAGATGCTCCTGCTCGCTGATGTCCTGGGCGGTGGCTTCACGCAGAATATGGCCGCCGTTGAGCCGGTAGAATTCCGGCCCGCTGGCCTGAACATAGCTCGTGATCTGCTCGCGCGAAACCGAACTGGGGCAGCCGGTGCACGTCAGGCTGACCTGCTTGCCCAGTTCCATGCCGCGATCAGTCTGGATGACGACCTTTGCGCCGCACTTGAAGACCGTGCCCGGCTCATAGGTGAATTCGCCGATCCAGTTCATCGCGCCAAAACGGACGGCGGTGGTGGGATAGATTTTCTCCAACCCGGCGCCGCAACTGGCGCCGCAGCCCCCTGATTCGCGCTCATTGCCGCCATTTGCCTGCGGAAGGGAAACCATCGATCGGCCTCTGGGCTATATGAAGTCTGCACGACGGGCGCTCAACTCGCGCCGCGCCATGCGGTTAGAATCACAAGCCGGCATGATACGCGGCGACACAGCCGGTTCCAAGTCGGAGGTTGTGCTCGGCCGCGCGCCCGCTTGAATCGCCCTGCCCCGCGAGTATCTTGGCCCCACCATGAGTGAGTCAGCACGTTTTCGTTTGTCTGAGCGGGCGGCGGGCGTTCTGCTCCACCCGACCAGCCTGCCGGGGCCATACGGCTGCGGCGACCTCGGACCGGCCGCCTATGCGTTTGTGGACTTTCTCGCCGCCGCCAAACAGGGCTGGTGGCAGATGTTGCCGACCCAGCCGCCGGGCGAAGGCGCCTCGCCCTATTCGACTGATTCGGCCTTCGCCGGCAGCCCGCTGTTGATCAGTCTGGAGCGGCTCGTTGACGACGGCCTGCTGACGCGCAAGGAGATCAAACCGCCGACGGGGCTGGCGGGCGAGCGCGTCGATTTTGCCAAGACGGCACGGTTTCGCGAAAGCTGCTTGCGCAAGGCGTTTCTGGCGCTGTTCGGCACGACGCCCGGCGCGCAACACGCCGCCGGCGCCGCCGATTTCGCCAAGCAAGCCGGTAATTGGCTGGCCGATTACGCGATCTATCAGACTACGCTTGCGCTGCACAAGGGCAAGCCCTGGCCGCGCTGGCCGGAGAAGTTCCGTCGGCACACGAGTGAACTGCTGAACGTCCTCGATGCCCATCGCGACGAGTACCTCTATCACTGTTTCGTGCAGTATGTCTATGAGCAGCAGTGGCAGGCGCTGCGCGACTATGCCCATGCGCGCGGCGTCGGCCTGATCGGCGACATTCCGATCTTTATCGCGCACGAAAGCGCCGATGTCTGGTCACAGGCCAAGCTATTCGATCTCGACGAGGCCGGCCGGCCGCAGACGGTGTCGGGCGTTCCGCCGGACGTATTCAGCAAGACCGGCCAGCTCTGGGGCCACCCGCAGTATCGTTGGGAGGAGCATCGCCGCACGGGCTTTGCCTGGTGGATCGCGCGCTTTCAGCGCATACTGTCGCACTTTGACGTGGTGCGCGTCGATCATTTCCTGGGGTTTGCGCGGCTGTGGGCCGTGCCGGGATCGGCCAAGACCGCCAAGAACGGGAAATGGACGCCGACGCCGGGCTTCGAGTTGTTCGAGGCGGTGACGCGGGCGCTGGGGCGTGTCGAGGTGATCGCCGAAGATCTTGGGCCGCACACGAAGGAGGCGATCGCCTTGCGCGACCGCTATGGCATGCCGGGGATGCGCATCTTGCAATTCGCCTTCGACGACGACGGCGGACACTACAACCGGCCGCACGCCTATCCGCGGCAGGCGGTCGTCTACACCGGCACGCACGACAATAACACGACGCAGGGTTGGTTCGCCGCCGCCCCCAAGGCGACCCGGCAACGCGCTCTGCGCTACTGTGGTGCGGCCGGCGCGCGCGATATGCACGGGGCGCTGATTCGAGCGGCTTATGGCAGCGTCGCCGACACCGCGATCATCCCGGCTCAGGATTGGCTCGGCCTCGATGGCCGGGCGCGGATGAACCTGCCCGCCAAGCCGACCGGCAACTGGCAATGGCGGCTCAAGCCCGGCGCGCTCAACGAGAAGCTAGCGCGAGAATTGGCCGGACTGGTCGAGCTTTTCGGCCGCGTCCGCCGCCCGGTCAACCCGCCGGCGGCGCGCAAGCCCCGTCAGAAAACGGGCTGAATGTCGCGGAAGACCGTCTGAACGTCGTGGCAGACCGGCTCAACGACGCGGAAGACCGGCCTGAAGTTCATGCGGAACAGTTCACTTCTACAACGATGGCGAGCGGACGCGGCGGCAGCCTTCCGGTGGAGACGAATTCGCGCATTGAGTTTTCGACGGTTTGGAGGGGCATCGTGGCTGCGGAGTACTCGAGCGCTTAACAAAACGCAGGAGTGGGACAGTCATCCTGCCTGTCCGAGCAGGCTGCAAGCCCGCTCCACCGGGATTTGTCAGGGGTTCTTCGCGCGTTCTCATTTTTCCTGTCGGGTCGGGCGACTCTGCCCGACGCCGTATCGCAGCCGATTCGCCGACGGCGACGGAGGTCCGACGCTACAGTTCAATCGAACCTGCGATCGGGTGCGGTAGTTGCTCATCAGCATGGCCGGCGGCGACGAGCCGCTCTTGCGTGCAACGGGTATTTGATGAAACTTATCTACGTTCCATGGCCTGGTCATCCGCATTGTCGAAGGGCATGATTGAGCGAGTATCCCGCCATCGAAGGCGGGTTGCAGACTCAAAATAGCCGGGAAATGGCCCCTCTGTCGGCTGCATCCGCAGCGGATATGACCAGCCGATCGCGCCGAGCCACATGCGGAGGGGCGGACGACCGAAACGATAGCCGGTCGCCGCCTCGCAGGCCCGCAGCGCTGCGCGGAGGCCGCTGTTGCTGTTGGGTCCCCACGAACGATACGCTCCATATCCGCCCCAGAAGCGCGGTACGCGATGCTGAAGATGCTCCAACACGGCTTGCGGCGCGCGCCGAAACGTGGAAGCCAGATAGACGCTGCCCCGCGGCGTGCGCAGGGGCGGCCAGCCCTTTCCATTCGGCGCGATCATCGCCGCGTAGAGCGCGATGCAGTGCCGATATCTCGGATGGGTTCTGTCGCCGGGCAGACCATAATCCATGTGCCGCAGGAAGAATCCAGGTCCGTGCAGACGTGGGGCTTCGTAGGAATAGTCGATCCCCAGGTGCCCCCACAGACCCCACACCGGCTGAAAGCGCCAGCGCCACCAGCCGAACGAGGCGCCGTGGACGAATGCTCGCTTGCGATCCGCCATCGTACGATCACCGATCATGAGGGAGCATCCATGCGCGTTTCGCATGGCGGAGTCGTCATGCAGGATAGCGTCCAACCTGGAACGGCGTGGTGGCATACGCGGAGGTTGCTTGGAGAATGAACAGTGCCAACCCGCCCACAGGAGGGTCTGCACGGTCAGTTGAAGCTATCGAGGAATGTTATCCTGGACACATCGAGCACAAGGAAGAGCATGCTGGACAAACTCCCACCTCGAATTCCGGCACTGGTGATCCGAAATTCTCTAATGGTGATCTTGATATCACTCTCTCGTGTGTCGCGCCAACGACGTTTCCCCTTGTCACAGCGTTGGTGCAGGGAGGCCGTACCACCAGATGAGTAACCACGCTACGGCCATGAGTGCTGGCATTGCGATGGCGGGGATAAGCCCAAAGCTATGCAACGGACCCGCGCCAACGATCGCAGGCGCACCATTGGGCAATGCATCTTCCTTGGTGTCATACGGCCCCTTCACAATGTTGATGTTTCTGACTGCGGCACTGATTCCCACTGACGCCACAACACACCAGGTGATACCTATCCCCATGACAATTGGCGATACTTTTCCGACAGCAATGCATCCTCCCATTAAAAAAGACTGCCCCAATAGTAGCCACTGCAAGCGGTGGTCGATCAGCTCATCCTCATGCTCGATGTTGCTCCGCCGAGCCTCATACCGCCAGCGCCGCCCGTTTTCCTCGCAAGAGGCACAGGGTGTGGATGCGTCGGCAGGCTGGGTAAGGGACGAAGTTGGTTGCAAGCTGTCAACTTTCATGTTCACGGTGTCTCCGCCTTTCGCGCATTCTCACGTTTTGGTCATGGACAGGTTCGCCGAGATAACTATCGCGCTGTTGCTAGGATCATAAGGCTAATCCAAAGCATGAGACATAAGACGGGCCCAGCATACAAGACCTTCAGATGTCTCTTGTGTTCTGTGTCGGCGTCTATCGGATAGCGACTATGAAAAAAACGCCCCAGATCAGGATCGTCACCTAACCCCTGATCGCTCCCGTTGCCGTCCCGGAGCTTGCGCTCCTTCTCTGTCCAGAAGCCAATGAGCTTCTCGTAAATGCCGACGCCCCATATCCCAGCACAAGAAATGAAGATGCCGAAGAAACTGAGCACCAGCAAGAAAGCCTTGCTGATACTGTCCACAGGCTTACTGAAGACAAATCCGAAGGCGGTTACTAGGAACGCCGTCGCGGTAAGGACGTTTCGAACACGCTCAGAAACGAGATTGGACTCATGCCGATCTTCCTGTCGGTAGAAATTGAGCGCTCTGTGTGCCCACTCCTTCTTGTTGATGGGTTCATCGGCGTCGTGCGTGGTCATGTTGCCCTTCTGTTATTTACGTCTTGTTTCGCCGCAGTATTTTCCGCGATTCCGGAGCATAGAGCATGATCGTGTTCCGAGTCAAGTATCTGTTCTTCAGTTGCGGCCCGAGCGTGCGCGCCGTGGACAAGGCGTGTCTCGCCGCGCTCTCCAGGACCCGCGAGAGAGATGCAATTGCGTACTCGCAAAAACAGGCGCGGATGGGCGGCGAACTGCATCCTATCGCTGCGTACAACCGGGCATACCATCCGTACGCGTCCGATGGGGGGCTAGTTGTATCCTCGACGGTGTGGGATTGAACGTGCGCACGGTTCAGGGCAGTAAGTCTGGATGTTCCCATTGCAGGACCTTCCGGATGATTGCAGCCGTAGCCTACGGTCAATCACGCTGCACGCAGAGTAGCGGCACACGTTGTGACACTTGCAGAATCAACAGTGCCACCAGCCCCGACAACCGCCGGCGGCCCGCATGGCTCGTCATGGCTTCCGTGCCGCGCTTCGCGCCACTTGATCATGCATGCCGCACAGATACCGGCGGTTCTGTCTGTTATGACTCGCCTCACGCTGAAATTGAATTGTTTGAGCTTCAGGCGAATTCATGCCGCGGTGGGTCGAGCTGCGCACCGGCCAGAGGCCCATGCTACCCTCGTTTCGAACTCGTCTATGGCAGAACGATGATGTTCTCAGAATCAAAAGGAGAAGAACAATGCCTTACGTCAACATTCAGATCACCCGCGAACCCAAGGCCAGCCCCGAACAGAAGCGCGAGATCATCCGGCAGGTCACTGAAACCCTCGTGACCGTGCTGGGCAAAGACCCGGACACAACCTTCATCGTCATTCAGGAAATCGAGACCGACGATTGGGGCATCGGCGGGGTGCCGGCCTCGCAATGGCGCGCCAGCCGGGCTGCCCGGCAAGCCGCAAAAACCTAGCGACGCGAAGAGTTTGAGCGGCCGGCGAATACTCGCGGGTCGGCCGGTTCCGGGCCGCCGCGGGTTCGCTCGAGGGCGAGTGCGGCGCCTGCCGGCCGCCGCGTCTGCGCCCGACCACCTGATGCGCGGCGTGCGCGCTTGACCAAAGCTGCGAAGCACGCAGGCACTTTCCGCCCCGCGGCGCTGCTCACATAATGCCGCCCACGCCTATGTGCGGAATCGTCGGTGCATTCTCCGCTCAATCGCTCGAGATCTCGGCGGCGCGCCTGGAGGCCGCCGTCGATGCGCTCGCCCATCGTGGGCCGGATGATCGCGGCGTTTACTGGTCGGCGGATCGTCGGGCGTTTCTCGGCCATCGCCGGCTGAGCATCATCGATCTGTCCGGCGGGCAGCAGCCGCTTGTCAATGAAACCGGCCGGCGACGCTTGATTTATAACGGCGAGATTTACAACTTCCGCGCGCTCCGCACTGCCCTGGAGCGCAGCGGCCACGTCTTTCGCTCGCACAGCGACGGAGAGGCCGCGCTGCATGGCTTCGAGGAAGACCCGGCGGGCTTTCCCGAGGCGCTCAGCGGGATGTTCGCGCTGGCGATTCTCGATGAAGAGGCCGGCCGGCTGACGCTGGCGCGCGATCGCCTCGGCATCAAGCCGCTCTTTGTCTATCACAGCCCGAAGCTGATGGTCTTCGCGTCGGAGTTGAAAGCGCTTGTGCCGCTCCTGCCGCAGCGCCCGCGGATTTGCCGCGCCGCGCTCATTCAGTATCTGCGCTGGAAGTACGTGCCGGCGCCGTTGACGTTCTACGAAGACGTATACGAGTTGCCCGCGGGCACGCGACTTGATGTCGCGCTCCCGCCGATTGCGCCGGCTGGGAGCGCGGAGGTGCGGCACGAGCCGCTCGGCCCGCGCTTCGCGGCGTCGGCGGACGCGCCAGTCGACCCGGTGCTGGAGTATCGCGCCCGGCGCTATTGGGCGATCGACTACGCGGGGCCGCGCATCCATGACGAGCGCGAAGCCGTCGAAGAGCTGGACCGTCGGCTCCGTGCGGCGGTCCACAGCCACCTCGAATCAGATGTCGAGGTAGGGGCCTTGCTCAGCGGCGGCGTGGATTCATCGCTCGTCGTGGCGCTGGCGACACAACTCGGCGCCCGCCGTCTCAAGACGTTCGCGGTCGGGTTTAAAGAGCCGGGTTTTGATCAGTTGCCGTTTGCCCGGCGTCTGGCCGAGCACTGCGGGACGGAGCATCACGAAACCCTCGTCACCTTTGACGCACGTTCGGCGCTGCCGCGCGTCGCGCAACAGTTTGACCAACCGTTCGCTGATTCCTCTGCGCTCGCCAGCGATCTGGTCTGCCGGGCGGCGGCGGAGCACGTGCGCGTCGTGCTGACCGGCGACGGCGGCGATGAAGCCTTTGCCGGCTATCAGCGCTATCAGCCCTTGCTGGCCGGAGTTTCCGGCGGAGGCGGAGCGCAGCAGGCTGGTCGGACGCCCGCGGCCTGGCAGCACCTTCTGCATGCCGCCGGTGCGCAGCTGCTTTCGCCCGAGGCCAAGCCGTTGCAGCGACTGCGCTATGCGGCGCAGCCGGCGCTCCGGGCATTTCTGTTGCGTGAGCACACGGCTACCGACTATCTCTTGGATAAGCTGTTGCCGACCGAGGTCGGCTTGGGTTCGGCGTGGGGAACGTCCGCGACCCGGTCTGATGGCGCGCAAATCCCCGCTTTCCTGCATGACTTGCAGCCGGACGATATGGCGGATTTCGAGGGATTGGCCGTGCGGGGCGGCTGGTCGCGGCTTTCCGCGGGGCAGTATTTTGACGTGACGACGTATTTGCCCGGCGACATCCTGACCAAGGTCGATCGCACGAGCATGGCCTACTCGCTGGAGTGTCGGCCGCCGCTGTTGGACCACGCCGTCATCGAGTTCAGCGCCCGGCTGGCGCCGGATCTGCTGATCCGTGCGGGCGTCGGAAAATATCTATTGAAGCGCGTGGCCGAGCGTTATGTGCCGCGCGAGCTGATCTATCGTAAGAAACGCGGCTTTCGCGTCCCGCTGCGGCGCTGGATGAAAGCCGATTTGCTGGAGCACGCCCGCACGCGGCTGCGCGGCGGGCGACTGGTGCAGGCGGGCGTCTTGAGCGCGGGCGGCGTGGCGTGGGTGCTGCGCGCCCAGCGGCGGCCGTGGATGAATCTATCCAGTCTGCTCTGGGCATTGCTGTGTTTGGAGGAGTGGGCCTGCGGTGATCTGGCGGCGAGATTCTGAGACGACGACCCCACGATCCCATGTGCAGCGGCGCGCGGTCATTCTCGCGGCATGCCGACCCTGCACTGCGCGCCGCAACTGAAAGTTCAACACTGGTCGCTGCCGTGCGGCGCCGCTAGTATTTTCGACGACAGCGGGCTGTAATTTCAGCGCCTCGCCGCAACGGGCGGATGGGGCCTTGCCGCGAGTATCGGGACGCTGGGCCGCGCGTGGCGTCAGCGTCGTGAGCAGCGGTTTCCGGGCGGCCGGGCGACAACGTGCGTGCGCCGGTCAGCGCGCCCATTCCAATAGGTAGCTCTATGGCGACGATCACAATCAATGGCCAGACGGTGGAGACCCGCGAAGGCATTCCGGTCTTGCGGGCCGCGCTCGAGGCCGGCCTCGACATTCCCCATTATTGCTATCACCCGGGCCTGAGCGTCGTCGCGAGTTGCCGCCTGTGTCTGATGGAAATGAAGATGCCCGACCCGCGCACCAAGGAGCTGACGTGGGTGCCCAAGCTGTTTCCCTCCTGCCAGACGCCGGTCAAGAATGGCATGGAGGTGCGCTTCGACTCGCCCAAGGTCAAGGAGAATCAGGAGCACGTGATGGAGTACTACCTGCTCAATCACCCGCTCGATTGCCCCGTCTGCGACAAGGCCGGCGAGTGCTATCTGCAGGATTACTCCGAGGGCTTTGGCCACTCGACCAGCCGCATGGTCGAAGATAAGCACAAGAATCCCAAGAAGGACATCGGCTCCAAGACACTGCTCTATCAGGATCGTTGCGTGTTGTGCACGCGCTGCGTTCGCTTTTGCGATGAAGTCGCCGGCGACGCGGAGCTGTCCGTCGTCAATCGCGGCAGCCGCGGCGAGATCGACGTGTTCCCCGGCGTGCCGCTCGAGAACAAGCTGCAGGGCAACGTTGTCGACATCTGTCCGGTCGGCGCCTTGCTCGACAAGGACTTCCTGTTCAAGCAGCGCGTCTGGCTCTTGCAGCCCAAGAAGAGCGTCTGCCCGGGCTGCGCGCGCGGCTGCTCGATCACGATCGACCAGAATGAAGACGTGATTTATCGCGTCAAGCCACGCTTCAACGAGAAGGTCAACGAGTGGTGGATTTGCGACGATGGCCGCTTCGGCTGGAAGTACGTCCATGACTCGCGCCGGCTGAATACGCCGTTGGTGCGCGGCGCGGGGGCGGCCACGGGCGGTGCGACCGGAGGCGGCACGCACGGC
>CAYQLG010000146.1:0-9436 GCA_964418235.1 uncultured Planctomycetales bacterium
GGCTCGAACCTAGGACCCGCTGATTAAGAGTCAGCTGCTCTACCAACTGAGCTATCGAGGCCACACTTTCCATTATCTCGACAATCTCAAGCCATTCAAGCCCCGCGCCCGGCCGTGGGCGAAGGTGCCTGGCGACCCGTGCGTGTCACAACCATCCGCAGCACCCATTTCACATACTGGCCAAGGTGTAACAGTTCACCCTTCTGCAACGACTGCGACGGGCAGGGGCGGTAGTTTTCCGGTTGCGATGAATTCGCGTAAGGCGTTTTCGAGGGCTTGGAGCGGGTCGTCGCCGCGGAGTTTGAGGGTGCGGTAGACACTCATGAGCACGGCCGGCGTGGTCGCGCCGGTTTCGGATCGGTTGGACTGGCTGTTCTTGCGCAGCACCACGGCCGGGCGGATCATCCGTTCGGCGAAGTTGTTCTCGAACGCAATGCTCGGGTGATCCAGGAACGTGAAGATGCCGTCGCCGGTGCGGCGGAGGCGCTTACAGAGCCGCAGCGCGTCGCGATCGACGGGCCGGCCAGCCGCAGCGCCGCCGGCCAGCACGTTGCCGACCGCAGCGCCGCCGATGTAGGCGTGCGAATCGGCCGCGCCGCCGACGTTGGGTTTGAGCTAAACCGGAATCATGCCCGAAGGCGTGGCGGGCGAAACGCCGGCCGCAGCCGCGGCGGCAGCGGTGACAGCGGCATGGGCCGCGGTGGCGGTCGCGGTCTGAACCTGCAGCGCGCTGATGCGGGCCGCTTGCTGGGTAATCTGCGTACGCTGGGCCGTAATTCGTCGCGCCGCCGCCAGCAGCGCCAGCGTCACCGCCTCGGCGCCCAAGCCCATACAGCCGCAGCGCGGCCGCCTCGTCACAGACGCCGGTCTGCAACGCCGCCACCAGGTCCTCCAGCCCATCCGCATGCCGCACCACATTGCGCATGCGCACGTCATCAGCGCGTGCGAGCTCACGGCGCAAGGGCTAAATCGAAGAAATTTCAAAAAAATCTTGCAGCGGGGCGAAGAGTTACCGCCGAGCGAAAACCCGACACATCACCCTTTCCGCAGAGCATTGATGAGCGGAATAACTTCGATGGTTCCGCCCACCGGCTGGTTCCGGTCTGTATTTTCGGGCCGAAGCTCAGCAAGAAAGAGCTGCGCGCCCGGCGCGTTGTCGCCTCGGGCTGGCATGATGGCGACCAGCGCCGGCGGCTTTTTCTGCCCTGTGTGCGCTCGGCGCGGGCCGGCGGCGCATCTATGCATGAGCGGGCAGCGAACCAAGCGGCCGGGCGGCCCGGTTTGAATCCGCCGATCCAACGAGGTGCAACATGTCCACGAATCTGTCGGATGCGACGCTGAAGCTGAGCAGTGCCAAGGCCCGGGGAAGTCGTCGGCGCCGTCTGGTTGTCGCCGCGGGGATGCTGTTTGTCGCGGTGACCACGACGGGCTGTGGCTCGACATCTCCGAGCGGCTTGCTGATCGGGTTGGCCGCCAAGGGCATTGAACTGGCGATCGAGGCGGAGCAGGCGCGCAAGCGCGAAGCGCAGCAGCAGGCGATGATGCAAGCATTCGAAGCCCAGCAGCGACAACTCCAGGCGCTGCAGCGTCAAAAAGTCAGCGCCGGCACGTTTGCCGCCAACAACGCGGATGCCGCGAAATGAAGCGACGTCCGCGCTATAACGACACTACGGACGATGTGAATTCGGTCTCGTGCTCCGTCAAGCTTGAATTCTCGGATGAAGCGGAAAGGTGCTCCGACGTCACGACATGAGATTCGCGCCTATCCCTGTAGCGGGACACACGGGCCGCCAGGCCCATGCTGCCCTCATTTCGAAGCCGCAAATTCAAGTGTGACGAAGCACTAGTCCCCCGGCTCCAGCACGACCATGAACGCCTTTTGCGGAATGTCGACGCGGCCGACGGTCTTCATCCGCTTCTTGCCTTCCTTCTGCTTTTCGAGCAGCTTGCGCTTGCGGGTGACGTCGCCGCCATAGCATTTGGCGGTGACGTTTTTGCGGAAGGCTTTGATCGTCTCGCGGGCGATGACCTTGCCGCCGATCGCGGCTTGCAGCGGAATCTCGAATTGATGGCGGTCGATCTCTTCGCGGAGGCGCTCGATCACTTTGCGGCCGCGGCGCTGGGCCATGCTGCGGTGGCAGATGATCGCGAGCGCGTCGATCGGGGCCTCATTGACGAGAATGTCGAGCTTCACCAGGTCGCTGGCGCGATAGCCGGTGACGTGATAGTCCATCGTGCCGTAGCCGCGCGTGGCGCTCTTGAGCTTGTCATAGAAATCATAGAGAATCTCGGCGAAGGGAAATTCGAACGTGATCAGCACGCGCTGCGGCGAGAGATATTCCGTTCGCTTGTATTCGCCGCGGCGCTGTTCGGCGAGCTGCATGATCGCGCCGATGCAATCCGCCGGCACGATCAGTTGCACCTCGACAATCGGCTCGCGCAGCTCCTCGATCTGGTCGAACGTCGGCAGATCGCCGGCCGCGTCGACCCGCCGAACCTCGCCGCCGCGCATGAGCAGTTCGTAGGTGACGCTCGGCGCCGTCTGCACGACTTCGACGCCCAGCTCCCGCCCCAGCCGCTCCTGCACGATGTCCATGTGCAAGAGGCCCAGAAAGCCGCAGCGAAAGCCGAAGCCCAGCGCGTCCGAATGCTCCGGTGTGTAGGTGAACGAAGCGTCATTCAGCGCGAGCTTCTCCAGCCCCTCGCGCAGCTCGGTATAGTCTTCGCCGCCCGCCGGATAGAAGTCGCAGAAGACCATTTGCTGCGGCGGCTGATAGCCGGGGAGCGGCTCGGCGGCGGGATTAGTCGCGTCCGTGACGGTGTCGCCGACGGTCACGTCTTGCAGCAGCTTGATCGCGGCGACCATGTAACCGACTTCGCCGGCGGAGAGCTGCTCGACCGGCATCTGATGCGGGCGGAGCTTGCCGAGTTCGCCGACGACGTAATGCCGCCCACGGCCCATGAGCAGGATCTTCTGACCCTTCCTAATCGTGCCATTTACAAGACGGATGTAGCACAGGACGCCGCGATAGTCGTCATAGACCGAGTCGAAGATCAGCGCTTGCAGCGGCGCCTGTGGGTCGCCTTTGGGCGGGGGCAGCAGCGTGGCGATCGCGCGGATCAGTTCAGGAATGCCGATGCCCGACTTAGCGGAAACGAACTGCACATTCTCAGCGCTGATGCCGAGCACATGCTCGACCTCGAGCGCGGCGTCTTCCGGCTGGGCCCCGGGCAGGTCGATTTTGTTGATGACCGGGATGATCTCCAGCCCGCCGCCGACCGCGGCGTAGGCGTTCGCGACGGTCTGGGCCTGCACACCCTGCGTCGCGTCGACGACCAGCAGCGCCCCCTCGCACGCGGCCAGCGCCCGCGAGACCTCGTAATGAAAATCGACGTGGCCGGGCGTGTCGATCAGGTTGAACATGTAGCGCTCGCCGTCGACGTCGATATCGAGCACGACGGCGGAAGCCTTGATCGTGATGCCCCGTTCGCGCTCGAGGTCGAGCGAATCGAGCAGTTGCTCCTTCATGTCGCGCGCGGCGACCGCGCCCGAGATCTGCAGCAGCCGATCGGCCAGGGTGCTCTTGCCGTGGTCGATATGCGCCACGATCGAAAAATTACGAATCCGCGATTGATCCATGCGGCGACGACGACTCCCAAGCCAACGGCCCCAAAGCGGCGGGGGGACTCTCCGCGCCCAGCCGCGCCCGGCCGACACGCCGAACGCTAGGGGCTTGGGCGATTATAGCGGAAGCCGCCTGGACGACGGGGCGATCAAGGCGGCTGCCGTCAGATGGAGCCGCGCCAGCGCGAGGCCGCGGAACGCACCGCGACAGGGTTCCCTCACGTAGCCGTGATTCGCTTGCCGCCCGGCTGAGCTTCATGCTTTCACGATATCCTTCGTGTTGTTTGTTACAGTCGCCCCATCATGATGCCAATCATGCCGACAATGGCTGGAATAATCACAAGGTGCCCTTGAGAATCAATCGCATCTTCGCGGCGCGGTTAGGTTCTCGTATCGTCCGCAGGGCGGATGTTTTGCCTCGTTGACGTCAATCAGCCTTGGCGTGCCGCATCATCTCAGCTCGAAATCGTGAAAGGCGCCGGACGATTACCGCTGCACGCTCGCCGTTCAAGATAACGAGCGCGCTCGAGCTGGAATAAGTACTGATGCAACGAAATGTGCGAGCTGTGGCGGAGTGCAGTCGCTCGCAACGGGCAATTTCTTGTACGGCTTCGGCATGGGTGGGTAGGCCCTGACGATTCTTCCAAAGTGCCCGCGCGCATGATGAGCAATACCGGGCCGCTTCGCGTGAGATGACATGGCAGTGGTTGGGCAGCAGCATTGAAAATGGTGCTGTGTGATAAGTTCGGAAAGACTGCGTGGCGCCGGCCTCATCTTCACTCCGGCCGGCGCCGCAACAGCACCGCGGTCAGATCGTCGGCTTGTGCCTCGGCGCCGCGGAATTCCAGCACGGCCGCATATAGCCGCGACACAACATCGGGCAGCGGGGTCGTCGCGCTGCGGCGAAGCAGGTCGATCACGCGCTCTTCACCGAACATCTCGCCGTCGGCGCGCGCGGTCTCATAGAACCCGTCGGTGAGGAGCGCGACGATGCCGCCGGGTTGCAGCTCATAGCGCTGCAGCTCATAAGTGAAATCAGCGATGATGCCAAAGGGCAGGCCGCTGGCGTTCAGCGCCTCGGCCTGATCGCCATCCAGAAAGAGCAGCGGCCCCTGCCCGCCGGAGATGTATTCCAGCGTGTGTCCGCGCGGGTCGAGCACGCCGACAAAAGCCGTCACGAAGCGATCGTCGGACAGATCGTCGACCAGCAAGCGGTTCATGCGGTTGACGGCGGCGGCGAGGTCGCCCGTCACAGATAGCGCCGCCCGCAACAGCGAGCGGCACTGCGAGATCACCAGCGCCGCGCCGATGCCGTGTCCGGTCGCGTCTGCCAGCAACAGCGCGTGACGCCCATCGGGCAACGCCATGAAGTCAAAGCAATCGCCGCCGGTCTGATCGGCGGAGCGGTTCCAGCCGGTGATGTCATAGCCCGCAACGGAGGGGTCTTGCTTGGGGAGATACGCGCGCTGAATCTGCTCGGCCAGTTCGAGTTCGCGCGCCATGCGGCGCTTCTCGGCATATTCCTCGATGAGTTGCTGCCGATGCAGGGCCACGCCGGCCTGCGCGCTGAGAATTTGGGCCAGCTCGATATCCGCCGCGTCGAAGGGGTGCTCGCGGTGCTTGTTCAGCGCTTGCAGCACGCCCATGAGCCGGCCGTCGATGTTTTCGAGCGGAAACGTCAGCAGATTGCGCGTGCGGAAGCCGGTCTTGCGATCGATCTCCTGATTGAAGCGCGGGTCGGCATAGGCGTCGGGCACGTGCACGATGCCGCGCGATTGGGCCGCGGCGCCGGCGATCCCGCGGTCCGCGGGAAAACGCAAGGGCTGCCCATCGATGCCTTTCGCGACGCGGCTGTACAACTCACGCCGTTCGGGGTCGTGCAGGAAGATCGTGGCCCGCTCACAGTCGAGCGTTTGACAGGCGGCGTCAACGATCATCCCCAACAGGGCGTCGAGGTCGGTCGTCGCGGCCATTTGCCGCGAAACCGCGAGCACCCGCTGCAACCGCTCGATCTGCTCCGCCGCATCGTGCATGTGATCTTGCGTAGATTAGCCCGAATCTGGGTCGTGGCCAAACGACGGCACGAGCTGTTTCTAGCGCTGCCTCGGGCCTTGTCCGGCTCAAGCTGCGCACGGCCGCCCAGCCCTTCGCTCAGCCCGGCGCTGCGGCCAGGCGTCTTTCGAGTTACGCATTCGGCAGCGCGTCGATGAGCTGCTGCATTTCCTCAGCGGTGTTATAAAAGTGCGGGGCGGCCCGCAAGCGGCCCAGCCGGCTGGCGATGATGACGCGAAACTCGCTGCGCAGGTGCTTGCGCAGCGCCTCCAGATCGTGCTTGTCGGATGAGAAGCTGACGATGCCGCTCCATTCGCTCGCGGTGCGCGGGCTGTGCACGACCCAGCCCTTGCGACGCAGCCCTTCAACGAGCTGATCGGTCAGTTCCTTGATGCGCACCTGTATCGCATCGATGCCGAGTTCGAGGAACATGTTCACGGCGGCGCCCAACGCGCAAACGCCGGCGAGGTTATAGACGCCGCTGTCAAAGCGCCGCGCGTCATCGTGCAGGTCGATGCGCATGTCGAGCGAGTCATAGGTGTGCTTCATCGACATATAGCCGATCTCGCTCGGGCGGAGGTGGCCGATCAGCTCGCGGCGGCAATAGAAGATGCCGCTTCCCTCCGGGGCGCAGAGCCACTTGTGACCATCTGCCGCCAGAAAGTCGATGTTCATCGCGCGGACGTCAATCGGATGTATGCCTAGCGCCTGGATCGCGTCGACAAAAAGCAGCACGCCGCGCTCCTGGCATAGCTCCCCGAGCCGCACGAGGTCGGTGCGAAAACCATTCCACCACTGCACCGCGGAGATAGTCACGACGCGCGTGCGCTTGTCGATCGCTGCGGCGATCTTGCCAAAGGGGATGCGACCATCTTCTTCACGGACGATCTTGAGCGCGACGCCGCGCTGTTCAAGGTTCATCCACGGATAGACATTGGCGGCGAATTCCATCGAGTTGGAGACGACATTGTCGCCGGTGAGCCACTGAATGCCGTTGGCGACGAAGCAGATGCCCTCGGTGGTGTTCTTGGTGAACGTGACCTCGGCGGGGTCGGCCTTGATCAGGTGTGCGACGGCCTGTCGAACGCGTTCCGCCGCCCGGTAATAGGTGCCCTCGAGGTAGGCCGCACGGGCCAGTTCCTGCGCATATCCAACCATCGCATCCGCCGCCGGCTTGCACAGCGGCGCGACGGCGGCGTGATTCATGAAGTTGTAGTTGCGCGTGATGGGGAACGCTGCTCGCACGTGTTCAAGATTCATGCCGCACTTCCTGTCTGGCTCGGCCGACGCCGTGGCGCCGATTGCGGCGCGATCCACTTCATGCGCCCAGCCGGCCCCGCGTTCACACCTGCGCTCGCTCGCACCGTTCGGCCGGCGCGAAATTGTTATCGCCCGCGCGGCCAACGGCTCAAACTGATCAGCACATTCTACGCGGCGACTCTTGGGCGATTGGTTATTTTTTGTCAAATTCGCGCTGTCGCTTGTGAACGTGTTGGCGCGTTGTGCAGGTTGTTTCGTCCTGATCGGCGCCGCTGGCGGCGCGTCTTTTCTTGCGACGCCGGCGCGGCTGTCGGCGGCACTGCAGCGGCGCGGACCGGGCGGCGACGCGGCGGTATCGGTGGGCCATATCGCTCCGGTTGCCGCCGTTGCTCGCGCGCCGTCGCGTGAACTGTCGTGAAGGCATGTGGGTTGGAATGGTGCGTCAGCGTGTGACCGACAGCACACCATATTCGGCATTGGGCGTGCGGTAGAGCATTTTCTGAATCGCTCGATCGCTTTTCAGAGGCCCGTCCGGGAGGGATGGGTCAGACCTTCGTTGAATCTCCGCTGCCTGACGGTCGCGGCTCTGCTTCAGGCGAAAAGGCCATTTCGTAAACGCTCCAGCGCTGCGGCTAACCAGTGGAAAATCCACGTGTTCGGCCAATATCGCGAGCCTGCGGAAAAAGGGCTTGACATACCTAACAATTTCCGTACAATTAGCCCAGTGGATTCGACCGTCACGAATGCTGCCCCACGTGCCTAGCGGGAAAGTCAGCCACGGAATCGGTCGCCAGGGAAGGCGAAACCCCGCGGACAAGCGAACAGACATCAACCGGCCAGCCGCGCTGCGCCGGTCAGGAGTAAACCGATGTCGATCTCAACCGTGCTGCTGGACGAGGCCCGTGCCCAGGAGATTAGCCGGATTCACCACGTCTTGCCTTTTTTCGCGCCGGAGGAGCTTTCGGGGCTCGCGCGCTACCTCGAGGAGCGGCTCGCATCGCGGCTTGCGCGCCGCGTACAAACTCCCGGATTTCCGCCTGCGTCGCGCTCCCATACTCGGCCTCCCACTCGCGCAGGCGGTCGATCGCGCGCTCGCGCGCGGCCGGGTCCTCGACCATCAGGAGAAAACCCGCGGCGCAAAAGCGCGTGACCCAGTGCCCGGAGGCCTTGGCCTCCTCATAGAGCAGCTTCATCGCGTCATCGACCTGAAAGTTGATCTGCGGCTTTCGCTGCGTCATGGGAACCTCACGCGCCTACGCGGAACAAGAAAATCGTCAATTTCTAGGCAGTCCATTTTCGCAATGCCGACGGGCGATTTCAAGCCCGCCGACGATAATATCCGCGCTGCGGTCGAAGGCCCGCAGGATCTGAACGACCGCTCGCGTTAGATTACCCAGTCCGCCCCGTCGAGCGTGGCGGTGCGACGCGGCTCGATCTTGACCGAGACCTCCAGCCCGCTGCCGATCGCGACCAGCGTGCTGTAGAGCTCCGGATGAGCGCGCAGCCCGCGCACAAACGTTGAAAGCGCCTCGGCGTCGCTGCTGACGTTGTCGGTCACGAGCGTCGCGCGATGGGCCAGCTTCGGCCACAGCAGGTCAAAATAGTCCTGCACGCGATCAACGTCGGCGTCGATGAAGACAAAATCAAACGGACCGTGGGCCTCGGCCAGCGCGCTTTGCGCGTCGCCAACCATCGGATCGATGCTGCTCGACAGTCCGGCCCGCGCGAAAACCTCGCGGGCAAAGGCCAGCTTCGTCGGATCGATGTCGATCGTCGTCAACACGCCCCCGTTGTGGGCCAGCGCCGCCCCGATCCATAGCGAAGAAAACCCGTAACTTGTACCAATTTCGATGCCGCGCCGATAACCGCCGGCCAGCACCAGCGCATGTAAAAAACGGCCGCTCTCCGGCGGAATCGCGCCGGCGTCGCCCCGTGCCCGAACCCACTGGCCCACGCGATCGAGTTCGGCCCGCACGGCGTCGGTCATGCTTTGCTCGTACATCGCCCCCAACTCTACTCGCCGACCCGCGCGCCCGCCAATCCGCCGCCATCCGCACCGGGCTGACGATGACGCGCCGCCCGGCGCTTCAAACCGCGGGACATGCGCAAGTGTTGATCGTGGACGGCCAGCATGCGAACCCCGCTGAAAGATCACCCCTAGCAAACCGCTGGACCCGCGCGCCGCGCTCGCGAAGCGCAACGCCCTGCCGGGCCTGGCGCTCCGTCGACACAGCACCACGGCGCGGCCCGCGCAGGCCGCGCGCTACTTCTTCTCGCGCAACTGGCGGAAGAACCCGATCAGCACCGGCCGCGGAATGCTTGCGAGTTGCGGCGGCGGAATTTCGTCGAGTGTCAGCCGCTGCATGACGTCTTCGGCTTTGCGGATGTGCTTTCGGATCGTTACGGCCAGCTCCTCGGCTTCATTCAAGCTGCCGTCGGCCATGCAGATCGCGTATTCGATCACGAGATTTTCCACATCCACCGAGCTGTCGGCGGCGG